>CAZIWH010000036.1:0-5376 GCA_964542985.1 uncultured Hyperthermus sp. | reverse complement strand
AAAAAAAAAAAAAAAAAAAAAAAAAAAAAAAAAAAAACACCTAATATGATTTATTTCATGGAAACTTTATATCAACCCTCAATACCAGAGAGATTAGGAACGCTGTCACGCAGTATAGTTAACTCGTGTTTTAGAGAGGTGCCTGCTATGGAGTCGCTTACCCGGCCTCAAGTGGGCCAAGTTTTCCTAGACAATGAGAGAATTATCATTGTGCCGGCTCGCGCATATGGGGCGATAGTTTGGGCTATATACGACCTCGTAGGGCCTGCCGCGGCAGCCCCACTCTACTATCTAGGGAAGAAGATAGGCATGGGGCTCGTAGAGGAGGTCAAGTCTAGGCTCGGAGGGAAGGTAAAAAGACGTAGAATTTTGGAGGAGTATATTAGGCTACTAGAGCAGCTGGGCTTCGGCAAAGCCCAGATCCTCAAGTTCGAGCCCACCAGGGCTCTGGTCAAGCTCATTGAGCCTCCAAGCATGTGCGTCAGCCTGCCCCAGGGGCTCCATGGCGCCTGCCATATCGAAAGAGGCATGATGGTTGCGGTTCTTGACGCCGTGACGGGGCTGCGGCACAAGGCTAGGGAGGTTGAGCATGGCTATGAGCCTGTACCCTACTGTATAATAGAGGCTACGCACTGCTAGGCATGCTATGAGAGCAGGCGAACCAGGTACTCGTATATAGAGGCTAACACCTTGAATGTTTCCCTGGCCCTCTCGTCCACGACTATCCTCCCATCCCTGGTTCTGAAGCTATGGGAGGAGTACATGAACCATAGTATCCAGGCTATCTGCTCGTACCTAGGGTCCCAGGGGTCGACCTCGTCCTCCTCTGCGGCCGCGTGGAGGAGGCTCATGGCTGCGCGGAGCCTCCCCGCGTCAACGGTGACCGGCAGCTGGGGCAGCACCACGGTCTCCCTCATGGCCTCGTGCTTGTAGTAGGCCGTCACGGGTGCTGCCGCCGAGGCTGCTAGCAGGGCGGCGGCGGACTCCGGCTTGAAGCCGCCGGTGGCGTTGAGGTAGACCAGAAGCCCCCTGCCGTAGGCCTCCCTGGCGTGCCCGACCACGGTCTTGACCAGGTCTATTAGCCCGGGCCAGAAGCCTGCCTCCCTCCTCCCGAGCCCGGGTACGGTCTCCACTACTGTCCTCACGCCGGGGCAGAGCTTCTCAAGGGCCCCGCGGAGTATCTCCGCAGCCGCCCTGCCGGGCTCGGTATCGCTCGCCAGGAGCCTAACCTCCTCCACGCCGCTGCAGCGGCTGGCTAGCACCCAGTCCATCGCGTTTAGCTCCGCACTCAGCACCCCCGGCCTCTCGGCCACCAGCTCGACGGCCTCTCCGAGGCACTCCCCGAGGAGCCTACTGCAGGTCTCAGGCTCCGGCGCCCTTGGGTCACCACAGCGGCCGGCGAGCACTCCACAGTCACCGCCGAGGAGCCTGGAGGAGTTCCGCAGCACACTGGTGCCCACCAGAACCAGGTGCAGGCTCTTACGCGGCCCCGCCACTGGAGACACCCCAGGGCTCCTATCAGGGAGCATTGTTCCTCATATAAGCACGTGGCACGGCATTTTCACTCAACTGGTTGAAGCACGGCTCCTTCCACCGTTGTAGGCAAGACTAAAAACAGCGGCCCACGTAGCCGTGGAACCCAAAGAGCTTGGGAACCCCGTGCCCCTTGTGCTGGTGGTGGGAGGCCTCTTCGGCGACGAGGGCAAAGGAAAGGTGTCTGCCAGCCTCTCAGCCCTGCTCTCCCCGAGCATAGCGGCCCGCACCGGTGCAACCAACGCTGGCCACACGGTTGTCCACCGTGGGGAGAGGTGGAAGCTGCGCGCCCTGCCGGCCGCAGCGGTAACCAGCCCGGGGAGCCTCCTAGTCATAGCCCGGGGAGCCCTTGTCCACCTCGCAGTCCTCCTCAGGGAGGCCCGGAGCCTCGGCGTCCTAGACCGCGTGAAGGTGGACTACCAGACCGGGATAATCACTGAGGAGCATGTGGAGAGGGAGAAGAGAGACAGGAGGCTCATGGAGGAGATAGGCTCCACCGGCACCGGCGTAGGCATGGCCATGGTTGACCGCGTGCTGCGCCGCCTAAGGCTCGCCCGCAGCTACCCCGAGCTCCAGGGGCTCCTGGCGGATACGCAGCAGCTCCTCCTGGACGCGCTTGACCGCGGCGAAACGGTGCTCGCCGAGGCTACGCAGGGCTACTGGCTCAGCCTCTACCACGGCACCTACCCCTACGTGACGAGCCGCGACACCACAGCCGCTGCGGCGCTCAGCGAGCTAGGCCTCGGCCCCAGGCACGTGGACAGGATAGTCCTGGTGGCGAAGGCCTACATGACGAGGGTCGGTGCCGGCCCCCTCCCCGGAGAGCTGGCGCCAGAGGAGGCGGCCAGGAGGGGCTGGACGGAGTACGGCACCGTCACCGGCAGGCCCCGCAGAGCAGCCCCCCTGGACACCGGGATGCTCCGCCGAGCAGCCAGAGCAAACACCGCCACAGACCTGGCGGTAACCAAGTTGGACAAGCTGTTCCCAGAAACTAGGTGTATTAGGAGCTGGGACCAGCTCCCCAGGAGGGCCAGGCAGTGGCTAGAGGAGCTAGAGGACGCCATAGGCGTCCCCGTCACCATAGTCTCCACCGGCGAGGACACAGAGTGCACAGCCTACAACCCCGAGGCATGGAGCACTAAGAGCTAGGAGCCGGGACGCCGTGGCATAGGAGGCTCGCCGACGCCCCACAGCAGCCCTCGCCAGGGCCCTAGCGTCACCCAGCGCGAAGGAGCAGCACACCCCCGCATACCCGGAGACCGGTCCACAGCAACCCGGCCCTCAGCCTGGGAGCCGCGTATTCAAGCAGCACAACGTCTACCGCCCTCAACAGACCCAGCTAGCCACTGAAAACCCGTCACCGCTGAGCCTGTAAGGTGGGGGTGCACGGTGGGGCGGAGTTGGGAGGGAGCCTGTGGGGGCTCCGTTGAAACCGGCTGCGGCGCCGGCTACTCCTTTAGATGCTCTCGGCGGCCTCCCGTATCTCCTCGGCAGCGGCCACAATATCCCTTATGTTCTTAGCCTCTTCCAGAGCCTTTAGGAGCGCCTCGTAGACCCTCCGCATATTATCGTCCGCGGCCTCCCGGAGCCTCTCCTCGTAGTAGCCGCGGAGCAGCTTCTTGGCGACCTCCATGACGCGCTTCTCGTCGCCGCTGTGTATCTTGACCCAGTTGTCGGCGTCAAGGTAGCCGCTGCAGTTGACCTCCACTAGCGTCCCATCGCCGAGCACCAGTACACCGTGCTCCTCCCTGGTAAACCCCGTCGCCTCCAGAATCTTCACCACCTCCTCCCCAGCCCTCTCCAGGATCCCCGCGGCCTCTCGCGGGCAGAGGCTGCGCAGCAGCGCGAACGGGTCGACAGCGCTTATCCTGAAGCCGTTGTCCCAGTACCTGCCCACAGCCTCTTCCTCCAGCTCACCCAGCAGCTCGAGCAGCTCCTCCTCTTCCTCGCTCTCCTCCGGCGCGGGCAGGGATACGTGGAGTCTCCCTTCAATCACGTCGAGGAGGGGGAAGCTGAACCCGTAGCAGAGCATACGCCGATGCATGCTCCAGGGCCGGGACCCGGTCCTCCACTCGGCCCACACGTCGTAGTCCTCGTCGAGCCTAGAGGGGCTGAGCCCCAGCTCCTTCATGGCTAGAATGAGGCCCCGCAGCAGGATCCCGAGATCCCTGCCGTCCAGCTCGCCCAGCAGCTCGCAGCGGCCCAGCCGCAGCCTCCACACCGCGTCCCCGTCCCCCATCACGGCCTCCACGGCCGCGACCACAGTACCCCATCCAAGCCTCTCGGCCACCCCGCAGGCAAGGCGGCGCACAGCCCCACAGAGACGCCCACCGGCGCCACAGTCCAGGTCGAGCCGCAGCTCAGAGCCCCGGCCCGAGACACCCGTCACAGCCCCAAGCCTCTTCTCCACAAGCCGCACCACGTCCACGAGACCACGCCCATCCACCGCCGGGGCAAGCCTCACGTAGAGCCCCGAGCCCTGCAGCCTATTCCCCCCGGGCAGTGGGCGGCACACAGCCTCAACAACAACCATGGGATCCGCCCGGCTACACTCCTCGTCGCCCCCACATGCCTCCATGAACCCCTCCACAGCCTCCAAGTCCCCAGGACGGAGGCCGAGCATATCCGCCAAGCCACCAGGCTCCCCATGCAACACCGCCACCCCGAAGGAAAGCCAGGCACCGGCTACAAGGATCAAAACCCATGAGGCCCCGGAGAGCAGGGCCGGGCAGCCAGGGGTAGAGGGCAGAGGAGCAGCAGCCGCCGGAGCCGTCTAACGCCCAGCCACCACAGAGCGGCCCACCCCCTCTAAACGGCAGCCTAGAAGGGGCTACCCATAAGCCTCCAACACCTAGCCCAGAGACCAGCCACAGGGGGAAGCAGAGACCGCCCCTAAGCAGTGCCACAGCTAGGGGCGCGGCCGGCAACCCCCTACACTCCGCATGGCGGAGGCCCTCTGGCAGCGCTGTAAGCCTGCTAGCCCGCCTGGAAGAGCTGCCAGCCTCCATAGCAACCCATACTTCGTCAACGCCGCGCCCCCGCCCCCTGGGCCCCGGAGGCCACCACGCCTTGCCTGTGGAGGATACTGTGCTCTCGGCTGTGCTTGGGCAGGTGTCTAAGCGTATCCTCGAGAAGCTTGAGAAGGGGAAGAAGCTCTCCACGGAGGACATACTGCTCCTCTACATGGACATGAACTATACGGAGCTAAGGGAGATAAAGGAGGAGCTACGGGAGACCAACAAGAGGATCGATGAGACAAACAAGAGGATAGACAGCATCAACCAGGAACTCCCAAAGAAGATAGAGGAGACAAACAGGAGAATAGACCGGCTATACGAGCTACAAGCAGGCCAAAAGAGCGAACCCACATAAGAAACTAAGAAACAGCTATCCTCGGCCACTCAAAAATAAAGGCACCAGAGAACCACAACAAGCCGAGAACCATACCCGTCCACGCTCCAGGGCCTAAGCCGCCATGAACAGAAACCACACTTACTTTCTATCCCCTTCTAAGTAATTGCAAATCCTATCGGCTCCGCTCGCCCCCGAGGCCCCGCTCTTCTATCACCTTTTGAATGACTGCGCACCCGCTATGAATTTCTCTTTAACAAGGCGCATCACTTGCCCTCCTATCCCCTTTAAATGTTTTGGGCCACGACGTTTAGCTTGCCCGCAGCCATCCCTGGCACACTTTTCTATTCCCTTTAGGGTTTTGCCCGCCCGCTACATGTGGTTCTGCATGCTTTGAAGGAGGTTTCTCTTTCTATTCCCTTTAGGGTGTTTGGTTCTTCAGCCCTGTCGGGCAGTACTGGCCGATCATGGTGACGCTCTTTCTATTCCCTT
>CAZIWH010000035.1:0-18143 GCA_964542985.1 uncultured Hyperthermus sp. | reverse complement strand
CCTCGTTGTCGTAGACTACGTACATGACGTCGTGGCCCCTCTCCATCATGCCGCTGAGCGCCTGCAATCCTATATCGAATGTACCGCCGTCACCGGCTATCGCCACTACCTTCACCTTCCTGTCCTTGTAGACGCCGTACTTCCTGCGGAGCGCCTTAAGCGCTGCCTCGACGCCGCTCGCAGCCGCGGCCGTGTTCTCGAAGGCCAGGTGTATCCAGGGGTTCCTCCACGCCGTGTAGGGGAACGGCGTGGTCGTGACCTCCACGCAGCCCGTGCCCATGGCTACTATGGCGTCCCTGCCGACAACCTTCATGAGCATCCTCATTATGAGGGCGGCGCCGCAGCCTTGGCACATGTTGTGGCCTGGGGCGAAGTTCTCCTCTCTGGGTATGTCCCATATCGTGCGCACGGGCTTCTTGAGAGCCTCCATCCCGGGAACACCTCCCATGATGCTCGGCCATAGCTGTGGAAAGAGCTTGAGAGGGGCATGGACTACATTTTCTGGTCGTCGTCGGGGTTGTGGCCCTTGACGCCCCAGAAGTAGGTGCGCCTAGCACTCTTCCCGGCCCTGGCGTGCTCCATGAGCTTCTTGTACATCTCCACCACCTCGTGGACGAATATATCGCGGCCGCCCATGCCGTGTATGAAGCTGGCTGAGGGCTTCGCTATGCCTTCGGCGGCTAGGCTAGCAGCTATCTCCAGGTACAGGGGGTCCTCGAAGGCGCCCCCGTAGGTTATTGCGCGGTTCAGCGTGCCCCAGGCCTCCACGTTCTCCAGGGCCTTCACGAGCTCCTCCCTGGGGAACGGGCGGAGCACCCTTATCTTCACCATACCTGCCTTTACCCCTTCACCGCGCAGCCTGTTGACCGCCGCCTTGACTAGGCTCGCGGTGGCGCCGAGGCTGACCAGGGCTACCTCGGCGTCATCCATCATGTACTCCTCTATGAAGCCGTAGCCCCTGCCGTAGCGTTTGCCGAACTCCCTGCCCGTCTCCTCTATGACGCGGCGGGACTCCCTCATAGCGGCTACCTGCTGGTACTTTATCTCGTGGTACCAGGCCGGCACACCTACTATGCCGAAACTCATCGGCCTGTCCGGATCCAGGACGGGGCGGTAGCCGCGGGGCCTCTTCGGGGCGAAGCTGAGAGCCTCCTCCCTGCCCAGGGGCTCCAGGGGCTCCACGGTGTGGCTCAGTATGTAGCCGTCCAGGGTCACCACGACGGGGAGCAGCACGTCGGGGTGCTCCGCGATGCGGTAGGCCTGGATGAGGTTGTCGTAGACCTCTTGTACGTTCTCGCTGAATATTATTATCCAGCCGGTGTCCCTCATGCCGAAGGCGTCGGCGTAGTCGTTCCAGATGTTTATCGGGGCGCTGAGCGCTCTAGTGGCGAGGGCCATGACGACGGGCTGGCGGAGCCCAGAGGCTATGTAGAGTATCTCGTGCATATACTCGAGGCCCTGGCTACTCGTAGCGGTGAACACCCTTGCGCCGGCCGCCGCTGCTGCGACGACAGCGCTCATCGCGCTGTGCTCGCCCTCAACCGGTATAACCTCGGCGTCGAGCTCCCCGTTGGCCACGTACTCGGTTATCTTCTCCGCTATCTGCACCTGCGGCGTGATAGGATAGATAGCCGCAACATCTATGTCTACATCCCTGACAGCCATGGCTGCAGCGAAGTTACCCTTAGCCGCAATCCTCTTCCTGGGCACAACTATCTTCTTCTCGGGCCTCTTCTCCTCAACCACAGTCGCCACGGCGGCTCACCTCTCCTCCGGAACCATCTCTATAGCGTGGACGGGGCACTCGTGGGCACAGATGCCGCAGCCCTTACAGTAGTCGTAGTTCACCTTGTAGCTGACCTTGTAGCGGCGACCCTTCTTCGTCACGTACTCCTCGTCAACCTCGAGTATCGCTCCGTCAGGGCAGAAGGTCCAGCAGAGGCGGCAGCGGATGCACTTCTCCTGGTCTATGACAGGCCTTATGGTGCGCCACGCGTGCTTCGGAAGCTCCTCCGTGTTGCCGGCCCACGGCACTATGCCAGCGATGGGCAGCTCCTGCCACGTGGTCGGGTACTTCTTGCCGAGGTATCTCCCGAGACCCTCGGTCACAGACAGACCACCTCTGTGGAGCTGTAAGCGTCCTCCACTGCGCGGAGGTTAGACTCCGCGACACGCGGCCTGCTGGAAAAACGCTCCTCCACGGCCTTCTCCAGCGAATCCAAGCCCACGACCTTAGAGGCCCGGACGAGGGCGCCAAGCATCGCTGTGTTTACTATCGGGGCGCCTAGGTGCTTCTCCGCGATACCAGTGGCGTCGACCACGGCGATGCACCGGGGCGGCTCCAGCCCATGGGCCCGGATATGCTCCGCCACCTGCTCCGGTGTACGCTTGGTGTTGATAACTATGAGGCCGTTCTTCTTCAAACCCTTCATATATATGGCTGGCTCGAGGCTCGAATCAAGGACAACCACTATATCGGGCTCCAGTATAGGCTCCCTCTCCAGTATAGGCTTCTCATCGATACGGGTAAAGGCGAGCACAGGCGCGCCGCGTCTCTCGGCACCATACTCCGGGAAAGCCATCGCGTACTTGCCCTCACTGATAGCGGCGCTCGCCAGCACCTCAGCCGCGGTCACCGCGCCCTGGCCACCACGCCCATGAAACCTGATCTCGACGCGCGACACGCCACAACACCCTACCCCTAGGAACCGTCAGGGCCAGGGCACCCTACAGAGCGTAGTGGAGCAAAGAGGGGCCCCGGCATACCTCCAAAACAATACCACTGTGACGCCGCCTGAATAAAAACATGGCCCGGGAAAGCACACACATCCACCCCATCAAGTTACAAAAAATAAATGCAGAATGTTTTCCGAAACAAGTAGCAGCGGGAGAAACAAGCAGAGCTGGAGCCAGCTACACGCCTTCTCGGAGAGTATGAGGGACTACGGGGAGCACTTGTGGGCCTAAGTCTTCCCGCGGGCGGCGCCGGACAGAGGAGTTTCAACAGCCTCCCTAAGCCCCAGGCTTAGGAGCTAAGTAATGCCAAGGCAGAGCTGAGGGCATTCTCGTTTCTAAGCCGCGGCGGCCCGGAGGAGCCAGCCTCTATTTGTTTGTTGAAAGCCCCTCCCCAGCGAGGGCTGTTGGCTGTGGAGTGGCGTCCTCCCGTGGCGTTCTCCTCTCGGCTGGTTGAACGGCTTTCCCGGCTGGAGGAGGAGGCTTGGGGGACACACGGGGTCCTGGTGTCTCACTGTGTGACTGCTGCATGGTATGCTGCACGGCTCGCCCTGGAGCTGGGCCTCGACCCGCTGCCCTACTGGGCTGCGGGGATGCTCCACGACGCTGCCAAGCCGGCTGCGCGTCTCCGCGGCGCCGGGGAGGAGGAGCTGGCTGGCCGTGTGGCCTGGGAGATCCTCGTGGAGCTGGGCCACCGTGGGCTTGCGGAGCGTGTCCGCGCTATACTGGAGGGCCGGGACCCCTGGTGGACTGTAGTGAGGGATGCTGACACGCTTGCGAAGCTCGGGTTCCTGGGGTTCGCGGAGACTGTAGCAAAGTGGGTCTCCAGGGGCCTGGGCTCGCTGGACGCCGTGCTCTCCGGGGCGGCGAGGCAGCTCACCGCGCTCCACAGCCTAGACCAGCTGCTCTGCACCGAGCCGGGAAGGAGGCTGGCCCACAGCCTCGCCCCCAGGCTCGGGGAGGCGCTGAGAGGCGCCCTCGAGGAGCTGAAGAGGCTCGGGATCGAGGTTGCAGAGGCCGAAGCCGGAGGCATTGTTCTCCTTGTGCCAAGGAGGTGCCCGCGCTGCGGCGCCCCCCTGGAGACTAGGGTGGAGGAGAGCATGTCCCCGGGCTGCAGCGGGATCCGGGTCTCCGCGAGATGCAGCGCCTGCAGCTGGAGCCTGGGCTACACCGTGTGCCCTCCCCGGCCCTGCAGGGAGGGAACCGGGCCAACGGGCTGCGAGCCGGAAGCGAGGATGGACGCGGACAAGGGTTAAGGCCGCTGGTTAAAAAGCCCCTGGGAGAGGCGTGGAGGGGCCGCTTCTCCCCCCGTTGTCTCCTTTTAGCCCTGGACGGTGACGGTTATCTGGCTGAAGACGGTGCCACCGTAGAGCAGTGGGCCGGCGTAGTCGTCGGGGTCTAGGTAGTCGGGGGCCCAGCCTATGATGTAGACCTGGAAGTCGCCCTTGCCAGTCTTCTCTAGCAGGGTAGGCCAGCTGAGCGCCTTGATGCTTACTTTGAAGCCTAGCTGGTTCCAAGTTGTCTGGAGGAGGTTCGCTATCTTCTCGCGCTGGCTGTTGCCCTGATTGTACCATATCTCTATAGTATACTTGGCGGGGTCTATACCGCTCTTCTTTATCAGCTCCATTGCCTTAGCCATGTCGAACTTGTAGTGTATCACTATGTTGTCGTTGTGGCCGGGGAAGCCAGCGGGGAGGACACCGTAGAGCCTGGCCAGGTAGCCGGCGTACACCACGTTCTTTATCTGGTCGAAGGGCACCGCGTACATCAGCGCCTGCCTTACCAGCCGGTTGTCAAACGGCTTCTTCATATCATTGAGCACTATGTAGATTATCGTAGGCTCTATGCCGCCCTCCCTCACCTGTATCTCATAGCTGGTGCCGGGGTACTTGACTCCCTTGACGTCCTTCAGCCTGTCGAAGGGTATGGCGCCGGTGTCGGCCTGGCCGCTCTTCAGTATCTCTATCCTGGCGACGGGATCCTTGTTGAGCAGATATATCACTATCCGGTGGCTAGGCTTACCGTTCTCGCCGTAGGGCGCGATGTTCCAGAGAGTGGCATTCCAATAGTAGGGGTTGTAGTGGAGTATGATGAAGCTGTCCCTCTTGTACTCCTTGACGTAGTAGGGGCCGGTGCCGACGGGATACTTGTTGAGGTAGAGGTGGGTGGGGTCCTGCTTACCGGGCTTAATGTACTTGGCCCAGGCGGCGGGGTTCTTGCCGTAGTCGCTTGCCTTGAGTGCCTCCTGGTACTTGCCCTGCAGCTCCTTAACGTTGTCGAACAAGTACTTCATGGGTATGATGCTGGCGAAGGGGTCACTTAGTATGCTCAGTATGGCCGCGTAGGGCTGCTTCAGCTTAAGCTCCACCACACCAGCGGTTTCGCCGTTGTAACCGAAGAACTTGAGCAACTCACTCAGGCTCTTAGCCTCTATGGTCTTGCCATGGTAGGTTGCATATATGCCGCCCTTCTCGAGCAGCTGGTTGAATTCCTGCTCGCTTAGCACCTTGGAGGCGTTGACGTCTATGAAGCTTGTTATCATCCAGCTGGGGTCTAGGCCTAGCCTGGCTATCCTCCAGATGCTGAACAGCACATCAACAGCGTTTATCGGGTAGACCTTGTTGTGCCAGGGGTCGTAGGCCTTGACCCCGCCCCTTATCACGAAGTACCAGACCGTGCCGTCCTTGTTGTGGGCCCATGCGACGGCCAGGTCTGGGCTCACGTACTGAGTATTGTCCTTCCAGTAGGTCACCAGGGTGTCACCTATGTTGTGCCATATCGCCCAGCCAAAGGTCTCGTAGTCCGCGGCAGGGTCGAAGGTCTGAGGCCAGCCGAACGTCACTATCACGTAAGTGGTGGCGTTGTTCTTGTAGCCGCCTAGGTTGAGGTCAACACTGGGCGCATTCTTGTCCTCCCATAGGAGATCGTAGCGCTCAGCCAGGGTGGGGTGGTAGTAGCGGCCGTGGAGCCAGCTCCACTGGGTCCGCACCTGTATGTACTGGCCAAGCCAGAGTATCGGCACCTCTATGTTGCTCAGCTTGTAGATGGCCTCATAGATGGCCTCGCGTACTGCGGGGTCAGTCTCCTTCCTACCCGCTATGATGAGCGCGTCTATCGTGGTGTTCCTGTAGAAGGCGGGGTCTATGGTGCTGAAGGCAGTGCACTTCTCGGGCGGCGGGGTGGCGGTCTTGTTGACCTGGTAGCGGACTATTATCAGCTTCTTGCCGCCAGTGTTTATGCTGGGTATCTTAACACCCATGGGGGCTACGACCACGTAGGCCTTGCTCGTCTCTATAACGTGTACGCCTTTGGGCATCTTCTGCGGCTTGGGGGCAGCCGTGGCCGTCTTAGTAGGCGTCTGGGTCTTAGTGGCCGTAGTGGCTCCCATGGTCTTAGTGGTTGCTGTCTTGGCGGGAGCTGTGGTTGTCTGTGGCGCTTGGGTCATGGTCTGCGTCGGGGACGACGCGACGGGCGTGGTCCTAGTTGCGGAGGTTCCGCCGCGGCCCATGTAGACTGCAGCCGCGACGACCGCTATGATTATGATTATACCTGCAGCGACGAGTGCTTTGTTCACGCATGTTCACCTCTTATCGCTCGCTCGTAGGCCCCGATAATTTGGGGCCGGGGATTTAAGTCCTATTCTTTGCCCACGCAGAGAGCATACCTCTGCCTTGCAGTGGGCCGCTGCACTGGTCAGAGAGGCTATATTAACGGGATCCTGGTGGGCGTTGGGTTATGCCCCGAGGCTTCCAGGAGAGGCGAGGGAGACGGTGAGCCTATGGCTGATCTCCGCCGTTTCATTCTGAGAAGGCTGGCCACCTTCATACCTACTATTATCGGTGTGACTTTCATCGTGTTTGTGATAGCGGCTGTTGTCCCCGCTAACCCGGCGAGGCTGTGGGCTGGGGGCCAGAAGGCCTCGCCAGACGTTGTCCAGAGGCTCATAAAGGAGTACCACTTAAACGACCCCTGGTACATACAATATGTTTACTTTATGAAAATGATTTTAACTGGTAAGGCCGTTAGCCCCGTGACGAACGACTACGTATGGAACGACGTACTGACAGCATTTAAAACCGTAACGCTGCCGTTGACCTTGTTATCGTTCTTCTTCATACTCTTGGTAGGCGTGCCGCTAGGCATAATAGCGGCGATAAAACGCGACACCATAATAGACATGGCTATAAGGGCTTTCGCGCTCATAGGGATATCGACACCTATATTCTGGATCGCGTACCTGGCGATATTCCTGTTCAACAAGCCTCCGCTAAGCAAGTTCCATCTGGTAGCGTTGGCTGGCATGCCCATACCGAGCTACAGCATTACCGGCGTGCCTTTGATAGACGCGCTGCTTAAGCTGGACATCAGCTACCTAGCTGAGCTGCTTAGGAGGCTCTGGCTGCCTGCACTCCTGCTAGCCTACGCGGGCATAGGCGTGACTACCAGGCTGGTTAGGAACAGCTTCCTCGACGCCTACAGCAGGGACTATGTGGAGTTCATGTTGGCACGTGGATTCCCGCGCAGGAGGATATACATGCATGTATTGAGGAACGCGCTGGCGCCTATAGTGACTGTGCTGGGGCTTCAGTTCGGCGGCCTACTAGCCGGAGCCGTTATAACTGAGACGATATTTGGGCTGCCCGGCCTAGGCAATTACATGATACAGAGCATCAATAATTCTGATTACCTGGGCTTAATGGCCGGCGTGCTCTTCATAGCTATAATCTACACGAGCGTAAACTTCGTCGTAGACGTGCTCTACGCGGTGATAGATCCCAGGGTTAGGTACTAGGCTGGAGGGGGTTCTTGTGTCAGAGGTAGAGGTATACGAGAAGAAGCTACTCGACAAGCTCGCCGATGCGCTGGTCTACGGCTTCGCTGCTGCAGCGGAAAAGGTGAGACCCGGCTGGCGGCTGAGGAATAAGGGTAGGATAGAGGAGTGGCGGCTGATGCTCTACACGCTGAACAGGAGCCCAACGGGGCTCCTCGGCCTAGCCCTGGTGGTGTTCTTCCTCTTCCTTGCCGTGGCTGGGCCCTGGCTTGCACCGATAAGCTATGATGCACAGCTCGTGTTCTGCGACCCCCACTCGAGGCTGGCGCCGCCAGGGACTGTAGTGCATATCCCCGACAATGGGTTCTGCCGGATGCTGGGCCTCAAGCCGGGTCCGTTCAAGATGTGGCTTGGAGGCGACGACTACGGGAGAGACCTTCTGAGCAGGCTGCTCTACGGTGCCCGGACGAGCCTCATGGTTGCTATACTTGTTATGCTGGTGGGGCCGTGGATAGGAATAGTGCTGGGCCTCGTGTCCGGCTACTACGGCGGCGTTGTTGACGAACTCATAATGAGGCTTACCGACGTATTCCTGGCGTTCCCGGGGCTCGTACTAGCAATAGCGTTGTCAGCAACGCTCACGGGCCGGGTGAGCAGCTTCCTCCAGAGCCATCCAAGTGTGGCTAGCGTGCTGCTCTACATGTTCGCTGTGAAGCCGAACCAAGTGGTGCAGCTGGCTAGCTTGATAACGGTGGTGGTGGCGCTGTGGATTGTCTGGTGGCCTGGCTACGCCCGCCTCGTGAGAGGTATGGTGCTCAGCGCTAGGGAGAACACCTACGTCGAGGCTGCAAGGGCCCTCGGGGTGCCGACGAGAAGGATATTGTTCAGCCACATATTGCCCAACATACTGGGACCCGTGCTAGTGTTCCTCACAATAGACTTTGGCGGCGTAATACTCACAGAGGCTGGGCTGAGCTTCCTGGGCCTCGGCGCTGTGCCACCCCTTGCGGACTGGGGCAGGATAATATATGATGGCAGCAACTACTTCCCCAATGCCTGGTGGCTGGTATTCTTCCCTGGCCTCATGATATTCCTCACCGTGTTCGGCTTCAACCTGCTTGGAGACGCGCTCCGCGACATCCTTGACCCGAGGATGAGGAGGAGCATAGAGTTCAAGGTGAAGAAGGAGGCTGGGAGTGTTGAGCAGCAAGCATAGCTGCAGGGATCCGATAATAGTAGTCGAAGATCTGCGTGTAAACTTCTACACCTATGCCGGCGTCGTGAAGGCTATAGATGGTGTAAGCTTCTGTATAGAGAGGGGGGAGACCTACTGCCTGGTCGGCGAGACCGGCTGCGGGAAGAGCGTCACCAGCAGGGCGTTGACAAGGCTCATACAGCCCCCGGGAAGAATAGTGGGGGGCAGGATAATCTACTACCCAGAGCCAGGCAAGGCCGTTGACATCCTGTCCCTAAGCGAGGAGGAGCTGCGCAGGATAAGGGGGGACGAGATAGCATACATCTTCCAGGACCCCGGAGCAGCGCTTGACCCACTATACACGGTCGGCTACCAGATAAGCGAGACAATGCTCGTCCACAGCTACATCAAGAAGATAAAGGAGGGCTTCTCGAGGGCGGTGGAGCTGCTCCGCGCCACCTTGATACCCGACCCCGAGGAGAGGGTGAAGGCGTACCCGCACGAGATGAGCGGCGGGATGAAGCAGCGCGCGGTGATAGCGACGAGCCTCGCGAATAAGCCTAGGCTCATCATAGCTGATGAGCCTACCACGGCGCTGGATGCGACAGTGCAGGCACAGATAATGGAGCTCCTCCGGAGGCTGAAGAGGGAGAGGGGGCTCACTCTGCTCCTCATAACCCATAACATGGGCCTGGTGGCTGAGATGTGTGACCGCGTCGGGGTGATGTACGCGGGGCAGCTCGTGGAGGAGGCTCCCGTGGACGAGATCTTCCGGAACCCCCTGCACCCCTACACGAGGGCCCTGCTCCGCGCAGTCCCGAACCCGTTGAGGAGGCTGGAGAGGCTGGACGCCATACCGGGGAGCGTGCCCAACCTGGTTAGGCCTCCGCCGGGATGCAGGTTCCACCCACGCTGCCCTAGGGCGATGGAGAGGTGTAGGAGGGAGAAGCCCCCCTACTTCACCGTCGGTCCTGGCCACCGTGTGGCATGCTGGCTGTATGAGGGGGCCTAGCCTTGCCGGATAAAGGGTTCGAGAAGGCACTCCGGGAGGCCTCGAGGCTAATCCCGGGCGAGGAGCCGTTACTGGTAGTGAGCCACTTGAAGAAGTACTTCCCGGTGAAGGGGCTGCTAAGGGTCAGGGGCTGGGTCAGGGCTGTCGACGACGTGACCTTCCTGGTGCCACGTGGGAAGACCCTGGGCCTTGTAGGGGAGAGCGGGAGCGGGAAGACCACTGTGGGCAAGCTCGTGCTCCGCCTGCTGGAGCCTACGTCGGGGAGCGTATTCTTCGAGGGCAGGGACGTCTTCCGGCTCAAGGGGAGGGAGCTGAAGAGGTTCCGCAGGGAGGCGCAGATGGTGTTCCAGGACCCCTACGGGAGCCTCAACCCGAGGATGACAGTATATAGCATCATACATGAGGTGCTCAAGGTCCACGGCATCAAGGTGGAGGACCCGGAGAAGTACATAACGGAGCTGCTGTACGAAGTCGGGCTTAACGAGAGCCATCTCTACCGCTACCCTCATGAGTTCAGCGGCGGCCAGAGGCAGAGGATTGCGATAGCTAGGGTGCTCGCCCTCCAACCGAAGTTCATAGTGTTGGACGAGCCCACGAGCGCACTGGATGTGAGCGTGCAGGCGCAGATACTTAACATGTTGAAGGATCTACAGGCGAAGCACGGGCTCACATACCTCTTCATAAGCCACGACCTGGGCGTAGTCCGCTACATGAGCGACTACATAGCAGTCATGTATGTGGGGAAGATAGTGGAACTCGGCCCCGCGGAGGAGGTGTTCGAGAAGCCTCTCCACCCGTACACGAGGATGCTGCTCTCCAGCATCCCGATCCCCGACCCGGAGGAGGCCCGGAGGAGGGCGAGGGAGAGGAGGATAACCGGGGAGCCGCCGAGCCCCCTGAACCCGCCACCCGGCTGCCGCTTCGCCCCCCGCTGCCCGCTGGCGAGACCCGAGTGTAGGGAAGGGGAGCCTAGGCTGGTTGAAGCGGAGAGGGGGCATTGGGTCGCCTGCCCCTACGCCTGGTGAGGCGTCTCCCGGAGCTTCTTCCCAGCGAGCTTGACTAGGCGCTCGGCCAGCGGCAGCACGGGGGCAATGTCATCGACGCTGTAGACGTGTTCGTGGAACCCGTGGACGTGCAGATCAAAGGCTTCGGCCCAGGCCTCAGCTATCCAGGGGGCACCGAGGATCCTGGAGAGGCGGCGGGCCTCGCGGGCCAGGAGGCGGCTCCACCAGCCGCCCTCCCTCCTAGCCCTCTCACACTCCTCTAGACTGTGGATGCATGCAAGCACTTTCAACGCCTCTTCTACGGCTTTGTATATCTTCTCCGATGCTTGAACGGCGTCCCCTTTCTCCAGCTCCTCCCTCGCGCGGACCAGCATGTGCCCGGCAATGCTGAGCCTATTTGCTAGCTCCTCGGAGGGGTCGCTGGACAGCTTCTCAGCCACAGCCTCCAGCACGAGCGACTCTAGATCCAGCCCCCTTCTACGGGCCTCGCGGGCCAGGCGTGCCGGTATGGATACCTGTGCCGCCACGCCGCCCCCGAGGGGGATGTTGTTGTGAACCAGCGTTTTTGGCTTACCCGTCCCTGCTGCCATTGTAGCCCTTGATTGCGCGCTCTACGTCCGGGGGCAGTGGGGCGATGAGCCCTGCCCCTCGGAGTACGCGTATCTTCTCCAGGGTGGCGGAGATTATCCTCCTCGCCCTCTCCAATTCCTCCTCGTAGCTGCTCGGCTTTCTCGCGAGGCCCTGCTCTGAGGCCTTGGCCGCGACCGCGGCCGCCACCCTGGGGAACACCTCCCACTCCTCCATGCCAGGGATTATGTAGTCCTCGCGGAGCCCCCTCTCCTCGGCAAACCTCGCCAACTCCAACGCAGCAGCAATAGCCATCTCATCGGTTATCGCGCGGGCCCTCACGTCGAGCACGCCCCGGAACACGGCGGGGAAAGCGAGGCTATTGTTAACTTGATTCGGGAAGTCACTTCTACCCGTGGCGATAACCCTTGCGCCGGCCTCCCGGGCCTCCCAAGGCCATATCTCCGGCACCGGGTTAGCCTCCGCGAACACGATGGCATCCCTGGCCATGCCTCTGACCCATTCGGGCTTCACCACTCCCGGCCCTGGCCTCGATGCCGCGACCAGCGCATCGGCGCCCCGCAAGGCCTCCGCGGGACCCGCGTCGCGGGAGCCGAGCCACGCGCCCCCAGTCTCCACGGCTATCCTGTGCTTCCAGGGATGCTTCTCCCTCAGCGACTCGATGTCCCTCCTACGGGGGTGTAGGAGTCCACGGGAATCCAGGACGGCGATGTTGGCGGCTGGCACGCCGTAGGCACGTAGCAGCCTGTAGAGTGCGATGTTCGCGGCCCCGGCGCCCAGCAGGACTATCTTCATCTCCCTCAGCCTCCTCCCTGTCAGCTTAGCCGCATTGATGAGCCCCGCGAGGGTCACCGTGGCTGTGCCCTGTTGGTCGTCGTGCCAGACGGGTATGTCGAGCCTCTCCCGGGTCTCGTCTAGGAGCTGGAAGCACTTGGGGCTCTCAATGTCCTCGAGGTTCACTCCCCCGAAGCTGGGCTCCAGCAGCTCCAGCAGGCGGAGCCACTCCTCCACACTGCGGCCACGGTGTACAAGTGGCACCGCGTCGACGCCGCCAAGCACCTTGAAGAGAAGCGCCTTACCCTCCATCACCGGCAGTGCTGCCTCGGGCCCCACATTGCCGAGGCCTAGAACCCTCGTCCCATCGCTCACCACCGCGACCGTGTTCCACCGCCAGGTGTTGAGGAAGCTCTCCTCCGGGTCACCGGCGTTGTCAAGCGCGGGCCCCGCCACGCCGGGAGTATACCATACCGCGAACTCGCCGCGGGACGCGACAGGAACCTTGGGCAGAACCTCTATCTTGCCCTCATAGAGCCGGTGAAGCCTCCGGGACAGCTCATACCAGTCAACCCTGTCCATGACACTACACCTCAAGCTGGAGGCCGCCAGGGTGGGCCTGGATAAACCCCTGCACCAGCGACACAGCTTCCTCAAGGGGCTGTGAGGAGCCAGGGATTATACCTACCGTCTTCGCCGGGATGACGACTCCAGCCGAGCACTGAGCCCCCTCCACGTTTCTCTCCGAAGGCCGCGCGGCTGTTCCTACAGCTATTAACCCATATATTATACATGTCGGATTATTTCTTGATAGCAGTATAGGCGTTGACTTGTTTTCTATATAGGTTCCCCACGTGGAGCCCCTAGGTAATGTTTAAACGTAGGCGGCTAGCTATCAAACAAGAGTGGAAAGCATCAGGGAGAGAGGTGAGGCGGGATGGCAAGGAGGGGCATCAACTGGGCAGCCGAAGTACTCAAGAGGATACGTGGCCTCGACTTCCCTGTGAAGAAGGAGCAGCTTAAGGAGAGACTCAAGGACTTCTACTATTACGGGATACCGGCGACAAAGATACTCGACGAGATCGAGAAGGAGGAGTTCGCTAGCCCCGCCGAGCTGCTCCACGAGCTGGCTGAGGCCATCAGGAAGCTGGAGGAGCGCGGCGAGCTGCCCACCGTCACCGGCCGCAGGGGCATTAACTGGGCCGTCGAGGTTCTGAAGAGGATACGTGGCCTCGACTTCCCTGTGAAGAAGGAGCAGCTTAAGGAGAGACTGGCCGGCCTCAAGTGGCGCGGCCTCGACATCGAGAAGATACTTAACGAGGTTGAGAAGGAGGAGTTCGCCACTCCCGCGGAGCTGCTGCATGAACTAGCCGAGGCTATAAGGAGGCTTGAGGAGCGCGGCGAGGTTGAGGCCACAGCGTAACATACGCATCATGCCATAGGTGCCTTTTTCCTTCCCCGAGCCGGGGCACGGAATCTCACCTTTCTGCTGCTTCTCTTCTCCTGGCGGCTGCCTCTGCTGCCACGCCTGCCACCAGTAACGCTGCGCCAGCGGCCGCCGTCGCCTCAGCGTAGCGGAGGAGGCGGCTAGGTGGGTACTCTTTCACCGCATTCGCTGCCGACTGTGCTTCTCTTAGGAGCTGTGCCGCCTGGCTGAGTGTCTGGTTGAGCCGCTCGGGGGGCATTGTCTCTGCTAGCTTGCTGAACGTTTCTAGGAGCTTCTCGAGCCTACTGGGCGGTAGGCTCTGGAGAATAGATAGTGTTTTTGCCGTGAGGCTTGTCGCCTCCTGGCCGAGCTTCATGGCTTTCGCCGCGTCAGAGGCCAGACTGTCTATGCCTAGTAGCCTTAGGACAGGGGACGCCTCCGTTGAAACCCGTTCGAGCTCCCGGAGGGTGTCGTTGTACCAGCGGCTGTGCGTCTCATTGTAGAGTCTCTCAAGCTCCTCTACGTGGCTTGAGAGAAGCCCGTAGATCTCCTTGTAGGTTGCCAGTACCCCCTTTATCTCGGGGAGCTTGTTTGTTAGCGTGGTATAGGCTGCTGGGAGGCCGCTCTGGTTAAGCGTGTCGAGAAGCCTGGCCGCCTCCTCTAGGAGAGGTAAGAGGGGTTCTATCCTCCCGTAGAGGGGCTCGTACCTTGTTTCGACCGCGTAGGCGGCGGCGAGGCCTACTATGAGAAGCACGAGGCCCGCGCCAGCCGCAAAGCCGCGGAGGAACCCGTTCATAGCAGCGCCGCCAGCCCGAGGGTACCGAGAAAGAAGGAAGCAGGATTTTATGATATTGGAGGCGTGCTGTGGAGCCCAGCCTTCAATTCTGCCGCTAGGTGGCGGAGGAACCTGGGCATATCCTCCTCCACTCGGAGGCTGCCCTTGAAGGAGGCTATGGGGGTTCCGTTATGGAGGACCACCACTGTGGGGCTTGCGAAGACGTTGTAGCTTGCGAAGAGGCCGCGGGCCTGCTTGTCTAGGCAGAAGCGTTTGAACCTAGTGCAGACCACGAGCCCTAGGCCAAGCTTTCCCTCCTCTATTAGCTTGCCAGCCACCTGCTCTATTAACCGGATTGCGCGCTCGCAGCCCTTGCTGCAGAACAGGTTTACGAAGACGAGCAAGCTGTAGCCGCTCCTCGGCGGCCCCTGTTTCCACTCACCAGTAGATGGGTCATAGTGGTAGACTCCTTCTTCCAGCCTAGGGCACCTTATGCGGCCGCCGCTCATCCCCCTCCACTCACCTACTTTGAGAGAAATAACGCTCCGTTGAATGATATTAAGTCGGCGTCCGGAAAACTACGGCCGACAAGCCTGCAAGACAAAGGCCGAAACCTCCAACACGCGTTCAAGAGCACGGGGGCGTCAGGGTCGCTCCACACTCCACATCCCTAGGGGAGAGGGGTTACGGTACGTCCCTACCACCTCATCCGCCCCCACGGAGCAGCAGCATAGCCTCGCCCCGTTATTGGGTTAACCTGGATCCCAGGCCGTGGAGCCTCCGAAGCCCTGCCCTGGAAGCCTCGTAGACGCCCCACTCGTCCCCCCCAAGGAGCCTCATCCATGCGTCTGCATCGCCGAGCCTCTCCCGGGCCAGGTCTAGGATGGTGGAGGAGGTGAAGCCCACGGCGCCTTGGGCCTCGAAGGCTACTGGCGCGTAGTAGCGCCTCCTGGCCTCGTCGAGGCCCGGCGCCATGCCGGCCGCGTAGAGTAGCCTCGGGGAAGCGTAGCGCAGTCTGTCCTCGACCACTAGGAGGGCCACATCGTAGCCACTCTTTGCGTACCTGTAGCCCTGGGCGAGGGCCACGGGGGGCTCCACGCCCTCCTCTACGCGTTTCGCGATCCATAGGGCTAGGAGGTTGCTGTCGGTGTAAGCCTCGGCCGCGACCCCAAGGGCGGAGGCGAGTTCCTCCTTCCGGAGGCCCCCGTTGTGGGCCAGGTATAGCACGGCAGCGCCCCTGGGCGTGGCCGCGGTTACGCTATAGGGGTGGGCGTTGAGGCTGCCCCTGGGCTCCCTCCTCCCCGCCCTCCTCACGTGGAACACCAGCACCGCCTCCTCGGCAGCCCGCAGCAGGCCGTGGAGCTTCTCCGCCGCGCCCTTGGCTGCCTCCAGGTTCCTCCTACATGCCTCCTCCTCGTCCACGTTCTCTGATAACGCGTCGTAGCGCTCGTAGCTTATCCTCCAGGCCCCCGTGGGACCGCGGGCGAGGAGCACGTAGCCGTAGCCGTGGCAGTGCCTGTCCTCGCCCCCGGTGACGGCCCGGAGATAGGGGTCGCCCTGAGCCGCCTCCGCGACGAGGAGAGCTAGCTCGCCGAGCAGCGTGGAGCCCCGCCGGCTCCAGGAGACGCCTGCCAGGAGCCTACACATGCCCAAGGACACCGGGCTCCTCCACAGCACGGTTAGGAGACTATAGGCTGTCCTGTCCTGCTCTCCCTGCGCCACGGCGCCTCATGGGTGGGCTCCTCCAGGGGCTCGAGCCGGCCGTGTAGCAGCTTGTCCACATTGTCCAGCGCGGAGGCGGCGGGATCGGCCTTCCACACGAGCACCTTGTGGCGGAGGAGCAGCGCATAGGCCAGCTCGCCTATATTGACGACGGCTACATCGGTTACGCCGTGCTCGTGCATGCTTTCTGCAAGCTCCGCGCCAGCCAGCATGGAGCTATACCCCGTCCTCTTGAACAGCATTGACTCCACCACCCTTGTCCCGACTACTTTGTCGTCCTCGATGTCTGCGAGCAGGAAGTAGGGTGCTTTCCCGAAGTGCTTTGAGGGCCTCGAGGCCGGCGAGGGCTCGTCCAGGGGTAACGCTACCCTCAGTTTCCTCCTACGGGTGGGCTCTATGCTCACCCTAACCTCCTCTACCCACTCCAGGCTCCTCCGAAGCGCCTCCTCTATCCGCGATGCTATCCTTGAGGCCACATCTATGGTTAGAAGCGGGTGCATCCTCGCCGAGACATCGACGAAGACCGCTGGGCCAGCCCACCTGATTTTCAGCTCAGCTATCTCTGCCTTCGGGCCCGCGGCCTCGCGGGCCACACGCCAGGCCCTCCTCACCAGCTCCGGCTCCCTGGGCAGATCCAGCAGGGCAAGCACCGAGTCGTGCGCGGCCTCGTAAGCGGCCATAGCGAGCCCCGCCAGGGCTATGAGCAGGGCTGCACGGTAGGCCAGGGGGGTGGAGAGGAGCTGGTATAGGCTCAGCCCAGCCGCGACCGCGCCGGACTCCGCGACGTCGACGACCATGTGGGCCGCGTCCGCTTCGAGCCCAGGGCTGTGCAGTAGAGCAGCCGCCCTCTTCTTCAACCACACGGAGACGGCCAGGAGGGGCACAGTGGCGGCCTGCACGGCGACGGCCGCGTTGGGGACAACGGGCACCGGGGCGAAGAGCCCCCTAGCTTGATCAACGAGTTCAAAGAGTATCACAAGCGCGAGGAGAACAGCCGCCAGATCCTCGAGCCGGTAGAGCCCATAGGGGAAGCGGCGAGCCCAACTACTCCTAGAGACCAGCAGCGCGGCCACGACGAGGACTGAGAGAACCGCGTCGAGGAGGGCGTGGTAGCCCTCCACGCTCAGCACCGGGAGGGAGCCCGTGTACCCGTAGTAGAGGCGGGCAGCCGCCACGGCGGCGACAAGCGCTATCGACGCGTAGACGAGCCCCCAAGCCCTTCCCGAGTTCTCCGAGGCCGGGCACCCTAGTGCAGCACGGCGGCGGAGGCTAGCTAAGCGCTTACCGGTTACTCTAAACGTTTTACTCTAAACGTTGACCCCTGGCCATCCTTTCCAACGCGCCGCGGAGCCCTCCCGTCTCCACTAGAGAGAGTATGCGTGGCGGCAGGCTGCGCAGCCTCCACCGGAGCCCCCGGCCGGGGGCCTCGAGAACGCCCCTAGAAGCGTCGACCACAAGCCTATCGCCATCAGCTAAGTGGGGCCTCGGCTCCTCGAGGTACTCCACGACAAGGAGGCCGTTGTTTATTGCATTCCTGTAGAATATTCTATGGAAGCTCGCTGCCACCACTGCCTTCACCCCCGCCGCTAGGAGTGCCAGCACCGCATGCTCTCTGCTGCTGCCGTAGCCGAAGCCCCTGCCAGCGACTATCACTACTGGCCTCGGGACGCGGGCCAGCCTCTCGCGCAGCTCCGGCACGTTGTAAAACACTCCCTCGGCGAGCTTCCCGGGCTCCGTGTAGTGCAGGAACCTGGCGGCCACTATGGTGTCGGTGTCCACGTTGTCGCCCATGACCAGCGCGTACCCCTCAACCCTGCCCAGGCTCTTCATACCCCAGGCCCCCGCTCCGCGGACAGCGACGTGCACCGCCCTTATCAGCGCTGCATGCGAGCAGACTGTAAGTGTACAGTAGGCCGCTGCGCCTAAGCCTCCTCATCCTCTCGAGCCACGAGGCTGGGGGCCTGTAGCGCCTCCTACGCTCCTCAATCTCCCCGGCGTCTACTAGCAGGTCGAGCCTACCCCTGTCAAGGTCTATGAGCACCTCGTCGCCGGTCTCAACCAGCGCTATAGGCCCCAGGGCCGCCGCCTCGGGCGACACGTGTCCAACCATCAGCCCCCTGGTAGCACCACTGAACCTCCCGTC
>CAZIWH010000034.1:0-18666 GCA_964542985.1 uncultured Hyperthermus sp. | reverse complement strand
GTTATCGGGCAGGGGAGGCCGTTCCTGGTAGCGCTGCTCAACATAGACTACGCCACGGTGTCCCGCTGGGCCGAGAGAAGGGGCATAGCCTTCACCAGCTACAGCGACCTGAGCCAGAAGCCCGAAGTGCTGGAGCTGCTGCGCCGCGAGGTCGGGAAGGCTAACAAGAGGCTGCCGCCGAGGCTCCGCGTCAGGAGGTTCGTGAGCCTCTTCAAGGAGTTCCATCCCGACGACGGGGAGATGACTAGGACGAGGAAGCTGCGGAGAAGGGTGATAGAGCAGCGCTACGCAGGGCTCATAGAAGCAATGTACAGCGGCGCCAGCGAGTACACGTTGACCGTTGAGCTTAGGCTTGAGGACGGCCGCAGGGTGAGCGTTACCAGGCCCGTGAGGATACTGGACGCCGAGGTGTAGCCACCGTGACCGTGGTGACCCTAGCAGGACTCTCGAACACGCTGTTCCAGAGCCTCGTAATGGGCCTAGTGTTCGCCGCCCTAGGGCTCGGCTTCAACATAGTCTACCGTGTCAGCAAGAGCATTAATCTGGCCCATCCTGCCCTCGCGTTAATGGCCGCCTACATAGCCTTCGTCGTGTCTATGCGAACCGGGGTGCTTGGAGGGCTTATAATTGCAAGTGTCTCTGGCTTCCTAGTGGGCATTGCGACGGAAGCCCTTGTCGCGAGGCCGCTACGCGGCAGACCACCCGTTGCCTTGATAGCAGCGACGTTAGGCGTCTACTACATACTCAAGGCCGTTGCGATGATGGTGTCAGGGAATAACTGGCAGGGAGGCAGTCTCCAGCTACCCTACTTTAGGGCCCATATAGGCCCCCTAGTGGTTGACACTACTGATGTACTGGCATTAGCCGCCTCTGGTGGCCTGCTGGTCATAGTGATAGCAATCCACCGGTTGACGAGGCTGGGCGTGGCGATGAGAGCTGCAGCCGAGGACGCCTATGGGGCTGCTGCTTACGGCCTCCCGGTAAAGCGGCTGACAATGCTGAGCTGGGGGCTTGCTGGCCTTGCAGGCGGCCTAGCTGGCGTAGCGCTCGCAGCTAAGACGGGTATCACGCCCTACATTGGAAACTACGCGCTGGAGGCACTTGCAGCTAGTCTGCTAGCAGGGCTTGACACCATAGCAGGGATAGTGGTTGGCGGCCTGCTGCTAGGCCTGGTGAGGGGCCTCAGCGGCTACATGCTCAACACCACATTGCCCGGCATAGGCGACGCAGCCGCGTTCATGCTCATGCTGTTGGTGCTGCTGTTCAAGCCCTACGGGCTGTTCGGCACCGAGAGAGTTGAAAGAGTCTGAGGAGGTAGGGGTGTAGGTTATGCCTGCGGGAGTGTTCAAGGAGAAGTACTCACAGCTCATGGCTCATCTACGCTACCCTGTACACTGGGCCGCGCTGGCCACGGGAGCGGCACTGCTGCTGGCGCTGCCGCGGATAGCCGGCAGCTACGTAGCCGACCTAGCTGTCGACGCTATGATATTCCTCGTGGCCGCCATAGGACTTAACATAACCACCGGGCTTGCCGGCCAGATATCACTTGCACAAGCCGCTCTAATGGGTGTAGGCGCGTTCACCGTGGCTAAGATTGGCTCCATGCTGGCCGCATGGGGGGTTCCCGGCGCCGCGCTGCTAATGATACCGGTGGCAGGCATACTGGCAGCCGTCATAGGTCTAGTAGTCGGACTGCCCTCCTTCAAGCTTAAGGACTACTACTTAGCGATGGCAAGCATAGCAGCACAGTCGGTGCTGGTATATATATTCAAGGTATGGATAGACACCAGCCAGGGCGTGCCCGTCAGCGACGCTGCCAAGACTGTCGCAGGGATATACTTTGGATCAAACCCTGTGCTCTACTATACCGTGCTCGCAGTGACCATTGCCGCTGTGTTGACCGCGGCCAACATAGGCAGGAGCAGCCTAGGCAGAGCGTTCAAGGCAGTGAGAGACAACGATGTATCAGCATCAATAGTGGGGATCGACACTGCGCGCGCAAAGGCCCTCGCATTCGCTCTGGGGGCGTTCTACGCCGGCATTGCAGGCGCTCTCTATGCTCTGAAGAACGTCAGCGTGACCTGGGAGGCGTTCACGCTGGACACTAGCATCGAGCTGCTGGCGATAGTCCTCGTGGGAGGCGCTGGGAGGATAATCTGGGGAAGCCTGCTGGGCGTGCTGCTGCTGCACACTGGCTGGACGCTCCTAAGCAACTTGAGCGGTGTAGCGCTGCTGCCCGCATGGCTGGGAGGAGAAACAGCACTGAGGTACTTGCTGTTCGGCGTACTAGTTGCGGCGTTCGTGGTCAAGGAGCCGGAGGGGCTCATCGGGGTGCTGAGGAGGATTAAGGAGTACTTCAAGCTCTGGCCCTTCAGCTACTAGCTCGCCCTTGGCTCCCCCATGGAGGAGCCGGAGGGCTTCACACCTCTTATCATGTTTTTGTATCGTCTATGTGTATCCATGAAACTAAATAAGGTTTAAAAAGTATTCCACGTGTAGGCCTGTGGGATGGAGGTGGGTCCATAATGGCCAGGTCCGCAATCGTGGCGGGCATAGTGGTCGCAATAATAGTGATAGCCGCGGCGGCGTTTTTCGCCACCAGGGGCGGCGGCAAGGCCGCCTCTCCGACACAATCCCCGGCGGCCACATCATCGTCCCCGTCTGCGACGTCTAAGACGCAGACGAGTGCTGCGGGGAAGACGATAACGCTGAACGTGGGCGTGCTGGTGGATGAGAGCGGCCCCACGAGCGGCGTAGGCCGCGACTATGCTAAGGGCGTGAGGGCTGCCCTGAAGTACTTCAACGAGAAAGGCGTGTATACGAAGGACGGCGTGAGGGTGAAGCTGAGCTACGTGATACGCGACTACGCCTACAACCCCTCGAGGGCCGCGACCTACTATAGCGAGTTTCGTGACAGGTACCACGTGGCCGCGATAATAGGCTGGGGCACCGCGGACACGGAGCAGCTGGCCAAGCAGGCGGCGAAGGATCACATAGTCTACATATCTGCCAGCTATTCTGCAAAGCTGGTAGTGATGCCGTACAACTTCTTCCCAGCGCCTGACTACAGCACGCAGGCGTGCGCGGCCGTGGAGTGGATGGCCAGCAAGAAGCCTCACGCCACCCTGGTGCTGATGTACGATCACACTGTGGCCTACAGCAAGAGCCCGATACCCGCGATAAAGGCTATGGCGAAGAAGCTGGGCTTCAAGGTGTATGACGTGAACCTGCCGCTGAAGGCGAGCGACGCTGACGCCGAGAGTGCCGTGCAGCAGGCGATGCAGTACAAGCCGGACTTCATATGGTGCGGTAACACGATAAGCAGCTGCAGCCGCGCCGCCAAGGCGATGGCCAAGTACGGGCTGAAAGCGATAATGGTGGCGAACGTGTGGGGCTTCGACGAGAGGTTCCCTAGGTTCGCTGGCGGCAGCCCCATGCTGGCCAACCACGTGGCCGGCGTATCTCCGTGGAAGTGGCCCGAGTACATGAAGGACAAGCCCGGCTATGACATGGTGTACGCCGCGGCCAAGGCGGCCGGGATACCGGAGGACCAGGTGAACCTAAGGTTCATGCAGGGCTTCATAAACGTCTGGCTGCTAGTGAAGGCTATAGAGAGGACTACGTCAGAGCAGCTGATAAAGGAGAAGGGAGCAGCGCTGAAAGCCGCGCTGGAGAGTAGCTGCAACGGCGAGCCCATAAAGCTGGGCGATATAACGCCGCCGATGAAGTACTGCCCGGGCAACCACCTGCCATTCAAGAGCGTCTACATAGTAGTGTGGAACGGCAAGAACTTCGTGTTCGAGGGCCCGATAACCCCCAAGGGCATAGACTGCGTGAAGGCAACACTGGAGTCCGGCGGCTAGCTCCGCCGCCGGCGCATCTACCCAGTTCTTTTTCCATGTTCCTTGGGCCTGGCGGCCTCACGGGCGTATGCCCGGCCCCTCAGAGGCAGGGTGATGCAGGGTATGCCCCCGATGCTGGTGGTCAACAATATCGAGGTAATCTACCACCCCTATATACTCGTGCTCAAGGGTATAAGCATAGAGGTCCCGAAGGGCAGCATAGTCGCTGTCCTCGGGCCCAACGGGGCGGGGAAGACGACCCTGCTGAAGGCGATATCTGGGCTGGTTAAGCTTGACCGCGGCAGGGTTACTAGGGGAGAGATACGCTTCGGGAGCCACAGGATCGAGAACATGGATCCCGAGGATGTGTCCAGGATGGGTATAGTCTATGTGGTTGAGGGTAGGAGGATATTCAAGGAGCTCACTGTGGAGGAGAACATAGAGGCTGTGAGCTACGCGTGGAAGGGCAGCGATCCCGATCTCGTGTACAAGTATTTCCCGAAGCTCCGGGCGAGGAGGAGGACGAGAGCCGGCTACCTGAGCGGCGGGGAGCAGCAGATGCTGGCGATAGGGCTTGCACTCCTGGCTAGGCCGAGGTTGCTAATGCTGGACGAGCCCAGCCTCGGGCTTGCGCCGAAGATAGTGAACGAGGTATACGACGGAGTTAGGAGACTGCACGAGGAGGAAGGCACAACGATACTCCTGGCAGAGCAGAACGCGAGGAAGGCGCTCGAGATAGCCGACTACGGCTACATAATCGAGAACGGGAAGATAGTGATGGAGGGGCCTGCGGAGAGGCTGCGTGAAGACAAGGACGTGCAGGAGTTCTACCTGGGCGTCAAGAAGGCAGGCGGCGGTGGCTACAGGAGGGCAAAGTGGTACAGGAGGAAGAAGCGCTGGGTCTAGCCGTGGAGGCCTCCGAGCCCCCAGAGGAGCCCCCGGACAGCCTCCACCCACCCCCTCGGCGGCGACGCCGGGGCGACATGGTAGTCTGTTCTCCTCGGCTTCGCCCTGGGCCCCTCTGGGCCTGGGACCACGATGGCCTCGTCGGCCTCGTTTAGCATCTCCTCGTCCATCGGGTCGTCCCCTAGGGCAGCGACCGGGGCGCTGCGGAGCAGCGGCGACCTTGAGAGCAGCTGGCGGAGCGCCGCCGCCTTGCCGGGCACGCGGCCGGCCATGAGGAAGATTCTGCCGAGCCTCGCGTAGAGGCCGAGGCTGCGGGCCCGCCTGTAGGCCTCCTCTAGGCAGCGGCGTGGCCCGTGGAGCGCCGCGGTGTAGAGCCTCCTCCTGGCCGCCTCGGCCTCCCGGGGCGGGAGGCCGGTTAGCGCGGAGACCTCGCTGGGCGTCATCGCGTTCACTGGTTTGAGGCTGCAGCCCGGGGGGCTTAGTCTCTCTGCGAGCATCCAGGGGTCTATCCTCGGGGCCAGCTCGGCCAGCCCCTCGGGGAGAACCCCCGGGCTGGGCGAGTAGACGGCGCCACCCTCCTCCACTATGGCGGCGTAGCCGGGGCACGGGGGGAGGCGGAGCTTCTCCTCAAGGTATATCCTGGCCTCGTCCAGCGTCTTGCTTGTAACAAGAACTATGACGGCGCCCGCCTCTTCTAGAAGGTGGGCGAGCGCAGCGGCCTCTGGTGGGACGAGGTAGTCGCTGGACACCATTGTGCCGTCGACGTCGGTTGCTAGCACCAGCGCCGCCGAAGAGGCCCAGCATGCCAAGGCGTGTCTATGCCTCCGCTGCGAGTATCAAGGCTTCGCTGCTTTCGGCGAAGAACTTCTCCACCACGCTTGTCCCCGCCTTGCCGGGCGGCGGGTAGACCCTGGGTGCGGGGGGTTCGCCGCTGTAGCCGTGCTCAGAGAGGAGGTGGAGTATCTCCTCCCGCACCCTCGGGCCGGCGAGGCTGCTGTGGTAGACCGTGCCTAGGCTCGTGGCCAGCATCGAGACCAGGTGCTCGTCGCCCCTCTCTGCGTGGAGGTGCGGGTTCCTGGTCTCTATCTGGAGCACCTCTACCCCGCGGGGGCCGCCGGGGCAAGCCTGGCCGTCCTCCAGCCAGCACTTGGAGAGGAGGTAGACGAGCTGGTAGGGCTCCACTGCGAAGCCGCCAGCCCACTCCATCTCCATGCCCAGCTCGACTGTGAGGGCGTGCTCGCCGCTGTTCGCAGTCTGCACCACCTCCGTCTCCACGCCCCGGGCAACGCTTATGGCTAGGTTGAGCACCCTGTTCGTGTACATTGAGACACGGCCGCGGCGACGGAGGTAGACGTCGCCGCTTATGCCGGGCATCTTGCCCTTGTAGGGCCACTTTATCCTGACCATCGCCCTGTCGCTGCCCAGGGCGGCGAAGCCCGCCATGTAGGCCATGGCGTACTCGTGGACGCTGCCTGGGACGTAGTTGTCGCTGTCAATGAAGCCCACGTAGCGAGCGCCGAGCCACGCACCTACGAGGAAGCCTAGGAGCATGCCCTCGCCCTTCCCGTAGCGTACCAGTCCCTTATCGTCCAGTAGGGCCTCCAGCGGGGTGCCGCGGAGCGCCTCACTCCAGGCGGGATCGCGCTGATGAACCACTATTATTGGCCGCCCTGTCCTCTCGTGGATAACCCTTGCTAGGTCCTTCTCGTGGCGCAGCCTGTCTACTGGGCTCCTGTTGGAGGCGCTCACTAACACCACGGGACACGCGTGGGGTATCCCGGATATGACTCCCTCGAGGCTGAGCAGCTCATCATCCTTCACGGGAACCACTATGGAGAGCCTGGGAGCCATCTCCTCCAACTCCGAGGGCGGGAAGACCCGGCCCCAGTCCCCACCCGCCCCCGTCGCATCGAGCTCGAGGACGCGGACGAGCTCGTAGAAGCGGAGGGCGCCGAAGGTCTCAAACCTGGCAGGCTTCTCAAGCATCAAGACTTGTGCCCCCAGCCTCTACCGGAATTAGCTATGCGGCCCGCTTTAACGGGCCCCGCCGCCCCAGCCCCCGCACGGGAGGGGCGTGTTGGAGGCCGAGGCTGTCTACCTCTCGCTTCTCCCCGTGGAGCATGCTCCGCTCTACCACGTCTGCCCGGGTGGCCTGGCGGCGAGGCTAGTGCTGCCCAGCGGCTGGGGCTGCCGGGTGTGCAGGTTCTCGGAGCTCCTAAGGAACGCTGAGCCCCGGAGGCTCACGGAGCGGGTTCTGGCGAGGCTGCGGGTCTCGAGGCCCCAGGTCGTCATAGTGGATGGCGTGGAGCCTCTCGCCAACAAGTGGGCGTTGGAGCTGCCCCATGTACTGGAGGGGCTGCTCGGCTACAGGCCCGTCATGGTGTTCTCGACCGCCGGGGCCCTGGGGCCAGGGGTGGTGAGGGAAGCCCTAGAGGCGGGCTACGTTGGGGTACTGTTCGAGTACGTGCTGCACCTCGAGAAGCCGCCACACGGCCTAGGGGGGGCCACGGCCGCGCTAGGGGAGGCCGCGCGCCGCGCCCCTGTGGTGGAGGTGGCTCTCCCGCTCCGGGGGAGGGAAGATGCGGCAGTGGCCGCGGGGCTCGCGAACCGGTACCCCTGGGTGGGGCTCCACCTCTTCGACGCCGGCGCCGGCGACCTGGTCTACAGTGTGGCCGAGCGTCTACAGAGTCGCCGTGTGAACGCGTACCCGCATCCAGACGAGAGCTACGCCTACAGCGACACCTTGTGCACCTCCTGCGGCGCCGTACTAGTGTCGCGGAAGCCGTGGGGAGTACGGGTGCACGCCGAGCCGGACAAGGGGCTCGCCAGGTGCCCCCGCTGCGGCGCGGAGGCTAGGCTCCTGCTGGGCTGCAGAGGCGCCAGGGCCGTGAGCATCCACAGGGAGCTAACCATCTGGTAACACTGTTCAAGGCTTGGTGCAACTTCGCTCCTCAGAAGCATAGGCAGAGACGGCGCCATATCACTAGCCGCGAGGCTGTATTGAATAACCGCGGTTAGGGATGCCGCACCCGCCCGGAGGATTCTCCGGAGAGACGGTGCGGGCTAGAGGCGGTGTAGCAGTGGCCGGTGAAGGCTATGCTGTGCTGTCGCTGCGGAGGCCTAGGCGGCTCTACAGGAGGAGGGCCAGGGACTCTGACCCGCTGACATGTGTCGCCGAACTCCTTGAAGCCGGCGAGGTGCTCCGGGAGGGCGTGGAGAGGAGCCTCTCTAATGGTCTACTAGGCTAACAGGGGCGCCGACGAGTTCCTGGTGATGCTCGCTGAGGAGGAGCCGCGCAGCGTGGTGGAGGAGGCTAGGAGGGCATGGAGGAGCCTCGGCGGCCTCTGCGGGGTCGAGGCGGGCGTGGCCCTCTACGAGGCGCTCTCCGCTAGGAGCGTAGTAGCCGTCTACGACACCTCCCTGTTCTGGAGCAGTGTTGGCTGGGTGTCTGTGGGTCACGTCTGTGCCGAGTTCCGCGGCGTCCGGTGGTGCATCTACGAGCAGCTCGCCCACGATCCCCTCATGGATGGTCTACTGGGCCTCGCAGTATGGCGCGTGGGCGCCGTCTGGGAGCACATCCCGCTGCTGGCGAGGCTCTACCACCGGGTGCTTAGGGAGCACCAGGAGCCCGGCACAAGGGAGGAGCACCTGCCGCTCTTGAGGCTGAGGAGGTTAGCCCGCTTAAGGCGCCCACGATGGCCTTCGTTCCTGCCCCGCGGGAGTGGGTGAGGCTCAGCAAGATAGAGGTAATAAGGCCCGCCGCTGCGGACTTCGCCGTCTACATAGCCGACGAGGAGCGCCGGCCGAGGGGCCGGGGCTGGCCCTGGAGGCTGCGCGATGGACCCGCTTAGGCTCCTCGCAGGCCTCAACACCTCCAGGCTCTCCAGGCGCTACAGAGCACGGGAGCTCTTCAGCCGCGAGAGTGTTGAAGCGCCGCTTGCTATAAGGCTCGACGGCGTCGGCTGGGGGAGGAGGCTGAGGGGTCCCTTCAGGCGGCCCAGGGATGCCCGTGTACACAGGGCGGAGGCCAGGGCCGCGCTCCACGCCGTCCTGGAGCTGGGCTGCGACGCCGCCTATGTGACCAGCGACGAGGTCACACTGTTCTGGATAGACCACAGCCCCCCGTACTCCGGGAGGGTTGAGAAGCTTGTAAGCATCTCCTCGGGGCTGCTCAGCTCCCGCGTCTCCCTCGCCCTCGGCGTGCCCTTGCACTATGACGCGAGGATTGTGAAGCTCAGCGGCCCCCGGGATGCTGCGCTCTACGTCGCGCTGCGAGCGAGGGTTGGGCTCAACAACTACGTCTCGAGCCTCTACCACATGCTGGGCCTGGGCCTCCGGGGCCACACGCCGTCCCTCGGCGAGATGATTGAGGCGCTCCGGGCCCGGGGACTGGAGGCCGAGAGACTGCCTCCATGGGCGCTCTACGGCTCCTGTATCGTGCAGCTTGAGGCGGAGAGGAGGACTCCGGAAGGAGCGGCTGCCAGGAGGAGGTGGGCAGTGGCGACCGGCTTCTGGTGGTGCTTCGGGCTGCCCCCGAGCGGTGGGGCGGGAGCCGTATAACCGGGGTCCGGGCCCGAGGGTTGCCTAGTCTTATCGGTGGGGTTGGCATGAAGCGTGGCGTTGAGCCCGTCGTGCTTAAGCCTTGTAGGGCTGTCGCAATTGTAAGCGGTGGGCCGGACAGCTTTGGATACATGTCGCAGTGGGTTGCCCGTGGGTGCATGGTTCACGCGCTGAGCTTCAACTACGGCCAGAAGGGCAGCAGGGAGCTCGAGGTGGCTAAGAGGCTCATAGGGGAGCTTAACAGGCTTGCAGAGGAGAAGGGCTGGGAGGGCCGCGTAGTTGAGCACAAGGTCGTGGACATGAGCTTCATGAAGAGCCTCTGGGTCGGGAGCCAGCTCACGGACGAGAACGTTAGGGTTGAGGAGCAGTACCAGCCCACAGTCGTGGTTCCGATAAGGAACGTGGTCATGCTAACCATAGCCGCTGCCTACGCCTACAGCCTCCTCGGCCAGCACCCTGGCGAACACGTCTACATAGTCTACGGCGCTCACTACTACGACATCAAGCCCAGGGAGGACACCTGGGAACCCCTCTACCCCGACTGCAGCCCCGAGTGCATAGAGGCGCTACGCGCTGCATTCCATATCTGCCACTTCAGGGGCGAGAGGAAGCTAGACATCTGGAGCCCGGCCCGCGAGGGCCTAACCAAGACGGAGAACCTGAAACGCACCTACAGCCTCATAGGCGACCTGGTCTACGAGACCTGGAGCTGCTACCTCAGCGGCAAGCACCACTGTGGCCGCTGCGAGAGCTGCCACAACAGGCACCAGGCGTTCCTGGAGGCCGGGATACCGGACTGCACGCTCTACGAGAACCCGCCCGGAGACCCCAGCGAGTTCGTCAAGGTAGGCGACGCCTATGTCCACAAGAGCTGCGCGAGGCTCGCCGTGCCCCGCGGCTAAGACTCCCCGGCGTTTTTCGTCTTCCCTTCCATACTACACCCGTAACTGTATTCTAGAGGCGGGCCGCTACAAGTCTCTCACGGCCTGGGCGCTGGCCCTCCCCTAGCTTGATGCCTTGGAGGGCCCAGGGAATCCCTGCCCCTAGCGGGGCTACTCTCCCAGCGCTGGTGGACGCGGGTGTGGTGGCTGTGGAGCTTGTAGTGAGAGCCCCTAGGCCCGATTACGGTGCCGCTGCTGTGGCTGTTGGTGTTGCTGTGCTTGTCCTCGCCACGGGCGGAGGCCCCGGGGCTGCGTTGTTCGCGGCTGTTATAGCTGGCTTGTTCTCCGCCCCGTTGTTCCTCATCGCCAGGGAGATAACGATGTTCAGCACCAGGAGGCCTCTGGAGCCGGGGGAGGCTGACGTTGTAGCTGACTGGCTCCGCTCGGCGGGCGCAGCCGTGGGGGCCAGGAGCGTCACAGTGCTCTACGCGTACAGGAAGGGAGCCGGCATACAGCTTGTCCAGCTCGGCGGGGCCACCGGGCAGGGAGAGGCCGAGCAGGGCGGCTTGCTGGGCCTAATCCACCGCTCCGCGTGGACCGGGCTGCCCAGCGCCGCGAGAACCCCGAGCGGGGGACTACTGGTCGCCGTGCCGGCGAGGATAATGGACACCATGTACCATATGGCTGGGAGGGGCCGGGAGGGCTCCTACCTCTCCCTAACCAGCAGGAGCCATGTCCGCCTTGTCTACGGGACTCTACGCGAGATGGCTGACGCGCTGAACCGCGGCGCAGGGAGACTCTACGCAGCCTACATAGCCACCAAGGCTTTCACGAGGCTCCTCGTCAGGGGCAGGATAAGGCTATCCCCCGAACTCGCCGCTAGGGTCGACAGCTTGATGCCCGTGGAGCCCTGGTGGATAAGGAGGAGGATAAGGAGGCAGCTGATGGAGGAGGCGGCCTTGGCCGTACAGCCCTAGCGCCCCGCCATGGTGGGAGCCTGGGCCTTGAGGAGGGCCTGCGTCGGAGGGCTTGACGACGGATTCTTCCGCCGCGGCTGGTCTTCAACCATCGCGGCCCTGGCCGTGATGTGCTGGCGGGGCAGCGTCCTCTGCCCATCCCACGTCCTTCTCGGAAGGCTCACCGTGGACGGCCTCGACGCGACTCCCGTCGCCTCCATGTTGGCCAGGAGGGCGCTCGAAGAGGGTTATGAGCTGGGGGCGCTGCTCCTCGACACCGTGGTGTTCGCGGGCTTCAACGTGCTCGATCCCGCGCTTCTCCACGCCGAAACGGGTGTACCGGTCGTCGTCGTCTACTGGTATCCGCCCCGCAGGGAGGCTGTGGAGCGGGCGCTGCGGCTGCACTTCAGAGACTGGAGGGAGAGGCTTGGCATCCTCGAGGCCGTGTGGTCTCGGCTGAGGCGCGTGGAGTGCCCACGTGGAGGCCTACTCGTAGCCCCCTACGGCATGGGCTATGGCGAGGCATGGAGGCTTGTTTGCAGGCTCCAGCTCTATACACGTGCTCCCGAGCCGCTCTACCTGGCTCATGTAGCCGCGTCTGGGTTATCAAGGAGCCTACTGGGCGCCGCCCCATAGCCATGTTTTAGTCACACGAAAATATTCGGTTCCTACAATGCTTGTGGCGCCATACCCACAGCTTATCTCTGACAATCGATAATCCTAAACGCTATGGTGGCATAGCAGCCTTGCCTAAGAGGATACTCATACTCGGCGGAGGAACCGGCGGAGTTGTGGCGGCAAAGAGGCTCTCCTCGAAGCTGAGGGGACGGGAGGATGTAGAGATAACACTCGTCACGGACAACCCCTACCACGAGTTCCAGCCCCTCTACTTCGACCTGGCCGTGGGGAACGCCTCGCCCGAGGAGATACGCGCACCCATAACAAGCCTTGAGAGGAGGGGAGTACACGTAGTCATCGACAAGGTGGAGTCAATAGACGCTGCCAACAGGACTGTCAAGGGCAGGAGGGGGGTCTACGGCTACGACTACCTGATAGTGGCCCTAGGGGTTCGCTACGGCTGGGAAGCGTACCGGGGCCTAGCAGAGGCCGGCTACCATAACTACACCCTCGAAGGAGCTGTTGAGCTGAGCAAAGCCCTGGCCCGTTTCAAGAAAGGCAGGCTAGTGGTACTGGTTCCGGAGCTGCCTCACCGCTGCGGCATGTACCCGCACGAGGCAGCCACGATGCTCGCCGAAAGCTTCCGTAACCGCGGCCTCGACGTAGAAGTGGTGCTGATGACGCCGGAGAAGAGCCCCATGGGAGCCCTGGGTGCTGACTTCCCCCGCACCTGGCTGCCCCTCTACGAGAAGCTTGGGGTAGAGAGGGTCATACACGACGGCTTGGAGGAGGTGGACGCATCGAGGAGGATAATACGTGCACGGAACGTTGAGGAGAAGTACGACCTTCTAATCAAGGTGCCCCCCTCTAGGCTCCCCACGCCGCTCGAGAAGAGTGAGGGGTTCCAGTACAAGCAGGATCCGCGCTGGGCACCTGCACGGGGGAGGGACTTCCGGCACCCCGACTACGATGACGTCTACCTCACCGGGGAGCACAGCATGGTTCCGGCCGGCCTGGTAACCGCCGGCATACCCGTCCACTACGCAACCGAGCTGGCCTCCGACCTCGTAGCCGCGGATATAACAGGAGCCTATGTGCCGGGCATGACCAGAGTGATGACATGCGTCGGCTACTATGGCGCGAGCAGCGGCCTGGCAGGCAACTGCGAGGTCGAATACGATGAGAAGCAGGACAAGCGGAGGCTGAAATGCTACCTTGCAGGCATCTCGCCCATCATAAGGCTAATGAAGGAGGCTTTCTATAAAGCATGGGTAGCAAGCCTCAAGTAACAGGCTGAAACCATGGAGGTGAGGCACATGAGCATGGATAGACCCGTATCCGGCGGCACCGGGGGCCAGGAGGTAGAAGCACTCCAGACGCTGATAGAAACAGCGATAAAGCTTAAGGAGAGCGGCATCCTGGACATGCTTTACACTATAGCGGAGAAGAGCGAGGAACTGTTAATGCTCCTGGGCAACGATGTAGCCGTGCAGAGGGGGCTCGGTCTCGCGAACGCCGTGCAGAGAGGCATAGAGGCTCTCGAGCCCGAGGAGGTAAGAGACGCTAAGCCGGTAATAGAGGCGTTAACCAGCTGCAGCGTAAAGGCACTGGCATCCACTAGGCTCGAAGACGTTAAGCCCAAGGGCCTCCTGGGCATACTGGGCGCACTTAGGGATAAGGATGTGCAGACGGGACTGGCGCTGATGCTGCTGATAGCCAAGAGCATGGGCTCATGCATAAGCCGGAGGACGGGCCAGGGCTAGTGCCCGTTGAACCCCTTTCCCCGAGGGACGGCGTTAGCCTAGTATTCCTCCACTAGGCGCCGCCGGCCCGTAAAGGCGGGATGCTGCGGCATGGGGGGTCGGCCGGCTCTTTGCACTGTGGATGACGCACACTCTCTTGACTGGCGTGAGGTCGCCAGCCTCCTCGGCGTCGAGCCCTCCCGTGGCCTTAGCCCCGAGGAGGCTGCCGAGAGGCTCCGTGCATGCGGGCCGAATGTGCTTGAGCATGGGAAGAGGAGGACGTTTCTGAGCCTCTTCGTGGAGCAGTTCAAGAACCTTTTCGTAGTAATGCTGCTCGCCGCTACCGCGTTCAGCCTGCTCGTCAGCGAGGTGGTTGACGCCGCACTTATCCTCGCAATAGTCTTGTTCATGGCCGTATTGGGGGCTGTGCAGGAGCACCGGGCGGAGCGTATACTGGAGGCTTTGAAGAAGCTGGCCTCGCCTAAGGCACGCGTGCTGCGCGGCGGGAGAGTTGTCACCATTGACTCGTCTGAGGTTGTGCCCGGCGACATAGTTGTGCTGCGCGAGGGCGACCGCGTGCCCGCCGACGCAAGGCTCGTGGAGACCAGGGATCTCTACGTGGATGAGTCAATGCTCACAGGGGAGAGCATGCCAGTGCGCAAGGATGCTGGGAAGGTGCTTCCAAGGAACACCATTGTCTCCGACCGAGTTAACATGGTTTTCGCGGGCACCTTTGTTGTCAGGGGCTACGGGAAGGCGATAGTAACCGCCACCGGCATGAACACCTATATAGGCAGGATAGCTCGCATGGTCAGCGAGTCTGAGGAAGTTAGGACGCCGTTCCAGGTGGAGCTCGACAGGCTAGCGAAGAGGATAGCAGTCCTAATATCGGTGATAGCGGCGCTGAGCTTCGTTATAGGCATCCTGCTCCACGAGGCCAACATCATAAACCTGATACTGACCAGCATCGCGCTAGCGGTAGCCGCTGTCCCCGAAGGCCTACCCGCAGTGACTGTGATAGCGCTGAGCATTGCGGCATGGAACATGGCCAGGAGGAACGCGCTAGTCCGGAAGCTCGCCGCCGTGGAGGCGCTTGGAAGCGCCAGCCTCGTCGCCACCGACAAGACGGGTACACTCACCGTGAACGAGATGACCGCCAAGAGGCTCGTAGCCCCCGACGGCACAGCCTACAGCGTGACCGGCGAGGGCTACCGGCTCGAGGGGGGCGTCTACCTGGGCGACCAGAGGCTCACCGTAAGCGACGGGGACTGGTTCCGCCTCGTGGCGCTCGTCTCGGCGCTGAACAACAACGCTAGCATAGAGGATGAGAGGATACATGGAGACCCCCTTGAGGCCGCGCTCCTGGTGCTCGCCGCTAAGCTGGGCCTAGACCCGGTGGAGGCTAGGGCGCGGTACAGGAGGCTCCGCGAGATAGGGTTCAGCAGCGAGAGGAAACGCATGACCGTGGTTGTGGAGGAGCCCGGAGGAGGCCTGCTGGTGCTCAGCAAGGGCGCGCCGGAAGTGATAGCCGAGAGGAGCACAGCCATAATGCTCCCCGACGGCGGCGTGAAGCCCCTCGACGAAGACCAGAGGAGGAGGCTCCTTAGGCTCGTAGAGGAGGAAGCGTCGAAGGGGTTCCGCGTCATAGCCCTGGCCTACCGACCGGGGGAGGAAGGGGATCTCGAAGCCGAGGACGAAGTCGTTGAGAGCAACCTGGTGCTCCTCTCCCTCGTCTCGATAATAGACCCGCCGAGGCCCGAGGTGCCCCGCGCAGTAAGGGAGGCCATGGGGGCCGGTGTGCGCGTAGTAATGGTCACCGGCGACCACCCTGCCACGGCGAAAGCGATAGCGGAGATGATAGGGCTGCCGGAGGGCAGGGTGGTTACTGGGTGGGAGCTGGATGGGATGAGCGACGAGGAGCTTCTCCGCGTCGCCCCCGAGGTCACCGTCTACGCGAGGGTCACACCGGAGCACAAGGCTAGGATAGTGAGGGTCTACAGGAGGCTTGGCCACATAGTCGCCGTGACTGGTGACGGTGTTAACGACGCGCCGGCGCTGAAGATAGCCGACATAGGCGTAGCCATGGGTAGGAGGGGCACCGAGGTTGCAAAGGAGGCTGCGGACATAATCCTGCTGGACGACAATTTCGCAACCATAGTGGCCGCGATAAGGGAGGGAAGGAGGGCGTTCGACAACGTTAAGCGCACAGTCCTTTACCTGTTGTCGGCGAACATGGCCGAGGTGGCGACGGTCTTCTACGCGAGCCTACGCGGCATAGGGATAATACTGAACGCGCCTATGCTGCTATGGCTGAACATAGTGACAGACGGGTTCCCCGCCGCCGGCCTAGCCTTCGAGGAAGCCGAGCCCGACGCCATGAAGAGGCCGCCGAGGAGGAGGAATGAGCCTATACTCGGGAAGCCGCAGTTCAAGTACCTAGCGCTCCTCAGCACGCTAGAGACTGTGCTCACGCTGGGCTTCTACTACCTCTACGCCCCGCTGGACCCCGCATTGGGCAGGGCAGCAGCCTTCCTAGCCCTCATGGACGCCGAGCTCGCGCAGAGCATGGCTCTCCGGAGGCTCAACACGCCCCTAACGCTCTCGATGATTCCGAGGAACAAGCAGTGGCTGCTCGGCTACTTGGCAGGCCTCGCCCTCGCGGCCGCAGCCGTGACGGTTATGGCGCCGCTCTTCGGCGTCGCAGCCCTCAGCCCCCTAGACGTAGCCCTGATCTACGCCGCGAGCCACGCGGCTGTGCTGGGCTACGAGGAGGCTAGGAAGAGGCTTGGCCTGCACGTCTAAGTGGAGGGCTAAATGGTAACCGTTTTCACAACCCCTCCAGGTACTGTATTCCGGTGGCCCGTAGGTGCGCTGGGAGAAGGACGCAGGACCCGCCTACACGGTTCTCAAGGTGCATCTCGAGCCCGGTGAGACCGTCTACGCGGAGCCAGGCGCGATGATGCTCATCCGCGGCGACGTGGAGGTGAGGACGGGCAGCGGCGGGGTCCTGCGCGGCTTGAAGAGAGCCCTCCTCGGCGGCGAGAGCTTCTTCATAAACGAGTACCGTGCCCGCAGCGCCGCCGAGATATGGTTCGTCCCCAGCACCCCCGGCGACATAGAGGCTATTGAGCTGAGGGGGGATGAGTGGTGGCTGCAGGACTACAGCTATCTAGCACACAGCGGCGGCGTAGAGGTCACCGCCGGGTGGAGGGGGCTTAGGGGCCTGCTGGCTGAGGGCGAGCTTTTCTGGCTCCGCGTCCGCGGTAGAGGCGTCGTATGGGTCTCGAGCTACGGGGCGATAAGGAGGATAAGCCTCGGCCCAGGCGAGAGGATTGTTGTCGACAACTACCACCTGGTAGCCTTATCCTCTACGACCCGCTACACTGTGAGGAAGTTCGGCGGCCTGAAGACCTTCCTCTTCGGAGGAGAGGGGCTCGTGGTCGAGGCGGAGGGGCCTGGGGAGCTGCTGGTGCAGACCAGGATACTGCCGCCGTTTGCTAACCTGCTTGCAAGGTTCCTCCCGGAGAGGAGGGGGTAGGCTCTGTCTTGGCTCCACGCAGAGTAGAGGTATGCTCCACGCTGTTCATAGTGGTTGACGGTATACGTGTCGGCGGGAAGGGGCTCATCGAGGCACTCAAAGCTGTTGACAGTGAGGGTAGCATTAGGGCTGCTGCGAGGAGGCTCGGTATCAGCTATAAGAGGCTCTGGGCTAGGATAACGCGGGCGGAGCAGCTGCTGGGCTTCAAGCTCCTGGAGGCCGGCGCCAGGGGCTCAAGGCTCACCCCGGAGGCCAGGAGGCTGCTCCAGGCCTACGAGGAGGCCAGGAGGAGGCTCGAGGCCTGCGTCGAGGCCCTCTAGCGCCCCCTTACCGGGGAGCGCCGCAAAGCTTCGGAGTGGCGCGTTTCTAGGGCGCCACACTCTGAGTGGCGCCACTGGATGATACCAGTGGTGGCGCGGGCAAAAACCATAGCAGCCATAGCTGTAGCCATAGCTGCCGCAGCCCTACTACTCCTAGCCTACAGCCACTACACAGTAGGCCACGCGTCACAACACGTATACAAGCTGAGACTAGGAGTAGAATTCAACACGCACGCCACAGCCGCCTGGATTGCGCTGCACAACCATCTCTTCCAGAAGTACGGCATCCATGTGACCAAGCTACTCAAATTCCACACCGGGCTGGAGCTCGCATCGGCAATGGTGCACGGCGAAGTAGACGCGGCGTGGGCCTGCCTGGCCCCGATAGTCAAGATGATGGACAAGGGCCTGGACGTCTACATAGTCCAGGCAGCCCACTACTACGGGTATGGCTGTGTAGCCAGGCCAGGCATAAGCAGTCTCAAAGAACTCCTGGCGAAAGGCGAGCCAAGGATAGCCGTCCCCGGGCCCGGCACGCAGGCGCATATACTGCTCCTGCTCGCCATGAAGAAGTACCACTTTAAGGCACACATAGTGTTCATCAAGCCGCCGACTATACTCGAGGCGGTAGAGAGGGGGGAAGTCGATGCAGCGTGCCTCCCGGAGTACTTCCTAAGCGTAGCCGAGGCTCGGGGCCTAAAGATACTCTTCACGGCACACGACATCTGGCTCGGCATGCCTGGAAGCTACCTCGTCGTGACGGGGAAGCTGCTGCACACCGAGCCAAGGCTAGTCTGCCTACTCGCCAAGGTCAACGAGGAAGCCACTAGGTTCGCACTGGCCCACCCCGACGAGGCGGCCAGGATAGACTCAGAGTACCTAGGCATACCGCTAGACATAGCCAAGAGGAGTCTCACGAGGCTCCAGCTCACCACGGTGCTCAACGTGGACCAGATGCAGCGCCTAGTAGACCTCATGTACAGTACGGGCGTAATCAAGCACCGCATAGACATAGCGTCGAGGATAGTCAACCTCACAAAGCTGTGCGGATGGGGAGGGAGATGAGCACCAGGGGCACAGTCGCCTTCGCAGCAACCGCGCTGGCGCTGTGGAAGGCAGCCGAGCTGCTCACAAGAGGCTACATCCCAGGGCCCCTCAGCGTCGCCACAGCCTTCACAGACCCGGTTTTTCTACACCGACCCCTAGCCACCTACACGGCCACCGCCTCCAGGGCTCTCCTCAGCTACCCCCTACGCCTAGCCGCGTGGCCCTCTCTGTGGCTCGCCGCAGCCGCTGCAAGGCT
>CAZIWH010000033.1:0-18693 GCA_964542985.1 uncultured Hyperthermus sp. | reverse complement strand
AAGGGGGCGCGGGTTCAAATCCCGCCCCCGGCGCCACAGCGGCCACAAGGCTCTCCCAGGCTCCCGGGGCTACGGAACTGCTTTCGAAAACGCGGATGCACGTCAAGGGGTTACCGGGCCGTCTAGAGGCGTCGGCCGACGCATCGGCTATTAAGTAGGTGTTAGGCTAGCAGTGGCAGTCCGGAAGCTCCATGCCGGTTATCTCCTCGAGCCTCCTGCGGTCAAGGGCATCGGTGCCAGCGCCCTCTTCGGCCGGCGTCTTGGGTCTCCCAGCCACCAGCACGAATCCGTAGCGGCTGAGGATCCCCCGTAGCACCTCCTTGCCCTCAATGATGCTTGTTCTTAGGCATTCGGTTGGAGCGTTTAACACGTACTCTAGAACCTCGTCACATAGCAGAGGCGCATGTGCTTCCATCCCTATGCAGTCTGCCAGCTCCAGGCCGGGGTAGCGCCCCCTCGTAGCCATTCTCAGTATTGTCTCCCGTAGCTCCTCGCTGCCGAGGCTCAACATGAAACGGTAGCCGGCGAACACTTCGTCCCCGCCGTCGCCGAGGAGGATGCAGCGGCATCCGAGCCTCTCGGCCTCCTCAAGGGCCCGGAGGAAGACTACATCATTCCTCAGCTCTATGTAATCCCGCCTCCCGGTGCACTTGGCCACGAGGCCCGCCCGCCCAGCTATGTACCTATTATCAACGGGCACGGTGTGGAGCTTAATCCCCAGGGCAGCTGCCACATGAAGTGCGTAGGGCAGGTCACGGGGCAACCCTTCAGCGTAGAAGGCGGTAATGCCGGTAAGCCTTAGCCCCTCAAGCCTCGCGGCGAGAGCGACAACGCTGGTATCAATACCCCCGCTAAGCGCGATGCAGTCGCAGTTGGCGCTGCGCACGTACCTCCGGATAGCATCTAGAACAAGCTCCTCAACAGTGGTGCACGATAGCCCTGCCAAGGCTACACGACCCTCAATATATAATAGCCTTGAACTTCGAGAGCCTCCACGGTCCTATAGTCTAGCCTTGCTGCGTGTAGGGGGCTGCTAAGCACCAGGGTATGGTATTCGCCATGCTCGCCTAAGGGATCCAGCCCACTGCGCCTAGCATGCTCCACAAGTGCATCCACGGTCCCCCGAGAGAAGACCCTGCCAAGCCAGCCACGCATCCCCTCATTGACGCCGATGAAGAGCGCCTCGATTCCCGCTTCAGCCTCCCGGTGCACCAGTTCAACCGGATCAGCGCCCCAGAGGGGTTCACGAAGCCTGGCCCCCGCATCAGCAGCAACTGATTCCATGTAACGGAGATGATCCTCCACATAGACGTCCCCAGCCACTATCTCGTCTGCGCTGAGGCGACGTAGAAGCTCCACGGTCTCCCCCCGCTCATGGCCCCTATGCAGACGGGCAGCCACGACGGGGATCCCGGTAAGGATGAGCGTCTCCACAGTCTTTCCAAGGTTTAATAGATGAGGGCTAGGCCGGGGAAACTCGTAGAACAATACGACGCCGTAGTCTACGGGCCACAGCTGCATCGCCGCATAGAGCGAGTCCTTGCCTCCCGATAGGAGCGCCACACGAGCCAAGGATCAACACCTTAGCAGCTCCGCTGTTAGCAAGGGAGGGCTAAGCTGGTTAGCCGCTCGGTGCAGGAAATTATCCTATCCTTGTCAAGGAGATTCTATCTGGTTCGGCATTGTCTACTCGAGGCCCCTCTGGCGACGGTCGGCAGCCGACCCGTAGGATCCTAAGCAAGATTATCCGGGTACGATGCCAGCGCCCCTGCTCTTTGCACGCCGGGTATACCTTAACTGGTCCCGGCCTGCCGGGTCTTGCCTCGGGCTGCAGCAGCAATGGAGGCCATGCTCGCTCGGCAGCTTCGTGAAGCAGACCCTCGTGGCCATCCTTAACTTGGTGTGTTTCTTAGAGGAGGCGGTACTTTTACTCTCTAGGCATTGTCCCGGGAGGCCAGCGCCGTACGGGGTGAGCGGCTTGGGGCTATACCTTGTGTTGTCTAAGTTTTCCGGGGGCGGCCTGGGCTCAATGATTGAGAATAAGGAGGCGTTGGAGAAGTTTAGGAGGATGCTCGAGGAAGCTGGTGTGAATGTTATTGAGCAATATATTGTGTTTGGCGAGTGGGATTTTATGGCTATTGTTGAGGCGGGGGATGAGAGGGCGTTGGCTGCCGCTTTGCTTAGGCTAAATACGCGTGGCGGCATGAAGACCTCCACTTACCGCATTATGAGGGTTGAGGAGCTGCTGGGGCAGTAGCCTCGGCAGCCGATATAACGGGTGCCGTGGATATTTTATGCCCCTCGGTGATGCAGGAGTCTTGGCCGGCGAGGATGCGGCGCCAAGCTGGCGGCACTACTACCGCTATATGAGGGAGAACACGCCCTTCATAATCTATTACCCGGCCTGCGGCGGGGGCGACGAGTGCATACTCGCATGCCCCTACGGCGACCGGATATGGGAGACCAGGCCGATGAGGGTCAAGCTGTTCGGCCTCGGTGAGGAGAAGGTCAGGTATAGGCCGGTGATGGTTCACCCGGAGCTATGCAAGGGCTGCATGCTCTGCGTCCAGGCCTGCCCCACCGGGGCCCTGGCGCCGAAGGAGAGGGAGCCTAGGCACCCCTGGCTCCGCATGCTCCTCGAGACGCTCCGCCTCCCGTTCAAGAAGCGCTACGGGCTCCGATACGTGTTCAGGAAGGAGCACCGGGAAAGGTTCGTGCGCAACAACTGGCCCGAGAGGAGCCGCTCCGGTAAAAGCAGCTAACTCCGGCCTCCTGGAGAGCGGGTGCGTCCTATGGCTGGCTGCGAGGAGGAGGCGAAGAGGATATTCGAGTTTATCGCCTGGAGGGTGAACAATCTCCCCGATTACCGTGGCTGGCTCCGCGACATGTTGAAGGCCTGGGGGCTTATGCTCAACGAGGCTAACAACCAGCGCAGCCTCCTCCCATTCGCTGCTGCGGCGCTAACCCATCTCGCGGTGGGCCTAATTACTACGAAGGTGCTAGAGGGGGCTGAGCTGGAGGAGGCTGTCCGGGAGACCGAGGAGCAGCTTTGTGCTGTCCACAGGGCGGCGGTGATGCTTCTCCGCGACGCATTGGAGAGGGGCGCGTTGCTCGACTTGATAAAGGAGGCGCAGGAAGAGGTCGCCAGGGAGATAGAGAAGGGCTCGGGAGACTAGCGGAGAGGCTCCAGCACCCCCGCCTTCGCAGCCGCCACCATGAGCTGGCCCGCGGCTACGCCGCCATCACCGGGCGGGAGCCGGTGCTGTAGCACGAGCCTCGCATCGTAGCCAGCAAGGGCCTGCCTCATGCCCTTGACGAGGAGCGTGTTGACCGAGGCGCCTCCACTCGCATATACCACAGCGGGGCTTCTCCTGCCCTTCAGCGCAGTCGCCGCGGCCTCGCCGAGAGCCCTGCCTAGTCCCAGCAGCACCGTCGCAGCGACGTCGCCGGCTGCGTGGTCTTCCTCCAGGGCCTCCAGCACCCAGTTGAGCAGCGCATAGGTATCCACCACGAGCCTCCCCCCGAAGCTCCTCAAGGGCGGCGTGTAGCCGAGATCTCTTCCCCTCGCGGCTGCCTCCAGCCTCATCGCCGGCTCGCCCTCGTAGCCTCTCCTCTCCGCGACGCGGAGGAGCACCGCTATAGCGTCAAGGGTGCGCCCCATGCTTGTGGCCTCTACGGTTCCGCGGCCGCTCCTCGCCTGCCTGTAGGCCACCCTGGCCTCCGCCTCGCCGTAGGGGAGGAAGCGTCTCTCCAGCAGCCCTCTGCGGCGCAGCAGCTCCACAGCCTCCTCCTCGCTGTAGCCCGCGGCAGCTAGGAGCCCGATGAGAGCCCTCGCCGGGTACTCTGCTGCCCGATCGCCGCCGGGAAGAGGGAAGGGTGCGAGGCTCGCAGTCCTTGTGAAGCCCTCGTAGCCGGCGTAGAGCACCTCGCCGCCCCATATCGTGGCGTCGGTGCCGTAGCCAGTGCCGTCTATCGTGACCACTACCCGCTTCTCGCCGGGCGGCACACCGTGCTCCAGGAACGCTGAGGCAGCATGGGCGTGGTGGTGCTGCACCTCCACCAGCTCGGCATCGTACTCCTCTGCTAGCCTGGCGGCGAGGCCGCGGTTATGATATAAGGGGTGCATGTCGAGGGCGACGAGCCGTGGCCTAAGGCCGTAGACCCGGATGAACCAGCGCAGCTCCTTCTCCAGCTCCTCCACCTGGCCCGGCTCATCCATGTCACCGATGTACTGTGTTGGCACAACCTTGTCCTCGAAGCTCAGTGCCCCTGCGTTCTGCAGCTCTGCTCCCACGGCCACGGCCTCTGGGAGCTTGGCGGGTGCATGGAGCCACATCGGCGCGTAGCCTCTCGCGCGGCGGAGGAATACCAGCTCGCCGTCGGTGTAGCGGAGCACACTGTCGTCAACCCTGTGCACGATCTCCCTCTCGTGTGCCACAGCGTAGTCGGCTATCCCCCTTAGGTGTGTGAACACGCACTCCAGGCTCGTGCACATCGGGTACCCGGTTTCGTTGCCGCTAGTCATTATCAGGAAGCCGTCCCCAACTCTCTCCATTAGCATCGCCTGGAACCCAGTGTAGGGCAGCATTATCCCGATTGTGTCAAGCCCGGGGGCGACGAGCTCTGAGACCCGGGAGCCGGGACGGCGGGGGAGGAGCAGGATAGGCCTCTCAGCGGATTCCATCACCGCGCAAGCCCCGGGCGGCGGCTCAGCTATCTCGCGGACAACGCTGCAGTCCCTCGCCATGAGCGCGAAGGGCTTCGTAGGCCTCCTCTTTCTCCTCCGGAGCTCCGCCACCACCTCGTCCCTCGTAGCTAGGGCGGCCAAGTGAAAGCCCCCCACACCCTTAATGGCCAGGATGTAGCCCTCCTCGAGCCTCTCAGCCGCCCACGAGACGGGATCGTCGACGGGGAGCCTATGGCCATCCATGGTGTAGACGAAGGTCTTGGGCCCGCACTTGGGGCAGCTTATCCCCTGCGCGTGGAACCTCCGCAGGTTCCCCGGGTCCTCGTAGTCGCGGCGGCAGTCCTCGCAGAGCGGGAACGCCCTCATCGCAGTGTTCTCGCGGTCGTAGGGCACGTCGTACATCATGGAGAACCTTGGGCCGCACCAGGCGCAGCTGTTCCACGGGTACTTGTAGAACCTCGTAGACGGGTCATGTATCTCGCGTAGACAGTCCCTACAGATGCCGAAGTCGGGTGGAATCATGCTTCTCCTGCTCTTCCTCCTCTCGCTTCTCTTTATCCGGAAGCCCTCGTAGCCCCTCGGCTCGGCCTCCTCGAGCTCAAGCACCTCTATCCTAGCCGGCGGGGGCTTCTCCTCAAACAGGCCACGGAGGAACGAGGAGAGGCTAGACGGGGATCCCTCGGCGAATATCTCGACCTCGCTGCCGCCGAGGTTAACAACGTAGCCTCTAACACCTCGGCTGACGGCGAGCCTGTACACGAAGGGCCTGAAGCCGACGCCCTGCACGACGCCGACCACGCGGAGCCTCATGGCACGCTCAGCGGGCAAGATAGCTGCACCCTGCTGTCACGGAGCAGACAGGGAGAGAGAAACAGGGGCGAGGGGAGATGCGTTTGATGGGAGGGGCCCCGGGGGGTTAGCAGATCCTGGGCACTATCTCGCCGCTGGGTGGCTCGAGTATCCTCACGCCGCCAGTGGTGCTCTTGAGGAGCACGCGGCCGGCGTGCCTCGGATCCCTGGGCTTGAACACCTCGCCTATTATCTCGGCCTCTCGGTAGCCTAGGCGCCTCATCTCCTCCACTATCTCCTCCGCGTACTTCGGATCCACTGCAAGCACTGTGGCGCCCTCGCTGGCCAGGCTTAGGGGGTCCACGCCGAGCATCTCTGCGTACTCTTTCACCTGGGGTCTTATCGGTATTCTCTCCTCGTAAAGAACTATCACTGTGTTGGTCTTCCTCGCCCAGTCGTTGGCAAGCATTGCTAGGCCCCCTCTAGTAGGGTCGCCGGCGCCGTGTATCTTGTCAGCGTACTTGTCGAGCAGGGGGAGCATTAGGTCGGTGAGGGGCTTCACGTCGCTCTTAACTCCGAGGTCTACGCCGACGGCCTGCTGTGCTGCTAGTATCGCTGCCCCGTGGTCACCCAGGTAGCCGCTTGCTATTATCTTGTCGCCGGGCTTTATGTTACTGTCTATGATTGGGTGCTCCGTGAACCCTATGCCGATCGACGAGATAACTATGCCGTCAAGCTGGCCCTTAGGCATAGTCTTGAAGTCGCCGCCTATCAGCGCAACACGGTTCTCCCGGAGCACACCGATATAGCTCTCAACTATCTTGTTGAAGTCCTCTATCGGGAACCCCTCCTCTACGACCATCGCGTCCAGCGCGGCCACGGGCCTGGCGCCAGCCATGAGCAGGTCGTTTATCGTACCGCTCGCCGCCAGCTTGCCCAGGTCGCCGCCTGGGAAGAAGATGGGCTTCACAGTGTAGCTGTCAACAGTGACCGCCAGGTAGCGGCCATCCCCGAGAGGGATTATCGCGGAGTCATCCAGCGCGTCTAGGCCAGCACCACCCTCGCCGACCCTCCAAAGCTCCGGCGGCACTCGCTGCACTATCAGGTTCTCAACCAGCTCCTCGGTCTCCTTGCCCCCAGCGCCGTGTGCCAGGGTTATGAACTTCCAAAGCCTGGTGTACCAGGTCACTTCGACACCACCCCTACTTTTCCTCTTCAATCATGTTGGCTAGGCCTAGGAGCTCCTTAAGCTCCTCAGCCTTTCTCTCAAGCTCGTTTATGAACTCCTCGAAATTCTTAACAATCTCCTCAGCTTCTTCGGGTTTAAGCTTCTCAATGATGACCCCCGCGTGGACTATGACTAGGTCCCCGGGCTTGAGGTCCTCTATTGCTCCGGCGTCCACCTCGCGTAGAACGCCGTCCCCGAAGTCCACGACCGCTATTCCGTCCGGTCTAACCTCCTTCACCTCACCCGGTATACCGAGACACATGGTCTAGCACCTCCGGCTAGATTATGCCGAGGCTGCGGGCTATCTCCTCAGCCAGGCCCCCGCCCCCGAACCGGGCCCAGACGGCGCATGCCCCCTCGCTGCTAACCATGCAGGGCCCGTACGGGGTGCCTGGTGTACAGACTTTCATGAAAAGCGGGCAGTCCGTGGGCTTCGCTATCCCCAGAGTGACTTCCGCGCAGCGGCAGCCCGGTGGCAGGTCGTACTTCCACTCCTCGGGCGTCAGCTCCTTGATGCCATACTGGTAGAGTGCGTCGACGCTGCGATACTTGTCGCGGAACGCAAGCCCGCTCCTCGGGACGAAGCCTATGCCACGCCACGCGGCGTCAACGACTTCGCAGCACTCGTTTATCATTCTCTGTGCTCTTTTGTTGCCTTCCCATGTGACCACGCGTCTATACTCGTTGACGAGCCTGGGTTTGCCTTCGATATGCTGCCGCAGTATCTCGTAGATAGCGAGAAGCACGTCTAGGGGCTCGAAGCCAGCGACAACAGTTGGTATGCTGTACTCATCTACAACGAACTTCCAGGCCCTGGCCCCGACTATGGTGGAGACGTGGCCGGGCGCGATTACGCCGCGTATCGGGTTCTCCTTGTGGGTCTCGAAGGTGAACCTCATTATGGGTGGAGTGAGCCTATGCACGTTTAGTATCGCTAGATTCTTGGGCACGATGCCCCGAACCACGGGGCTCGCCGTCGCGGGAGCCGTTGTCTCGAAGCCGACGGCGAAGAAGACGCCCGGCTTCCCGTCGCTCCGGGCCATCTTTATTGCGTCAAGCACGCTGTAGACTACCACGACGTCTCCGCCGGCGGCGCGGGCCTCCTCGAGGCTCCTTATCCCTTGGCCCCTTCGGGCGGAGCCCGGCAGCTTGTAGGCGTCCCCATAAGTGTAGACGCGGACGCCATCAAGGGCGAGCTTAATCATGACATCCACGTAGTAGGCTGGGGTTATGCAGACTGGGCAGCCGGGTCCGGCTACTATCTCGACCTCGGGGGGCATCAAGCTCCTTATCCCGAAGTGGGTGACAGTGTACTCGTGGGTGCCGCAGAAGTCCATGATCTTTATAGGGGTCTGGCCGACCTTCTTGGCGGCCAGTGGCGCTATCTTGTGAATTTTCTCCACGATCTTCCTCGCGTACTCGTCGCGCCGCAGCCTCTCCTCAAGGACACGCAGGAACCTGGTACCAGGGCTGGGCTGCAAGGCTCCCTGTCACGCTCCCCTCCGTCAGCGGAGGTGTACTGCTCCATGGGGATACGTGCACAAGGCCCCGCTCTGTCGTCTTAAATTCTTTGGGACGCGAGAAACCAGCTAACTAGCATCCCCTCTCCCCGTGCCCCAGGCGGTGGGGAACTAATCCCCTGGGAGACGGGGGCCCTAGGGGACTCTAGAGAGGAGTGTGTGAGCGTTGGCTAGGCTCGTTGCAGGGGTGGATGGTGGCGCCTCGTCGACTAAGGCTGTGGTGTATGATGTGGAGAGTGGCGGCGTCTGGGCGGGGAGAGGGGGGCCCGGGAACCCTGTGAACGTCGGCGCGGCCTCGGCGGCGCTGGCTGTGAGGTCTGCGCTGGAGGATGCGCTGGAGGGCAGCGGGCATAGCTGGAGGCGCATCGAGGCTGTCGTGGCGGGCCTGGCAGGGCTGGACAGCAGGCTCCTCTACGCCCACCTCGTGCCCCACATAGTCTCCTCTCTGGGTATAGGCCATAGGCTTGTCGTGGAGCACGACGCGCACGTCGCCTGGCTCTACGCGGGCCGCGGCGGCAACGTGGTGCTCGTCATAGCGGGGACGGGGAGTATAGCCTACAACGCCTATGGCGGTCGCCGACTCATAGTCGGTGACCACGGCTGGCTGCTCGGCGACGAGGGCAGTGGCTTCTGGGTCGCCAGGGCTGCGCTCCGCCGTCTGCTGAAGGCGCTGGACGGGAGGAGCGGCTGGGACTGCCTCACCCGGGGGCTCTCCGAGAGGCTCTCTGCCCGGAGCGGGGACGAGCTGGGCTACTGGTTCTACCTCACCCGGGGCAGGATTGAGAGGATAGCCTCCGTTGCCCGCCACGTGGTAGACATGGCTGAGCAGGGCTGCGGCCCAGCAGCGGAGCTCCTGGAGACGGGTGCGAGGCTCCTCGCGGAGGCGGCTAGAGTGGCGGCGGAGAGGAGTGGGGCTGAGACGGTGTATGTCGCGGGAAGCATGTTCCGCTCCAAGGTGTTCCTCGGGGAGTTCCGCCGAGTCCTCGAGGCCCGGGGGCTCCGGGTGGCGGAGCGCCGCGTCTACCCCGCGCTGGGCGCCCTCTACATGGCTCTCCGCCGCGTGGGGCTCGGCGAGGAGGAAGCCTGGGCGGTGGTGGATGACCCTGTGGTAGTGGAGGCTGCGAGGATGCTCTACGAGGAGGGTGGGGGCCAGGAGGTGGGCCGCTAGACCCGGACGAGGAGAGCCAGGCTGCTGAGGCTGAGGAGGAGTATCAGCAGCGCCTCATTCTTGTCCAGCACTCCGCCGCTGGCTATGCTGTGCTGCACTAGCCACAGCCCCGCGGCCAGCACGCCCAGCGTGTACACAATGTAGCTGTCGAGGGGCAGGGGCAGCAGTATCGCGAGCCCAGCGTACACCAGGAGCAGCGCCGCCGCGGTGGCCGCGATTAGGCCGAAGGCGGCCTCCTCCCTCCTCCCACGCGCAGCCGCGAGGAGGTTCAACGCCGCCTCCGGTGCAGTGCCCACAAGGCCCACTAGGAGCCCCGCGGCCCCCAGCCCCATCCCCTCCGTAACCCCCTCGACGCCGCCGCCCATAGCCTCAGCCGCAGCCAGCAGGCCGACGAGCCCGCCGACGAGGAGTGGGGCCCACCGGAGCCCGCCCCGGCCGCCACCGGTTCTCCCAGAACGCATGACCCATGCCATGTAGGCGGCGAAGAAGAGCAGCAATGTGGCCGAGATCTCGATGGGGTCCCTGGGCACCTTCCCCGTATAAGCGGCCTCGACCAGCGAGTAAAGCACGAGTACGGAGACGGCCGCCACGGCAGCTCTCAGCAGGGGGAGTTCGGCTTCCTCTACCTCCCTCGGGGCTCTCACCCCGCCTCGGCCTATGAGCACGACGGTGGCGAGCACCGCGAGGTTGAAACCAGCGCTAACCATAACCGAGAGCACGGCGAGCTCCACTAGCCAAGGCTTCGCCTCCGAGACGCCGCGGGAACCGATACTGTAGGCGAGGAACAGCTCAGGCGCGACCGCGAGGCTGTTTACCAGCACACCTGCCGCGTGGCTCCGGAGACAGTATGCCTCCGCCGCAGCCTCCAAGCCATGTACCGTCACCTCCCCGAATCCGAGGACACCCAGCAGCCCGCCAAGAAGCGCAGCCGGTACGACACCACTGTGGGCGCCCCAGAGGCCCAAAGCTACTCCAAGGACACCAAGAGGAAGGTAGAAGCGGAGTCCCGCCAAAGTGGAGAACCCTCCCCGTAGGCTAGAATGGGAGCAGCCTGCGGCCCAGTAAGCCCCTCGCGACAAGGTTAGCGGCGAATACGAGCAGCACGGCGGCGAGGCCCAGGAGCAGGGCAGCGTAGAGCCCAGTTATCCTGGAGAGCCCTGCGCCGCCAGCGGCTAGTAGGGCGAGCCACACGTAGTCCATCCATACATGGCTGCTATACATGGCGGCGAACCCCTTGCCGCCGTGGGCGGCAGCGCCCCTTACTAGGGGGAGGCCTACGGTGGCCCACCAGGCGAGGAAGTAAGGGTTGAACGCAGTCAGCACGAGCCCGACCATGAGGGCTCCGAGCGGGGTCGAAGCCGTCATAGCGGAGCTTGTCCTCACTACGCCGTGGGCTGCGGCGATGGCGTCGAGTATCAGCCCGTAGGCGAAGAACACTATGAACCCCGCCACCGCGAGGTTAAGGGGCTTCTCGTACTTCGAGATAGCCCTGGAGAGCTTCTCTGCCCACTTGACGAGAAGTACGACGTAAGGCAGCTCGAACAGCATATGGCCCAGGGCTACGAGGAGGCCGCCCACGGGCCCCATAAGGGCGCCAATAGCCACGGCGCTAGCCGACAGCGGGCCTGGGCTGAGCGCGCCGCTGGGTGTTATCAGCAGAGTCTCCGCCACAACCCTCTTCAGGCTCCGCGGGTTAACAGAACCCTTGACCGCCAAGACCGGGAGCCCTCAAGGGCCAGAGCCCAGTCAAGGCCGCCGTAATTATTTCTTCTTCCAGGCTGGAACCCCGTCCACCACAGCCTCCACGAGCAGCCCCCTCCTCGCTAGTGCCCGGAGCAGAGCCCTCACCGTCGGCCCCAGGATGGAGTAAGCCCTCCTGCTCCTCGCGTACCCCGTCTCCCGGCCCACAAGCGCAGCAGCCTCGTCCCCGTAGACCCATCGGCCCGGAGGCAGCAGTCGGTAAACGAGCATCATCATCTCCTCAACCTTGGCTATGTTCTCCTCCAGGAGCCTCCGCGCCTCCTTCCCCACAGTGGGCTCCCCGTGCCCCGGGACAAGGGCGTCAAACCCGACGCCCAGGAGCCCTCGGAGCGTGGAGAGCCATGCCACGGTATCAGTGTGGTAGAGCACTGGTGTCGCTCCGAGATAGTCGCGGCCATACACGGTGTCTCCGGCCACGAGCATCCTGCCTCTAGGCGTCTCCACGAGGTAAACCATGCTGCCCGGCGTATGCCCCGGTGCCGGCAACGCGGAGACGCCGGGAAGAAGCATCCCGGGCTCCACAGGGTAGTCGACGCGGACGCCACCCCCGACGAAGTACCTCGTGATATAGACCTCCTCCACGGGCCCGGCCCACCCCATGGTAGCCATGTAGTTTATCCCCGGGTTCTCCGCCAGCGCGACACAGTGCCTAGGCACATACACCACAGCGCCAGCATCCCTGTAAATAGCGGCGAAGCGGATATGATCAGCATGCCCATGGGTGGCGGCGGCAACCCTCACCCTGTCCGGTAGCCCGCCCGGCGGCACCGCAGGGTCAAACACAAGCCCAAGCCGCGGCTCAACAACAGTGTTCACACCCATCTCGCCACGGCACACCAGGAGCCCCAGGAGATCCACGCAGCCCGGAGCCAACCTCCGGCACACCTGGCGGAGAAAGCGGCCCGGAGCCCCCTATTCATCTAGCGGAACGCGAGCGCAACATGAACCGCCCTCGACGCTACATCCGCCCCGCTGAGCCCGTACATGTGCCTCAGCATCTCAGCAGTAAGTGATGGCCACGGCAGCCCACAGCCCACGGCGGAAACAGGGGCAACAGCGCAACGTAAACCACAGCTGTGGCGGCCGAGAGCAAAGCAGCGGCCTCAGTCCCGCCGCGGGCATCCAAGGGAGATCCTGGGCGCCAGGCAGCCCACCGAAGCCCAGAGGCTTTTAGCGTACCCGAACCGGATGCAATGCTCGCATAGGAGGATTAGGGTTACACCTAGAGGCTGGAGGCCTCGGAAAAAACCGTGACCTCGGGGCGGCTTAGGGGGCTAGTAGTGCTTCTTCCTGTAGAGGGGTGCAGCGACAAGGGTCATGGTGTCCCTTACTTCGCGGAGGCCGCGGATGCTGGTCTTCACTATCTCCGCTATCATGTCAACCGTGGGCGCCTCAACCCTGATCACCAGGTCATAGATGCCGGGTACACTGAGTACCTCGGTTACGCCCTCGATCTCTATGAGCTTCTTGGCTACCTCGTTCTCGCGGCCAGGCTCCACGTTGGCCAGCACTAGGGCCACGGCCTTGGGCTTGATCTTCTCGAGGTGTTCTAGGGCCTCGAAGGCCAGGTCGCTGGCGGTTATCACGCGGAGGCGGTGCCTCTCCTCGCCCTCGACCTCTGCTACTAGGCGTAGCACGTCATTGGCCTCCATTATCTCTATGGCTGCCCTCGCATCCAGGGTTGGGGGTATCTTTATGACGCGGCCTTCGGCGTAGTCGCCCACCTTGGCCTCTTTGGGGTCGGCTCCCTCGGTGAGGGCGCGGAGGAAGTCCCATTCGCGGAGCACAGCCAGCTCCTCGCCCTTGCGTACGAAGACTTCGGTTACGCCATTCTCATCCATAGCCTTGGCGGCGGCCTCTAGGGTGAGGTCGGCGGGGACTACGACTATCTGCCTGGCCCTGGCCTCGACGGTGGCGGTGCCGTAGGGTAGGAGCTTCCAGAGCTTGAAGGCAATATGACGGGCTTCAAGGTAGCCTACCATCTTGTTCCTGTAGTCCACCACCGGGAGTATCCTTACAGCCTCCCTCTTCATCGCACGCAGCGCTTCCTCAAGAGTGTCGTCCTCCCTTATCACTACAGGGTCTGTGACAGCGTACTTGGCTATCTGCTCCTTGTCCAGGTTGACGCCCTCAGCGACGTTGCGGACGAGGCGACGGAAGCTGTAGATCAGGGCGGGCCTTCGCTCGGCATCGAGGGTTACGACTGCGAGCGCCTTATTGGCTAGCATGACCTCCGCGGCCTTCCTGAGCGGGAGGTCGGCCGCGGCGATAGGCAGGTGCCTGGTCTCCATTATGTCGCGTATCTGTATCTCCACGGGGGCGACCATGGCTCCCACCCCCGTGGAGCATCTCCTTCTTTGTGTCTAGGTTCTCTCCGTGTAAACAATAATGTAGGTGTACGGATCGCTTCTATATAATGTTTTCTCACGGCGAAGCTATTACGCCCGGTCCCGTGCCCCTGGGAGCCTCGGGTGACGTGCTGGTGGACAGGTTGGAGAGGCTGCTTGCCGGCCTTCTCACGTTACTAATCCTAGGCCATGCGGGGATAGACCTGGCTGTGTACACCGGTGTCATCCACAGCCCCGGGTTCACCGGGTTCCTCTACGCGGAGAACATCTGCTTCATAGCAGCCTACGCCGCCGCCCTCTACGGCCTCATGAGGGGCAGGCGCTGGGGCCCCGGCGTCGCAGCTGTGGTGGGGCTCTTCGGTGCCGGCAGGGTGTCGAGGAGCATAGTTTCCCCGAGCGGCGCCATAGGCTATCTTGCCGTCCAGCACGTTCCCCTGCTGCTACTTGACCTTGCGGTGGGGCTGTTGGGCTTGGTGCTGCTCGCCGGGTGTCGTGCGTGAAGAATAATGCTGGATTGAGGCTAGCCTTATGAGCCTCTCGGCCACCGGTTGGCTTCTCCGCCTGGAGGCGTCTCCGTCGTGACGCTGCCACGCCCTTATCCCTGGCTCAGGGGAGAACCCATAGAGGTAGGCTTCGACGAAATAATAGACTTCTTCTACAGGCTTGCAGAGGCCGCTGACAGGCTCAGGGAAGAGGGCCTACTGTATACTCCTCCTCCGCCCCCGGCCAGCTTCCCCGCAGAAGCCACTGTGAGGGTGAAGCACGGGTTCCCCGTCTACCAGAAGGGCGGCGTGATAATGGATGTGACGAACGAGGAGCAGGCGGGGATAGCTGAGGACGCGGGCGCCACAGCTGTGATGGTTCTGGACAAGCTGCCCTACGATGTGCGCCGCCTGGGCGGAGTAGCCCGTATGGCGAGCGTCTCGGCGATAAAGAGGGTCATGGAGGCCATAACGATACCTGTTATGGCCAAGGTGAGGATAGGCCACTACTACGAGGCCCTGGTGCTCCAGGAGATAGGCGTGGACATGATAGACGAGAGCGAGGTGCTTACCCCGGTGGATGAGAAGCACCACATAAACAAGTGGCTCTTCAAGGTCCCCTTCGTTAATGGGGCCAGGAGCCTCGGTGAAGCGCTGAGGAGGATAAGCGAGGGAGCCTCGATGATAAGGACGAAGGGCGAGGCCGGCACCGGGAACGTGGCAGAGGCGGTAAGGCACATGAAGATAATCATGGGGGAGATAGCGTCGCTGCGTGCCGCCCCCGAGGAGGAGAGGCTCCGCAGGGCCAGGGAGTATGGGGTCCCCTACAGCCTGGTCGAGCTGACTGCCAGGCTCGGCAGGCTCCCCGTGGTGAACTTCGCCGCCGGAGGCATAGCGACCCCCGCGGACGCTGCGCTCATGATGTGGCTCGGCGCGGACGGCGTCTTCGTCGGTAGCGGGATATTCAAGAGCAGCGACCCCCGGGAGAGGGCTGAGGCGATAGTGCTGGCCACGGCGCTATGGGACGACCCGGCCGCGGTGGCGGAAGCCCAGGAGATGATAAGCGAGCAGAAGAGCATGATGGGCATAGACATCAGGAGCCTTCGGCCGGAGGAGTTGTTGCAGGTGAGGGGCGAGTAGCCGTGACCCGGGTAGGCGTGCTCGCCCTCCAGGGCGGGGTAGCGGAGCACGTCTACATGCTGCGCCGCGCCTCAGAGCAGGCCGGTATACCGGTGGACATAGTCCTGGTGAAGAGGAGGGAGCAGCTCAGCGACCTAGCAGCGATAGTCGTACCTGGCGGCGAGAGCACGACGATAGGCAAGCTGATGCAGAGGCTGGGCCTCATACAGCCCCTCCAGGCGCTCCTTGAGGACGGCGCCGCGGCGATGGGGACGTGCGCGGGCGCAGCGATAATGGCGAGCGTGGTCAAGGACCGCGTCGTCGGGGAGACGAACCAGCCCCTCCTAGCCGTGATGGACATAGAGGTAGTGAGGAACTACTTCGGCCGCCAGAGGGAGAGCTTCGAAGCCCCCGTAGAGATACCAGTACTGGGCGAGAAACCCTTCCCAGGCGTCTTCATAAGAGCTCCGGCCATTGTGAGGGCATGGGGAGGGGCCAAGATAATAGCAAGGCTCAGCTGGGCCAGCAACGTCGGCGTCGCCGCAGTGCAGGACAACAAGATAGCCCTAGCCTTCCACCCGGAGCTGACGAGCGACACAAGGCTGCACAAGATGCTCATAGAGCTGGCTAAGAGGTAGCCCCATTCACCCTGTTTTCCAGCACAGCGCGCAGCCTCCCCATACACTCGTCCCCGCCTAGTATCTCCGCCAGCCTCCGGAGCGCCTCCTCATGCCTCCCAGGAGCCTCTGCAGCCATCAACGCCTCCACGGTGGCCACCGCGCGGCCCACCTCGTTGAGCAGCCTCCCGCACCTCTCCACGACCGGCCTCCACTCCTCAAGCCCTATCCCCAGCTCCCCTAGATGCGCCCCCACCGTGGCCAAGTCCTTCATCATGCCCGCTATTATCGTGCGGAGCGCCCTCGGCTCAAGCCGCGGCAGCCTCGAAAGCCTTGCAGCAACCCGGCTAAACCTGACAAGCCTCCTGGCAGCGTTCCATGGGTCCTCATCCACTCCGAGGCTACAGTGCATAGCCGTCACGACAGACACCCGTGCAGAAGAGGAGCGTTGGTGTGGGAGATTATGCTGTAACCCTCGCCCCTCTTCTGCATGAGGCATGGAGCATGCATAACTATATGAAGCAGCCTGCTAATGACGGCTATCGACGTTTTTTGAGGCCATCGTGTCCATTACGGTGTTTGCTGTAGCCGCTGCCGCGGCAGCACTGCGCGTGAGGCGACCTATGCCAGGAACCGGAGCGCGATAGTCGTGGAGATTAAGAACTCCATCGGTGAGCGGGCCATAGTACGGAATACCTGCAGCACCTTCAAGGAGCCGCCGAGGGCCTTGAGCCTCGTATTAGGCACCCTTGGTATATCGACCTCTTCCAGCCATCTACTCTGCTCCCTGATCTCCGGCCTCTCAAGTATCTTGTCCTTCTCCAAGGCTAGTGGTGCACCCGTCAAAGCCCTCAACGCTTGAAGAGCCTTTCCCGCCGCGTTCCTCGTAAACCCGCGCTCAAGGAGCTCCAGGGCTGGCAAAGCCTCAAGCAAAGCCTCCAAAGCCCTAGCCGAGGCATAGTCTAACAGTCTCCTCTCCGGCTTGGGCAGAGGCTTCTCCAGAGCTTCAGCCAGCGACAATACAGCAGCCCTCCTTGGTTGTTTTCAACGCGTTCACCGCCTAATGCCTAGTGTTATGGTTCCCCCTGTCACAAGCTAAGCTCCACGGAGGAAACGGGAAAGCAAGCGGGGCCATCACGCAGGTTAATATGAGTTACAACGTAAGGTCTCGTATATATATCGGAGCCTATTGTCGGAGAGGTTCTGGTGTAGAACTTGGACAAGGGTTTACGTAGTCTCCTGTCGATTACAGTATTGATTTTGCTAATTATGCCGCTCTATGCTGGAACCATAGTAGCAGCCTATAGCCATGCTCTACGTCTATCGCCGATTCTAAAGAGTGGGGGCTCCTACCGTTGGGCCTGGCTGGTGCTACAAGCTGACCAGGTGCCCGGCCTGGTTGGAGCAGATGCCAGGACGCTACGCGCAGCCCTCTGCGTCGATGGGAGGCTCGTGGAAGCCCCCGTTGTGCTAGTGCCCAGGAATGTGACGTGGGTTTGGCTGGCGTCGGCTGGGAGAAGGGTTCCACTACCCTACTACGGCGACCCTCGCTTGAAGCCCAGCGATGTTATACTAGTCATGGCTCCTGTGCCCGCTACTCAGAGCTTGAGCATGGCTCGTTGCGGTTGGGGGGTCCGCTACGCGCTCGCAAGGCTACACTACCGGGCCAGGATACTACTGCCCTCCGGAACCGCTCTACGCGCTCTTAATGGAAGGCTTGTCAAGTTGACTGCTCCGCTGGTACTCTATCTCTACTTTGACCGGAAACCGGTGCGCGTGGAGACTGCGGAGCCTCTGCCGCTGCTCACTGCTGTAGCCAAGAGCCTGGGCATAAAGCGGGAAAAGAACCTTACCTGGATAATGAATCTACGCAGCAAGCTGAGAGCACTGGCACTGCGCTACAGCAGGTCGCTAAGCATCGAGCTGGTGCACGTCAAAGGCTGGCTCATCTCAAGGGATCTAAGAAAAGTTTTGGAACAACCATGGTCTATGAAGTTGGACGGGAGGCCTCGGGCCCAGGGGCTGGTGGAGCCCGATTTCTACTATATTGACGGCAGGGGAGGCGGTATAGACAAGCTCTACTGGTTCACGCTGATTCTCAACGTTGATCCAAGTACTGGTAACGAGGCTACAATGCGGCTGGGGCAGTTGACGAGGAGCATATACATAGGCCCCTATATAGAGAGCGTGGGCTTACACGCCCTTGTATCCTCTAGCGGCGGTGCATGCATCAAAGCGAGTCTAAAGATCTACCGGGCCAGCGACGGGAAGCTTGTGTACAGCGTTGAGAGGAGCTACTACCTCGGCCAAGGAGAGAGCGAGATAGACCTCTACGCAGCGCCGGGCTATGGGTCGCAGGAGCTGAGGGCTGTGGCGAGTCTAAGTTCCTGCGGCGGCAACGCCTATGTAGAACTGGCCACGCTGGACTTCACTAAGAGCTTCCCCCAGATGCCTGTAGAGCAGACGAGAACGGGGCTGAAGGTACTTGCCTACGGTATAGCATCCTCTGGCTACAGCTCGCTTTCAAGGATCCACTATGCCTACGGCGACGGCTTGGAGTACCCCTCAACAGTGACAAGGCTGGCGCTGAGCTACGGCGGATTCAACGGCATCTACCTGGACTACCTCAGCGGCAACGACAACGCCTACCTATACGTAGACCTTGTTGTCGAGAACAACGCGGTTACATGGAAGACTGGAAGCATAAAGATAAACGCGAACGGATTCAATGTAGCCGAGAAAACAGTATCTGTCCCACCGGGCTCCTACCGGGTTGTGAGGTTCACTATACCGCTCCGCAGAATATTGGACTACCAGGAATGGGGAGGAGGAGGCATATTAACGGTGGAAAACACGTTCAACGACCCCAAGGTGAAGCTATACCTTGACGCAGCGTTGACCTACAAGTACCTGCCCGAAGTCTGGGGCCCTGGCAGCGTTTCCTGGTGCGTCTACAGGAACCCGGCGCTGAAGC
>CAZIWH010000032.1:0-18732 GCA_964542985.1 uncultured Hyperthermus sp. | reverse complement strand
CGAGCCTCCTCCTAACCGGCATAACGCGCTTCATTGCAGGATGGTAGCGGGGAGCGTAGAGGAAGGTGAAGCCCGCCTCGCGGAGCATGCACTCCGCCTCCCTGGGGCCGTGATCCACGCGGTAGCCCAGGGCCTCGAGGAAGTCGGCGCTCCCGCTCCTGCTGGAGACGCTCCTGTTCCCATGCTTCGCCACCACCGCGCCTCCCGCCGCGGCCACTATTGCTGCCGCCGTGCTGGCGTTGAGGGTGTGGCTCCTGTCTCCGCCGGTGCCCGCCGTGTCTAGGGCGCCCGGGGGCGCCTTTACGCGGAGACAGTGGCTGCGGAGGCTCAGGGCGAAGCCCGCCACCTCTTCTGCGGCCTCGCCGCGGGCGCGGAGAGCCGCGAGAACTGCGGCTATCTCGACGTCGCCTAGGCCTCCTTCGAGCATGGAGTCTGCGAGGCCCCTGGCCTCCTCTAAGCTCAATGGAAGACGGTTGACTATCTTCTCGAGTAGCTCCTTGAAGCCGGGCACGGCTCCCACCACGCAGAGAGCCCTGAGGCAACACGTTTCGGGTGCACTGGCGCCTAAAACCCGGGCACGTGGACGCGGAGCTTCTCGTAAGCGTCGGTGTCGAGCAGCCCGTGGCCGCTGAGGTTGAAGGCTATCACCGTGCCCTCGGGCGCCCTCCTGGCGATCTCCTCGACCGCTTTGACCGCGTGGGCGCTCTCCGGAGCCGGGATTATGCCCTCGCTCCTCGCGAACAGCACCGCTGCCCTCGCGACCTCCTCCTGGGGATACGCCCTGGCCTCCACTATGCCTAGGCGTCGGAGGAGGCTGAGGCTCGGAGCGGCGCCGTGGTAGCGTAGGCCTGCCGCGTGTATCGGGGGAGGGACATAGTCCTTGCCGAGGCTATACATCCTGGCGAGCGGGAGGACTAGGCCGGTGTCCAGGCCATCGTAGCGGTAGTCGCCGCGGCTGAGCCTAGGGGCTGCCGTGCTCTCCGCCGCTATGAACCGGGTCTTCTCGAAGCCCTCCCCGCGGAGCCTCATCCCTATCGCGGGGTAGGTGAAGCCGCCCATGTTGCTCCCGCCGCCGACGCAAGCAACCATGTAGTCGGGCTCCTCGGGCAGCTGCTCCAGCGCCTCCAGGCCTATCACAGTCTGGTGGACCAGCACGCTCTCCAGAACCGAGCCGGCGACGTAGCGGCGCCTCTCACCGGAGAGCACGTACTCGATAGCCTCGGTTATCGCGAGCCCGAGGCTGCCGGGGTGGTCGGGCCTCTCGCTCCGGGCCCTCCTCCCGGCTTCAGTCACCTCGCTGGGACTGGGATACACCGTCGCCCCTAGGGTCTCCATCGCTACCCTCCTGGCCTTCTTGCTGTAGTAGCTGCTCCGCGTCATGAATACCGTTGCCTTTACACCAATCATGGCCGCGGCTATGCTGACCGCGAGCCCCCATTGCCCTGCACCGGTCTCCGTAGCAACCTCCGCTGCGCCGTCAAGCCTGGCATAGTAGACCTGGGGGATAGCCGTGTTCAGCTTATGGCTCCCTGTGGGCAGCGCACCCTCATACTTGTAGTAGATCCTCACCCTACCCGCTACGCCCAGGGCCCGCTCGAAGCCCTCGGCGCGCAGCAGCGGCGTAGGCCTCCCCGCCCTCCGGTAGGCCTCCCTGACCTCCTCGGGTGTCTCGAGCAGCCTGCTCAACGTGTACTCCTCATCTATCAGCCTCGACGGCAGTATACGCACCAGCAGCCCTATCCTAGACTCCTCGTCGTCGAGGGGATCCAGCAGCGGGGGCAGCGGAACCGGGAGATCCGCTGCTATGTTGTACCAGTACCGGGGCACATCCACCACGCTTGCTCACCTCCCGGCGGCGTGCACGGCCTCGCGAATGCTGCAGGCGAGCCGCTTGGCGGCCTCCACGCCGCCCTCCTCAAGCCGTCTCGCCACCGCGCTCCCCACGACAACCGCGTCAGCGCCGACGCGTATCAGGGAGGCTGCGGTCTCGGGGCGACGGATCGCGAAGCCCGTTAAGAGATAGGTGTCTCCTATTAGCAGCCTCGCTAGGCGGACATTCTTCTCCACGGCTATCGGCAGCTCCACGCCCGTCGCCGGCTGGAGGCCCAGGTAGATGTAGAGGGGCCTCCTGGCGGCATAGCCTACCAGCCACCGGTGCGGGAACTTGCTGGAGGCGAAGAAGCACGGCTTCATGCCTGCACGCAAGCTCTCCTCGGTGTACTCGTCGAGCCTCCCAGGGTAGTCGAAGGCTAGGTCCGGGAGCAGCACGCAGAGGGCCCCGGCAGACGCCGCGGCCTCCATCAAGCCTCTCAGGTTATCCGCATAGTCCTCCATATAGGCCATAACCGTGAAGGGCTTGGGCGGCGGGTTTTCCTCGAGTAGCTTCAACGCCTCGAGGCCAACGAGGCCGGCCTCAACGACCCTACGGTGGGTCGCCCTTATCGTGGGGCCATCGTACTTCGGCCTCCTCGTCGGCAGCCCTATCTCGTAGAAGTCTATGCAGGAGGACAGCTCCTCAAGGATACAGGGGAACTCCGCCGGCCCCGGGTACCCGGCTGTGAGGTAGACGCTGAACCCGGGCCGGCTCAACTCCATTGGCGCTTCACGCTGCACCCCCCTCACGCCGGAATCCACGGAACAGACGCCCACCCAACTCCCACCACTATTTAAGCCTTGCCTGCGGCATGAGGCTTCCGTGGAGGGGCGCCAGGGCTTAGGGCAGCTCCCCGCCTCCAGATATACCAGAGCTACCGGGTTGAGCCAGGCAATCCAGATTGGCAGGAAGTATGCTCTATACCTGCCACGCGAGATCGTGGAGAAACTAGGCCTGGGCGAGGGGACAAGCTGCTGCCCACAGTGAAGGGTGACGAGATAATTCTCCGCCCCCTCCCTAAGCTGCTCCGCCGCCCCTACTGGGCCCGCACGAGCCTCGAAGAAGTAGAGAAGGAGGCCGAGGAGCAGACTAGGCTAGCAGAGGAGGACTAGGCATGAGGAAAAGCATAGTGCTCAACACAACCTACATACTACCCTTCTTCGGCATAGAGGTGAGCGGTGTTGACGACGAGAAGCTGCTAAGACACAGAGAAGACGACGCCGGACTCCTCTACCCCCAGCTCCTCCTGCCCGAGCTTGCCGCAAAGATAGCCAAGGAGATGAGGAGGCATGGACTACGCGAGCCGCCGCAGCAAGTCTCGGAGGCGCTGATGGCACTGCTACTAGAGGTTTACGTGGGCCTCGTACAGCCTAGAGCAGAGCACCTCGAAAACGCAATGACTCCTAGAGCCCTGGGGCACCCCGACGTGTTCGACTGCATACTCTACGTGACAGCGCTCCACGAGGAGACACTGCTACCAACCAAGGATGAGAAGCTGCTCCGCTTCCTGGAGGAGAACGGGTTCAACACAAACATGTTCATAGAGCTGTGGCCCTCCGGAATACAAGAGGAATTAGAATATTAAGAAAAGGCTAGGGGAGGCCTAGACGTAGTTGCGGTACCTCTCCGCGAGGGCCTCATCGGGGTTCAGCAGCATTATCTCCCTGTAGTCCTCGTGAACTATAGCGTTGCTTGGGCAGACGGTGTGGCATATGAGGCACTGCACGCACTGCTCCGGCCTGGCGACGACGGGGTAGCCGTCGGGGCCCTCCTCGTAGACGCCGTCGAAGGCAGTGCAGACGCGGACACAGTTCATGCACTGCTTGCACCTGTCCTTCAGTATCCTTATCTCGACCAAGGCGGCTCACCCCCTAGGGGCGGAGCATGCGTATCGGCTTCCAGTTCTCATCCGCAACGACTATGCGTAGAGCCACCCGGTTCCTCGAGGCCGCGTGGGTGGCGCAGGCCATGCAGGGGTCGTAGCTCCTCACTATCGAGGCCGCGTGCGCGTAGACCTCCCGGTCGCTCATCTCGCCAAGCGTTTTGCCTACGAAGAAGCCACGGAGATCCGCCTCTATCGCTGCAGCGTTTATCGCCGTCGGAGTGATGATGTTTATGAACGTGGCTTTGCCCTCCTCCGCCATGTAGTGGTGTATCAGCGTCCCGCGGGGCGCCTCTATCACCGCCGCGCCCTCGCCGCTGTCCCTGGTCGGCGGGCTGTATATGGGGTCTCCTATGGGCTTCTCGAGTTCCCTGGCTATCAGCTCGTAGAGCGCCGCGGACTCTACCACGCGGAAGAGCGTTGAGAGCAAGGGGTGGCGGAAGGGTTTCCCGAACTCCTCGGCCAGCCGGTCCCGGAGCTCATCGGCCCACTCTACTCCGTAGCTCTTCACCGCGTTTGCGCGGGCTAGCGCGGAGACGTGTATGGTCCCCTCTCTGGGGCTCTGTGCCTTCCACTTAGTGGTAACCATCCTGATATAACTGTAGGGCACGGTGTACTCCTTGAGGTAGCTGAGGTACTCTCTGCCGCGGTCGCTGAACTCTGCCTCGACAGAGCCGGTTTTACCGTTGAGTATCTTCACGCGGCCATTGACTATGTCGTACTCGCCCCTGGGCCCGGTGAGTGCCATCATGTAGCTGTAGCCCGGTGGGTAGGCATCTATTTTCTCCTTGCCGCCAAGCATTATCTCGAAGCTCTTCTCGACGAACACCTTCAAGTCGCCGCGGTGCTTACCGAAGAGGCTCCTAAGCTTCTCCACCTCCTCTTCTGAAGGCTTTCTAGAGACTCCGCCGGGTATGCCGTTTATCGGGTGGATGTCCCTGCCGCCGAACACCGCAACGACCTTATGGCCTAGCTCCATCAGCGCTACGCCGGCCTTAACCACGTCGGGGTGCCTCTGGCCGAGGGCGAACATGCTGCGCCTCTCAACCTCTACCGGCAGGAAGTCGGGCAGCCCGAAAACCAGCGGGTGGAGCACCTGGTTGTTCAGATGGATGCCCATGTTTATCAAGTAGCGTATCCTCCACGCCTCCGGTGGCGCCTCGGCGCCGCGAACCTGGTCGGCCGCCTTCACGCTCGCCACGTGGTGGGTTGCACTGCAGACGCCGCATATCATCGGCGTGACCCTAGGCAGCTCGTCTACGTTCATCCCTATCCACATGGTCTCGAACATCCTCGTGTCCACGCCCTCGTAGAGCACGTCCTCTATCTCGCCGCCGTTCCTAGTCTTCAACACGACGAACGCATGACCCTCTATCAGAGTCATGAGTATCTTCTTGAGCTTCCTCCTAACCTGTTTCCTCTCCTCCTCCAAGATAGCCACCACAAGCCACCCCCCCTAGGTGGTCTAGGAACCTGAGCCGGGTGGAGACGGGGCCTCGCCCGTCTCAGCGTAACGGATGCGCTCGAAAAGCCTCTTCCTAAGCACCGGGTTCCTCCTAGTCTCGACTAGAGCCTTCACAGCGAAGCCGTGAGGCTTGCCACGGAGCACCTGGCTCGCGAAAGTGAATACGTAGAACCTCCTGGCGCCGTAGACTTTCAACAGCTTCTCCACAACTTTATCCAGATCCTTCACGGGGTCGAGGCCCGCTAACGTGGCTATCTTCCTGGCGAGCGCGGTTATTATGTCCATGTCGCGTCTCTCCGCTATCTCGTGGTAGGGGCCGCCGCAGCCGAAGCAGGGCACCCCGTGCCTCGTGCATGGGGCGCCGCAGCCCACGGTGGTCACGGAGCCTAGGCAGAGGTAGCCCTGGCTGAGGAAGCAGGTCTCTGGATCCGCGTCTGGGCCCGGCAGTCCTGGCTTGAACTCAAGCTTCTCTATCGGCTTCATCTTCCGCGGGCACTGGCTGCACACCGTGCTGTCAGCTGTCTTCACGGGCTTGCCCTCTGCTATGGCCCGGAGGGTCAACATGATGTGTTCTACTGGCGGCGGGCACCTGGAGATGACGTAGTCCACGGGCACTAGGTCGGCGGGCGCATAGGCCCGGGGGAGCATCTCAGCACTCTCCAGCTCCTCCCTCCCGTATATCGCCTTCATGCTCAGCTTCGCGTTGAAGGCGTCGGCAGCGCCCCCTATGCCTCCCCAGGAGGCGCAGCTGCCCAACACTATGAGCACCGTTGCCCTCCTCCTTATCTCCCTCAAGGCCTCTAGGTTCTCCCGTGTCCTAACAAGGCCCTCCACTAGCGCCACGTCGACGTGCTCGGGGAGCCTCGTTTCCTCCACCACAAGGGGCCAGTAGACCACCCGGTACCGCTTCTGCAGATCCGGCGCCAAGGCTAGGGCGCGGAGCGCCTGCACCTCGCAGCCGCCGCAGCCGCTCAGCGGCACCAGGGCCAGGGTGTAGACATCTTTCCTCTCAAGCCTAGGCATCGCTCCTCACCATGAGCTTGTACCTGTTTGGCTCACTCGTGGAGCGTAGATCGATCTTCATCCCGGTGAGTGTCTCGAGGATGCCCGCGACGAAGCCCTGCACAAGCCTCTTGATGAACTCTGGGTGCTGGAGACCCTCCTTCTCAACTATCTTGTCGAACCTGCTCCACTCTATCACCAAATAGCCGCTGTCAAGCCTTGTTTTCAGAATGTTCTTAAGCCCGGCATTCATGATGTCGATTGCCTCTTCTATGTTCTCCGGTTCGTAGCCCTCCGCGAGTATATGAGCGCCGACGCGGCGGCCATACTGCTTGCCCGCACGGTAGCTCATGGCAACGTTTCCGCCGAGCGTGAGGTAGAGCGCCCTCGAAATCCCCTTGATCATCGCAGAATAGGCCTTCATAAGCTGCTCTATGTACTCCTCTCTGCTGGGCTTCCTACTGACAACTATAAGGTCGTTCGGAGGCGCCGGGCCGCTGAGAACCCTGACGCGGAGGAGGCACGCGTTTGGCCCAGGGCGGTCAAGCATGACGCGGTAGCGTCCGCCCAGAGCACTAGTTACGAGTTTCTCGAGGCACGTACACATTATCCTGCAGAGCGACCTGCCGTAGGGCAGGTCTTCGAAGTACAGTATTTGCCGCACGGGGCACTCTCGGGCTATCAGGTAGAAGGCTTCGCCATCCTCCTTGCGTACGAGGCCGCCAGGCGGGTTGTAGGTGTCGACCCGGAACGGCGTCTTCTCGTTAAGCCACCTTATTATATCCTGCATTGCCTTGGGAGGCGTGCATATTTTCAGCATTTCCCGGGCTACCAGGTTCACAAGTCCACCAACCACCTGCATACCTATGGCCTCCTCGGCGCCCACAGCGGCCATAGCTATGAGCCTAGCGTAGACCTCCGCCTCCTCGACCCTGGGGTCTACGCGGGTTCTGGCCAAGGCCAGTTCAAGTGTCAATGCAACCATCCCCGCAGCTCATGGGATAAGCGCTCAACACTTGGACGCATGTATGGGACACCCGGGACGGTTATGGTCAAAAACCATTATAGCTCCACGTATAGTCCAGTTTACTTCGTGCTCTTGACCAAATATAAACCACACGTAAGGACTGCCGCCGCTACTGCATAAGCGGCGATAAAGATGAGGGCCGGCGTTGAGGAGAGGCTAGGCGCCAAGCTGCTGCTGAGGCCGTGGGGGAGGCCGCTCTACATGCTAGGGGAGCCACTCCCCATGCTGGGCCACATAGCTGTTGGAGTGATAGACAGAGGTACCAATGTTCTCCAGGTCCGGCCTACGACTCTCTGCCCCCTGAGCTGCATCTTCTGCAGCGTGGACGCTGGCCCCGCGTCCAGGAGCCGTGCAGCCGAGTACATGGTTGAGCCCAGGTGGCTCGCAGCCTGGGCTGGGGAGGCTGCGAGGGCTAAGGGGGTGAGGGTTGAGGCCCTCATAGACGGCGTGGGGGATCCCTTCACCTACCCACGGCTCCCCGAGCTGGTGGAGGCGTTGAAAGAGACCGGCTGGGTCTCCACAGTGGCGGCGGAGACCCATGGAGCGACGCTGACGGAGAGTCTCGTGGACAGGCTATGGGAGGCGGGGCTCGACAGGATAAACCTCAGCATAGACACCCTTGATCCGGAGAAGGCTAGGCTGCTTACTGGCACACCCTGGTACAATGTGGAGAGGGTTAAGCGCCTCGCGGAGTATGTGGCCAGGGAGACCGGCATAGACCTCCATGTGACGCCCGTCTGGCTGCCCGGCGTGAACGACAGGGATGTGGAGGAGGTGGTGAAGTGGGCCTACAGGATAGGCGCGGGGAAGAGGTGGCCGCCAGTGACCGTGCAGAAGTACGTAGCCCACAAGCACGGCAGGAGGCCGCCGGGGGTCAGGGAGCCCAGCTGGGAGGAGTACTGGAGGTGGCTCCAGCGGCTAGAGGAGAAGCTCGGCCTGCGCCTCCACTGGAGCATGGAGGAATGGGGCATGAGGTACGCGCCCCGCGTGCCGAACCCCCTGCCCAGGGGCTCCAGGACGGCGGTGCAGGTTGTGGCTAGGGGCTGGCTGCGGGGCGAGTGGCTGGCAGTGGCGTGGAGGGAGAGGAGGCTAGTGGCCCTAGTCTCCGCCCGCTGGGCACGGCCCGGGCAGCTGGTGCCGGCTAGAATCATTAGGGACAAGGACGGCATACTGGTAGCGAGGCCCGCGTAGAGGGAGAAACGGCCTTGGGCATTGGGCGGTGGCAGCGCCTGCTGGCAGGGCTGCTCAACACCATGACACTCCTCACTGCCGGGGTGCTGCTCGTAGCAACAGCCGCGGCGCTGCCCAGCCTCTACCGAGAAGCCTTCACTATACTGGCCACGGGCCCGGCTAAGGAGAGGCTCACCATGCTCCTAGACCGTGTCCTGCTCCTCGTGCTATCCCTGGACGTGACTAGGGCTCTCCTCGCAGCCGCTATCCGGAGGACGCTGCCCGTCCGCGTTGTAGTAGAGATCGCCGTGGTGGCGGTGCTAAGGGAGCTTATAGCTGTTGAGATAAGGGGTCTCACGCCGCCCATGATACTTTCCCTCGGCGCCGTCTTCGGTATATTGGCTGCTGCATGGATGTACATAGGGAGGCTTGAAGCCAGGAGCGAGCTAAGGGAGGAGCTGGGAAGCATTGCCGGGGAGCAGTGACCCCCTAGCCGGCCTCAAGCCCAGAGCCAGGGTGGAGCTTGTAAACGAGGTAGGCGAAGTAGTTGCCGACGAGAGGCTGATGTACATACTGATGCTCATCGAGGAGGAGGGTAGCCTTCTACGCGCCTCTAGGAGGCTCGGAGTAGCCTACTCCAGAGCATGGGATGCCGTGGCTAGGGCAGAGAGGCTTCTAGGAGCAAGACTCATCGAGGCGAAGAGGGGAGGGAGGAGGGGAGGAGGAGCGAGGCTGACCGAGACGGGGAGAAGGCTTCTACACCGCCTCATAGACGCCTACGCCCTGATCCATGGGGCTCCGCCGCGCCCACCGCCCCCAGCGGGGGAGGAGACAGGAGGCGGCGTCTTCGTCTACGCTGGGAGCCACGACCCCCTCCTGGAGGCTGCGCTGGGCGCTGTGAGGGAGGAGACGGGGCTCGCGGTGGAGGCCTACTGGCTCGGCAGCGCCCGTGGCCTGGCCGCGCTACTCCTCGGTGAGGCCGACGCCGCGGGAAGCCACCTCTACAGCCCAGGCAGGGGCTACAACCGCACAGCCCTGGAGGCCCTCGGCGCTGACACCGAGGTCGAAACCATAGCCTCTTATGAGAGGCTCCTCGTGATAGCCTCTAGAACCGGGTTTAACGAGGAGGAGGCTGCCCGGGGGCTGCTGGAGGGGAGGCTCGTCCTCGCCTCAAGGCCCCCGGGCTCGGGGACTAGGCTCCGGCTGCTCCACTGGCTCCGGGGCTGGGCCCGGAGGCTGGGCCTCCCAGCGGAGAGGGCCATGCAGATCCCCGGGCTCGGGGACAAGGTGTACAACACTCACACGGCTGCAGCCGAGGCTGTGGCCCGCGGCGAGGCCGACGTGGCGCTCGTCGCCGAGTCCGCTGCGGAAAGGGCTGGGCTCCGCTACACTCCCCTCTGCTGGGAGAGATTCGAGATTCTCGCCCTCCAGGCGCGTGTCGGCAGACCACACACGGTGCTCCGGGAAGCCCTTGAAGGGCTCCTAGCTAGAGGAGTCCAAGGGTACCGGCGCCCATAAACCCAAACAATAAATGTAACCAGCTATGTAAACCTAGCAACCTGGCCCCAGCAGGGGTCTAGTGCGGGATGAGGTGAAAACCCATGGCAACCATAAAGCTTAACCTTGAGGCTAATGTCTCCGAGGAGGTAGTGGCCAAGTTCATAGAGATACTCGAAAAGACTGAGAAGCCCCCGGAGATTATCCAGGTCGAGATAAGCGACGTCTCTGGCAAGATGACTATCCGCCTCGCGGAGAAGAAGGAGTAACCCGGCACCCATTTCTCCCGAGCCCCATGTGATGTTTTATTTCTGTCTGAACCTCCTAGTGTCCCAGTGTTCTTGCCGCCACGTCTCCGAGGGGTGGCGTCCTAGTGGGGTGGAGTTTCGAATTCTGTGTAGACGGTCACTGCTATGTCGCCGAGGTGGTTGACCTAAGCATTAGTATGAAGTGGAGCATGGGGGGCCTCGGCGGCACAATAGAGATGACGAAGGAGAAGATAGTTATGAACGTTGAACGCGGAATAGGGAGAATGATGCTCCAGGCGCTCCGCGGCAAGGGCATGACGCCGGGCCAGGCACTGGACATGGCTAGGTTGATGGCCTGCACGTTTAAAATGCCGGTGGAGCTGCGGATGCACGGAGTCAAGGCTATGACGGTGCGCTGCGGCTAGGGGATTAGGATTACCTCCACGCGCTCAGGCTTACAAGCCTCTGCCTTGAACGATACTATTCCCCAGCCATGGGGAGCCAGGTCTATCGAGGCCTTCTCCCAGGGCGAGATGATATACCTGTCCTTCTCTGCGCCGCCGGGCGGCGTGGCTAGATCGTAGGTGTAGACGTTGAGCACTCCGCCGCTGCAGCCGCGGAGAATGAGCCTGGCCTCCCTGTAGCCGTAGAGGGGTATACCCCCCCACGTCCGGCCCGCGACCCAGTCGCCGGGTATGTTAAAGCGGAGCGGCGGCGGCCTCGGGGAGGCCACGAGGGTCTCTGGTATCACCGTCAGCGTCTTTGTGCCGGGGTCTATGCGTGTAGCATCGTAGCGCTCTAGGCCCGGCCACGTATTGGAGGCAACTATTACCTCCCCGCCCGCGGGGGCTAGGGAGGTCACCCTGACCCCCGCGACGGCCACTATTCTGGCTATGGGCGGCGCTATGTGGACCAGCACCGTTGGGCCCGGGGGGGTCCTGGAGGCTGCCTGGAGCTCGCCGCTCATCTCCCTGGTGCCGGCCAGGGTGGAGCAACTGTAGGCGTTCCATGCTGTGAGGATCCCCCCGAGCACCGGGGCAGCGTTGACCTTGAGGGGGCCGTAGGGGCTGGGCGAGAAGTCTAGGAGCCTATGGAACCATAGCTCGTCGCCGTGGAGGCTCAGCAGCCCGCCCCGGACAGCTGAAACAAGGGAGACGCCGAGGCTGGAGACCCAGCCGCTCCTCGCGTACTCGACTCCGCTCCCGTCAGCGCTTATCTGCGAATAGTCTGCCGGAGCCTCCACGATCCTGTACTTGTTGCCGCCAAGCTCTATGCAGACAAGGCCACCGGTGTTGGACCAGCCGCGGTGGATTGTGAAGCAGGCCTCGTCAAGGAACCTAGCTCCCTTGAGCGTCCTTATCGGGACCAGGGGGCGGGTGGGGCGGCCCAGGGAGGGCCTAGCGGGAGCCTCGTAGACCCCGAGTCTGTCGTGACCGTCGCCTCTGGCTACTAGGAGCCTGTCGGCGAGCGGGTCGTAGACTAGCTCGCTTACCTCGCCCGCCCAGTGAGAGGGGTCATTGAGCCCCTCCTGCCAGAGGAGGTAGACCCTGTTCTCGGCTATGCTGTAGGCGTGGATGTGGCTGAACTTCCTCTTGAAGTCTATGACCCTGCGGCCTCCCTGCCTCCTGTAGAGCGGTGGCGCATGCACCCAGCCACCAAAGTATATCCAGTCATCGACAGCCGTGCTGGTGTTGTGGCTGTCGCCACCGCTCCTCGGCCCAGGTGCACCAACCAGCTCGTAGCCGTAGATCCTCCTCACTCCGTCAACGTCGACGAAGTAAGCCTTGGCCTCGTAGGCGAGAGTGAAATACATCACGCCATTGTGGACGAGGAGGCCGTAGATGCCACCGCTGCCCCTCTCGGGTCCCCGGCCCCCGGGGAAGCTTGGGGACCCCAGGGCCTCGATTAGCCTCTCCCCGAGCCCCATTGCTACCACCGTGGCTTAGCCGCTTCTCCCGACGTCGTGCCCCCTTGACCCGGCTTCCTCTGTGGCCCCATGTCTCCCCGGGGGCCATGTCACTCCGTTCCGGAAGTAGACGGGAATAAGGATTAGCCCCTCCCACCTTGTACAGGCGATAAAGGCTCCTTGAATGAATATAAGGGCCTGGAGGGCGAAGGGTGGGGCCGGAAACGAGTCAGAAGCTGGATTAACACTACTGTTGTGCGGGAAAGGGGTGGGCGAGATGGTGCGTTTTGTTCTCCGCAGCTAAGAGGCACCCCACCAGTAGGGAGGTGGTGGGGTTCGATTCCCACGGGGATGGCTACACTAGGCTGCTCAACGCCTGGGAGCCGGGCAGCCTGTACCGCGGCAAGCCCCGTGTAGCTGAGGGCCCCGTACTCAGGGCTGAGAGGATACGCGTGGAGTTCGGCGGCATAGTGGCTGTCGACGACGCGGGCTTCACCCTGGGGCCCGGCGAGATACTGGCGCTGATAGGCCCCAATGGCGCCGGGAAGACCAGCCTCCTCAACGTGATAAGCGGGTTCTACAAGCCGAGCAGGGGCCGCGTCATCTTCCTCGGCAAGGATATTACCTCAATGCCTCCCCACAAGAGAGCCAGGATGGGGCTGGCCAGAACCTTCCAGCACAGCGAGCTGTTCAAACACATGACCGTAGTAGAGAACATAATGGCTGGGCTGGAGCCCTGGAGGAGGTACAGCATCCTGGACGCCGCCTTCTGGACGGGGAAGGCCAGGCGCTGGGAGGAGTGGGCCCGCTGGAAGGCTGAGCAGGTTATCGACCTACTTGAGCTGCACCGGTACCGCGACCGCGTCGTTGAGGGCCTGCCGCCGGGCGTGCAGAAGCGCGTGGATCTCGCCAGGGCGCTCGCCCAGGACCCTAAGGTAGTGCTAATGGACGAGCCTATGGCGGGGCTGAGCAGGGAGGAGAAGGAGGACCTAGCTAGAGCCATAGTGGAGGTCAACGAGACCCGCGGCGTCTCCTTTGTCCTCGTCGAGCACGATCTCGAGGTCGTGATGGATCTCTGCGACCGCGTCGTCGCAATGGAGTCTGGGCGCGTAATAGCCGAGGGACCGCCCGAGAAGGTGGCTCGCGACCCGAAGGTGATAGAGGCTTACCTTGGAGGTGCCTAGCCGTGGCGGGCCGGAAGACCCCAGAGGACGCGGGGGGCAAGCCCTACGATACTACGTTCCCCTGGCTCCTCGAGGCCAGGGCCCGGAGGGCTCCGGAGAAGGTCGCGTTCCGCTGGAAGAGGTACGGTATCTGGCGCCGCTATACGTGGCGCGACTACTATACCATGGTACGCTGGGCTGCGCTCGGCCTCTACGGCATGGGGCTCGGGAGGGGCGACAAGCTTGCCTTCATAATGGGCAACAGGCCGGCATGGCCCATCTACGAGGTCGGGGCGCAGAGCCTTGGCGCGGCGACGGTGGGCATATACAAGGACAGCCTAAGCGACGAGGTTGCATACGTGCTGCAGCAGAGCGACGCCCGCGCGGTGCTCGTGGAGGGGCAGGAGCAGCTGGACAGGGTGCTCGAGGTGCTCGACAAGACACGGGTCGAGAAAATTATCGTCGACGAGGCTAAGGGCCTGCACATGTACAGGGAGAAGCTGGGCGACCTCATCATAACGTTCCGCGACCTCCTGGAGGCTGGGAGGAGGCTCGAGAAGCAGGAGCCGGGGCTCTACGACAAGCTGAGCGCCGACATAGGGCCCGAGGACCTGGCCGGCCTCTTCACCACCAGCGGCACCACCGGGAAGCCTAAGCTGGCCATGCTCACCCACAAGAACATGCTGGCCATGGCCCACCAGCTCAACGAGCTAGACCCCGTGAGGGAGGACTGGGAGTATGTCTCAATGCTGCCCCCAGCGTGGGTCGGCGAGCAGATGATGAGCATAGCTTTGCACTTCATCGCCGGCTTTAGGGTGAACTACCCGGAGCGGCCGGAGACAGTGTGGAGCGACTTCAGGGAGATAGCGCCGCACTTCCTCTTCGCCCCGCCAAGGATATGGGAGAGGATAAGCAAGGACGTCATGGCTAAGATAGAGGACAGCGACCCGCTGAAGAAGGCCGTTTATCGTGCCGCCATCGCCGCCGGCTACGCCGCCGCCAGGAGGAGGCTCGTGCCGGGGAGGAGGGCGCCACCGCCGCCGTGGAGGCTGCTCCGCTTCCTCGCCTACTGGGCCGCGCTCCGAGGGATACTGGACAAGACGGGGCTGAAGCGCGTCAAGAGAGCCTACACCGGCGGCGCCATGCTCGGCGAGGACTACGTGCTCTACATGCACGCGCTGGGCGTCAACCTGAAGCAGATCTACGGCCAGACCGAGGTCGCGGGCATAGCCGTCGTGCACCCCGATGACGACGTGAGACTAGACACGGTGGGCAAGCCTCTGCCGGAGACCGAGCTCCGAATAGCGGAGGACGGGGAGATACTGATACGCAGCCCCGCGGTGATGAAGGGCTACTACAGGAACCCGGAGGCCACGAGGAAGACCATAGACGAGGAGGGCTGGCTCCACACGGGGGACGTCGGCGAGCTGAGAGACGGGCACCTGGTTGTGCATGATAGGGCGAAGGAGATACTCGTGCTAAGCGACGGCACCCGGGTGGCGCCGCAGATGGTGCAGAACAAGCTGAAGTTCAGCCCCTACATAGCCGAGGCCGCAGTGGTGGGAGAGGGGAGGCCCTACCTCGCGGCGCTGCTCAACATAGACTACGAGACCGTCTCGAGGTGGGCTGAGAGGAGGGGGATACCCTTCACCGGCTACAGCGACCTCAGCCAGAAGCCGGAGGTGCTCCGCCTCCTCCAGCGGGAGGTTGCAAGGGCTAACAAGAGGCTCCCCGAGAGGGCCCGGGTAAGGAGGTTCGTGAGCCTGTTCAAGGAGTTCCACCCGGACGACGGGGAGATGACGAGAACCAGGAAGCTGCGCCGCAGGGTGATAGAGGAGAGGTACCGCGGCCTAATAGAGGCGATCTACCGCGGCGAGCGGGAGTACGAGCTAACGGTTACGATGAGGCTCGAGGACGGGAGGAGGGTCCAGGTGACCAGGAGGGTTTCAATACTAGAGCCCCTGGAGAGCTAGGGGGTGGACGCTATGGCTCTGGACGTGGTAGCCTACATAGTATCCGGGCTTATAATGGGGAGTGTCTACGCGGCTCTCGCCCTGGGCTTCAACATAGTCTACCGGGTGAGCAAGTCGATAAACTTCGCCCATCCGGCCCTGGTGCTGCTCTCCGCTGTAGCAGCCTACCTGGCCGCGTCGCGGGGCCTCGGCCTCGCGGCTGCTGCAGCTGTCGCCGCCGTGGTCGGCGCAGTGGTGTCGGTGGCGCTGGAGAGGCTTGTGGCGAGGCCCCTCCAGGGGCGGCCCGCGGTGTCCCTCATCGCTGCCACGCTCGGCGCCTACTACGTGTTGAAGGGTGTCTCCATGCAGCTCGGCGGGGGCAGCATACCCCAGGCTAGCCTGATGCAGAGCGGCTGGGAGGCCAGGCTCGGCCCGGTGGTGCTGGGCGCCTCCGACCTGGCAGCCCTGGCCCTGGCGCTGGGCACGGTGGGCCTGGTAGTTGCTATACACAGGTTCACCAGCCTAGGCGTGGCGATGAGGGCGGTGGCCGAGGACGCCTACGGCGCGGCGGCGTACGGCATCCCGGTGAGCAGGCTCACCCTCCTCAGCTGGGCCCTTGCTGGAGCCGCCGGCGGCTTGGCTGCTGTAGCGATAGCGTTGAAGGCAAACCTCTCCCCGGTTCTGGAGAGCTATGTGATAAAGGCGCTCGCCGCAAGCCTGCTCGCGGGCCTCGACAGCGTCGCAGGCATCATAGTCGGCGGCGTCGTGCTGGGCGTCGTGGAGCAGCTCGTAATGTACCTAGAGCCCTACATCCACGTGGGACCCCTCGACTTCACGGGGTTCCACGAGGCGGCAGCCTACCTTGTCATGCTAGTGGTGCTCCTCGTGAAGCCCTACGGGCTCTTCGGAACCGAGAGGGTTGAACGCGTCTAGCCCTGGGGGTGAGCCGTGATGCCGGCGGGCGTGTTCAAGGAGTCCTACCTCGAGCTCATGGGGTACCTCCGCTACCCGATACACCGTGCGGCGGCGGTGCTCGCGGCCCTGGCGCTGCTCGCCGTCCCCCTCGCAGCGGGCGCCTTCGCGGCCAACAGGCTGGCGTTCTACATGATCTTCCTGGTGGCCGTGATGGGGCTCAACATCATAACCGGGCTCGCGGGCCAGATCTCTCTGGCGCACGCCGCGCTCATGGGGGCCGGGGCCTACACGGCTGCATGGCTGACCCTGCACGGGGTGAACATACTCCTAGCCCTCCCCGTGGCGGGTCTCGCGGCGGCGGCGGTGGGGACCCTCCTGAGCCTGCCCTCGTTCAGGCTGAAGGGCTACTACCTAGCTATGGCCAGCATAGCGGCGCAGGAGATACTCTTCTACATCTACCAGCGCTGGGTGGCCCCCGACCAGTACATGGAGGTCAACCCGGACGCCAAGGTGCTGGCAGGCATAGACTTGGGGAGGAGCCCCTTCCTCTACTACACCGTGCTGGCGGTAACCGTGCTCGCCGCTTGGACGGCCTCGAACATAGGCAGGAGCGGCCTGGGAAGGGCGATGAAGGCGGTTAGGGACAACGACGTCTCGGCAGAGATAGTCGGGATAAACGTTGCTAGGACGAAGGCGCTCGCGTTCGCGGTGGGGAGCTTCTACGCCGGCCTGGCCGGGGGCCTGCTGGCCCTCTACCTCTCAGCGATAGACTACGACAACTTCACCCTGGAGCAGTCGATAGACATGCTGGCAATGGTGCTCGTCGGCGGCGCCGGCCGTGTGGTGTGGGGCAGCCTGCTCGGCCTAGCGGCGCTGATGGCGGGGCAGAGCCTGCTTGAGATGGTGTTCGCGGGCAACCCCGTCTACAGGTACCTGCTGCTGGGCAGCGTCGTCGCCTTCTTCGTGGTCAAGGAGCCTGAGGGGCTGATAGCGATGCTGAGGAGGGTTAAGGAGTACTTCCGCCTATGGCCCTTCAGGTACTAGCCGGGAGAGACGGTAACCCATGTAAACATGTGTTAACATTTATCACTTCTTTTTAACATTTTAGAGCTTCCAGGAAAAGCTTATACCACTTGTTTACGCTGGTGGGCCACCGGTGCCACCGGGCCATGCAGCGCGGAGCACTCATAGCCGCGATAGCAGTCATAATAGTGGTCATAGCAGCGGCCGCTGTGATGATGGGCAAGGGTGGCGGGGGCCAGGCAACCACAGCCAGCTCACCCGCGGCGGCTACGGCAACCGGGGGCGGGGGCCAGCAGGCTGGCGGCTCGCAGGGAGCCAAGGAGATGACGATAAACGTGGGCTTCCTGGTCGACCTAAGCGGGCCGACGAGCGATGTAGGCAAGGACTACGCCAAGGGCGCCGAGGCAGCCTTCAAGTACTTCAACGAGAAGGGGATATACACCAAGGACGGGGTCAGGGTGAAGATAAACTACATCAAGAGGGACTACGGCTACAAGCCGCCCAAGGCGGCGGAGTACTACACAGAGTTCCGGGACAGGTACCATGTAGTAGCGATAGTGGGCTGGGGCACCGCTGACACGGAGAGCCTCGCGGACCAGGCGGCGAGGGACAAGATACTCTACATCTCCGCCAGCTACTCGGCGAAGCTGGTGGTTAAGCCCTACAACTTCTTCCCAGCACCAGACTACAGCACCCAGGCCTGCGCAGCCGTACAGTGGATGGCCGAGAAGAAGCCGGGCGCGACGCTGGTGCTACTCTACGACCACAAGGTAGCCTACAGCAAGAGCCCGATACCCGCGATAAAGGCTATGGCGAAGAAGCTGGGCCTAAAGGTGTACGACGTGGACCTACCACTGAAGGCTGACGAGGCGAGCGCCGAGGCTGCGGTGAGGGAGGCGGCGAAGTACAACCCAGACTTCCTCTGGTGCGGCAACACCATCGGCAGCTGCAGCCTCGCCGCCAGGGCGGCAGCGAAGCTAGGCCTCAAGGCCATAATGGTGGCCAACGTCTGGGGCTTCGACGAGCGCTTCCCCAAGCTCGCGGCAGCCGACATAGCAGGCCGCGCCGCCGGCGTCTCCCCCTGGAAGTGGCCCGGCTACGCAGACCCCAACGCGCCGGGCTACCGGGAGCTATTCGAGGCAGCCAAGATGGCCGGCTACAGCGAGAAGGACGTCAACCTCCGCTTCATGCAGGGCTTCATGAACGTCTGGCTACTAGTCAAGGCTATAGAGAGGACGACCGCCAAGGACCTAAAGGAGAAGGGCGGCGAGGCCCTCAAGGCAGCCCTAGAGTCAAGCTGCAAGGGCGACCCGATAAAGCTGGGAGACATGACCCCCGAGATGAGGTACTGCCCGGGCAACCACCTGCCCTTCAGGAGCAGCTACATAGTAGTCTGGAACGGCAAAGACTTCGTATTCGAGGGCCCGATAACACCGAAGGGAGTGGACTGCGTGAAAGCCACACTAGAGGGAGGCGGGTAGCCCCAAGCACCATCCCCCGCCGAGGCAGTTGTCCACCGGTTTTTCCCCCACTCATCCATCCCTGGGCTCCAATGGGGGGCATTGAGGCCCCCGCCCCAGGTCTCCCCGCGTTCGCAGCGGAGGGCCGG
>CAZIWH010000031.1:0-19083 GCA_964542985.1 uncultured Hyperthermus sp. | reverse complement strand
CCTTAGTCACGCGGTGGCGGCGGGGTATCTTGCTGCGCCTGCGGCGACGCCTAGCCACACGGTAGCCAGGCCTCTCTAAGGTAATCACGACATCCATGCCGAATACTCCTATCTCGGGGTCGTACTTGACCCCGGGTATGGTTATGTGCTCCCTTATGCCGAAGGCGAGATTGCCGAACTGGTCGAACTGGCTCACCCGTACCTTGTTGCCTACCGCCTGGAAGGCTTTGCGAAGGAACTCTATCGCCTTCTCCCTCCTGAGAGTAACCATCACGGCTATAGGCTCTCCCTTGCGTATACCGAAGTCCCTTATAGTTCTCTTGGCGCGTCTTATGGAGGGCTTCTGGCCGGTAAGCATCTCCAGTACCTTGGCGGCCTTCTGCAGCCTCTCACCACTCTCACCGACACCTATGTTGACTGTGACCTTGGCTATCCTGGGCTTAAGCATCGGGTTGCTCTCCCAACGGCGCTTAATCTCCTCTACCTGCTCCGGGGTCAAGGGAAGAGGCTGCACCGTGCGCGTAACCTCGAGGCTCACTTCCACGCACCCTCCGGCAGGCTTATCCAGGGCTCCTCCCCGGGCCTGGAGATTACGAAGACGTAATCGAGGCTAGTCTGGAGCTTCTCGCCACGCACGTCCTCGAGCGTAACTATGCTCCTGCTCCTGCTGAGACCCCTCTGTATCGAGACGACACGCCCCACCCTGCCGACGTTGCGGCCGCCGAAGACTATCACGAGGCTGCCCTCCTCGAGAGGCGCGTAGTCGAGGAGTTGCTGCTCGGGGATGCTTATCTTAACTGTGCCGAGAGTCTGGTACTGCCTGGCCTCAACGGGATTGTTAGGGTCGGAGACCCTTATCAGCACGTTGCGGCCGTCGTGGAGGTTGAGGTGCACATGGCCACCCTTGACGGTGGTCTTGTTCTCTATTCTGCCGAGCTTGAAGCCAGCCTCTTCCTTGCTTATCGGGTGGAGAGTGAAGAACCTGACCGGGTAGGGGAGCATCCTGTAGTACTCGCCAGTGTCAACTATCTCTATGACATCCATGAAGCCTATAGGGTATTTGTAGTTTCTCCTGACCCTCCCGTCTACCTTAAAGTGGCCCTCAGCTATCAGCTTGCGGGCCTCCCTGGCGGTCTTAGCGTAGCCTAGCACATCACGAACAATGATTAGCAGCGGCACAGCCCTCTCTATGGGATGCGGGCCCGGCGACGGCTTGACCGTGAATACTCCGACGCGGCCGCGGACTGGCCAGAACTTCGGGGCGGCGAGCGTCTTCAGGTGCCTCCTGCCACCCATGCGTGCCATCTCAGCGTCACCCCCTCAGCCGCCGGCTCGGCACGCCCTTTCTTAAGCCTGCGCAGCCTGGGTGGCTGCATCCTTTAGGGCCTCCAGGAGCTGGCGGCCCCTCTTCTTCCTCTCAATAATCTTCTTGCGCTCGTTGTCGTCAAGGTTGAGGCCCACTATCATCACGTTGGAGGGGTGTATAGGATAGTACCTGGGCTCGCCTCTCGCGTTGTTGACCGTGACGCCTTCGATGTAGATCCTCATTGCGCGGAGGTCTACACGGACAACCTTACCCTTGGTGCCCTTGAAGCCACCACGCATCACCACTACCTCGTCGCCCTTCCGTACTGGGAGGCTGCGTATCCCGTACTGCTTCCTCAGCTCCGGGCTGAGCGGGGCAGCCATGAGCTTCTGGCGCTTGTGAAGGGGAGCAGTGTAGAGGGCCTTGCGCTGCTTCCTGGGTTGGCTGGAGGGAGTCCACTTCACGGCCTAGACACCTCCCCACGCTATATGACTATGCTGGCTATGTTTGCTACCTTAGGCCAGCGCTCGGCTGCCTCCCTGGCTATGGGGCCACGTATCTCGCTGCCCTTCGGGGCACCGTCCGGGCTCACAATGACCACCGCGTTGTCCTCGAAGGCTATCCAGGTGCCGTCGGGTCTCCTGTAGGGCCTCCTCTGCCTCACCACTATGGCACGGGTCACCTGCTTCCTCATCTGAGGCGTACCCTTCTTCACAGTGACTACAACCATGTCGCCGACGGACGCGAAGGGTATACGGCGGAGCCTGCCCTTGTACCCTATAACGCCTATGACCATTGCTTCCTTGGCACCACTGTTGTCGGCGACACGGACGTAGGTGCCTACCTGGACGCCCGCGGGTATACGCCTGCGCGGCGCTACGCCGCTACCGCCCTTGGGCACGCGGCATCCCCCAGCCGGCGCCCCGAGAGAGAAGGCTCTATTTTAAAAACGCGGGCCACAAGCTGCGGCGGAGGAGGAGGCTGCTACTGGGCGCCTTTCCTGCCGACGACACCGAGGACAACGAAATGCACAGTCTTGGAGAGAGGCCTCGTCTCCCCTATGACCACTATGTCGCCGGGCTTGGCGTTGATGCAGGGCGGGTTGTGGGCATGTATCCTGCTCCTTCTCTTCTCATACCTCTTGTACTTCCTGTCGTAGTAGAAGTACTCGCGCTCAACAACCACGGTGTTCTTCATCTTAGCCTTTATCACGACGCCAGTGAGCACGAGACCCCTAACCCTCAGTGTCCCGTGCCACGGGCACTTAGGGTCGTTGCACGTCTTCTCCGGAGGCTTCACACCCGGTATACCCACGTTTTTGGCGCGCACGGACAAGCCATCCAACCCCCTTCCTCTCTAGCCTCTTGAGCCTCTCAGCGGGAGAGCCTAGTATCTCCTCCCCGCGGAGGACGGCCCAGCATCGGGGTCCCAGCTTAAATGCGAATAGGCCGACCTTGGTCAAGCTACGCCTAGCGCCCTCCGGGTCCTCGACAATTAGGCAGCGGCTCGTCTCCGCGACCACACGGCCGCGGAGCCTCCTCACATAGGGATCAGGGTGAAGGAGGACGCAGACCTCTCGGCCAGTAAGCGGGGATAGGACGAGGAGTAGAAACTCGCGGAGCCCGGGGCAGCCTCGGCCCCGTCCGCCGCCCTGGGGCATCTCCTCTCCTCTAGCGGCGGCGCTGCTTCGCAAGCTCCTCCTCGTGCATAACGGTCAGTATCCTCGCTATGGACTTCCTTATCGCACGTATAGCACCCGGGTTCTCGAGAGTGCCGACCGCCGCCTTGAGGCGAAGCTTCGCCAGCTCCTCGCGCAGCTCCTGCAACTTCTTGAGCCTCTCTTCAGGGCTCATCTTCCTTATATCATTGGTGCGGAGCAGGTACTTGCCCATACGAGCTCACCCCTCCCGCCGGCTTCTAGGCTGCCGCCTCCTCGCCGCTTTCCTGGGCCTGAGCAGCGAGCTTCTTAGCCTCCTCCTCCCTCTGCTTCTCCATCTCAGTCCTTATCTCCTCGACGAACTCCTTAACCTCCTCCGGCGGCTTTATAGCTACGTGGTCACTGGTCACCGCGGGCTTCACTATCGTAACCTCTATGCCGAAGGTACCCGGCTTCAGGGTTATGTGCATCACTGCGCGATCAACCATGTGCTCCACCTGGTAACCGGTAGAGTATACTTTGCCCCAGCGAACCTTCTCATACCTCGCACGCTCCGTGCGCAACTTTCCGCTGATGATTATCTGTGCACCAACAGCACCTGCGTTGATGATGCGACGAAGCATTACGTTAGCCACGCGGCGGTAGTAGGCGCCCCTCTCAAGGAACACAGCTATCCTCGAAGCAACCACTCTAGCGTTTAGATCCGGGTTCTCGACACGGCGGACGGTTATCTGCGGGTTGTTGAGGCCGAAGTAGCGCTCAAATATGGTTGCGAGCTGCCTTATGGTCTCGCCACGCCTCCCTATTATCATGGCAGGCCTCTCGGCTTGTATGAGTATCCTTGTGCCTAGGGGGAACTGGACTATCTGAACCCCCGCATAGCCGGCGCGGTAGAACCTCTTAGCAAGGTACTCGTCTATCTTTGTCTGGAGCATAGCCTTGTTTATGAAGTACCTCTTTATGAGCACCATGGTTACTCCTCCTCCTTCACAATGACCTCTATGTTGCTATAGTGCTTGAACCTGGGGGAGGAGCGGCCGAAGGCGCGGGGCATCCACCTCTTAAGCACACGACCCTTGTGAACAGCTATGTGGATTATGCGGAGCCTCTCAACATCAAGACCCTTCACGTCAGCATTGTTCTCAACATTGTCTAGGAGCTTGAGGAGGATCCTAGCAGCCTTGACCGGGTACCTGGCATAGGGCACCTTGTACTTAGCAGCCACACCGCGGTGGTGGGCCTGCTTACGCTTATGTCTCCACAGAGGAACTGGTTCCTTGCCCTCAGCCACGCGCTCCAGGAGCTCCTTAGCCTCTTTGAGCCTCATCCCCTTAATAACCCTGGCTAGGTTGACAACTTTCTTAGGAGATATAGGTGCCTCCTTGACAACGGCCTTCGCCGTCTTCTCCTCGTCAACCCTCACCGAGTAACGCCACCCTGGCACAGCTTACCACCTAGCTACCACGCGCCCAGCCGCCACGCCCCAGCCGCGACCCTAAATAAAGTGAACCGGCCCCTGCCCGGCTGCGAGGGGCTGAGCAGGCTGACCTGCACCGAGCACTAGAAGGATGTGAGGAGCCTACAGGGCAGGCGACCCCCATCACTTCCACGAACACTCGTGCGGACACCCCGAGGTAGGGTCTCCTTGAGAGAAGGAAGCCAGAGAGAGGCTAGTTGTGCGAGGGGCCTGACGCCTAGGGGTGGAGCCTCCACGCGCTCACCGCCAGCCCCCGAGGCTGCGGGGGCCTCACGCGGGCCTGCTCCGGGAAAGGAGCGTGAAGAAGAGGCCGAAGAGGGGGTTAAAATGAAGGCGGCTTTGCCGGTGATTAGAGGAGGCCTAGCCGCGCCGCGACGTCTGCGGCACTGTAGCCCTTGGCGAGCTTGACGTAGGCCTTCTTCTCGCCATGGGGCGTTATCAGCGTGTTAACCTTCTCTACCTTAACATTGAAAGCTTTCTCGACAGCGCGCTTTATCTCCGGCTTGGTAGCTCTCCTATCCACTATGAATGTCAGCGTGTTAGTCTCCTCTATGAGGCGTAGAGCTTTCTCGCTCTGCACAGGCCTTATTAGTATCGTCCAGGGGTCGCGCTCCACACCCATCACCTCATGAGGAGCGGGCCAAACCTGGCTCCAAGTGCCTCAAGGGCAGACTTAGTTACTACAGTCAGCCTGCCGGGGACACCACCAGGCGCCAGCTCTAGCACGCTGATAAGGCTGGGCTCAGCCACGTCTACGCCTGGCAGGCCGGCGACCGCCCTTGCTAGAGGGCTGCGGTGGTTACTGACTATGAAGAGTACGCTCTTGGGCCTCACGTAGCGGCCGCGACGACGCTTGCCCTTGCCCGCACGTGCCCTGGTGCGGGCCGCAGCCCTCTCTATGTCACTCCAGACGCCTAGCTTCTCCAGGAACTGCTTCACGTCCTTGACCCTGCTGTACCTTATCTCCGCCTCGTCCTCGATTACCACTGGTACCGCGGGAGCGTTGAATACGTGGCCTCTGGCACGTACGAATTCCGACCTGGCGGTAGCTGCGAGCGCGGAGGCAGTGGCGAGCCTTTTCTCCTTCTTGTTTATCTCCTCGTGAAGCTTCTTCTCAGGCCTCGGTGGATGCGCGAGGTGACCACCGACAGCGGAATTGATGAACGCCGCCCTGCCGAGGCCAGGTATCCTGGGGACCCTCGCGATGCCTAGGCCTACGCCGAAGCTCCTAGCGGTGGTCCTCTTGCCTGCCATGGGGTCGCGACCCTTGGGCTGAAGCCTGGCAGTGAACTCTGAGAGGAAGGCACGGCGTATGAGGTCTACACGCACAGGGAGCCCGTAGACCCTAGGCAGCTGTATGTCCCCAGTCCTCTCACCTGCCGCGTTATAGAGGGGCACAGTGGGGGGCTCCTCAACGAGCAGGAATATCATAGAGCCCATACGGGCCATGTGCATTCACCTCCGCTTTATCCTTGAGGGGCTAGTTGCCCTGCTTGCTCTGGAGACTCACGTAGGTTATCTTGGGCGGGCCCTCGGGTATCCAGGTGGGGCGCACGGGGTGACGGAGCACTATGGGCCTCTTGGGGGTACCCGGTATGCTGCCGGAGAGCATCACGTAGGTTGACCTCACTACGCCATAGTGGAGGAAGCCACCGGCAGGGGTCACGGCGTAGCCGTCGTCGCCTATCTGGAGTATCCTCTTGTTGTACTCCGTCCTCCTATGGTACCCGGTCTGACCGGGCTGGGGCACCTCGCTCCAGGAGAACGTTGTTGCAGGCCCCCTGGTGCCCGGGCCGCTGCGGCTGCCCTTGCGATGTTTGTGCCACCTGGGCAGCTCCTTAACGCCATACCTCTTTATCACGCCCTGGAAGCCCTTACCCTTCGTCACAGCTATAACGTCGACGAACTGACCAGGCTTGAAGACATCGCCGACCTTGAGCGCGGAGCCCAGGAGCCCTATGGCGTACTCAAGCCTCGCGGGTATGCCGCTGCCACCGCCGATCTTTATCTCAAGGGCGTCTGGCTTCTTCTTGCTGAGGCCGCCAACAAGCCTGGGCTGCGTCAGCGCTATGATGCGCACATCGTATATACTGTCAATCGCGTTCTTTATCCTGTTGATTGCTTTCTCGGTGTCACTGAACCTCAGCCTGGGCACGAGCCGGTTCACGTCAAGGTTGTACTGCTGCTTCAGCATCTCGGGCTGGACCCAGGCCTCCGCAAGCGTGTAGAGCCCCTTGTTAGGGTCATAGCCGTAGACCCTTACAGCAGCGACTATCATAGGTGGAGTCTCTACGATAGTCACCGGCATGAATATCTCTCTGCCGTGTGTCAGCGAGCCGGGCGTGTCATCTATCATGTAGACATGGGTCATCCCCGCCTTGTAACCGAGGAACGCCAAGGGCAGCGGGTTCTCACTCTCAACCTCGGGCCATGCCTTGACACGCGGTACTATCCTCGAGGCACGCTTCCTGGGCCTTACCGCCAGGCTTCCTCTACGAGGCGCATGCTTCTTTCGCGCGCCCACTAGCCACCACCGCCTTCAGCGCAAAACCCGGAGACCCGAGGCCCGCGCGCCTCCCTTATTTAATTGCTAGCCACCGCCTAGGGGAGGCAGACGTTGAGTAAAGCCATTGTAGCGGCGAAAGCCTCCTCAACCCTCACCGTCCTTGTCCCCTGCTGTGGTATAGTGTTGACAACATAGTCCGCTAGCTCCTCGAGCCCCAGACCCTCGGAGCTTGCTATATCGTAGAGCCCGCGGGAGGGGGCGCCAAAGAGCACTAGGATGCCGCCACGGCGGACCGCATCCCTGCAGATGCCGCGCAGCACTCCCTGTCCAACCACCCGGCCCGCCCTGCTCGTCGCGACCACCACGCTCCGCCGCAGTCCCGCTACCACGCCACGAAGCCCCTCCACGACACGCACCTTGTAGCCGCGGTAGACTGGCCTGGGGCAGCCGGGCCGCGGCCTCAGCTTCTCGTCAAGGCTGACAAGCACTAGCTCCCCTGGCCGGCCATCAATGCGCAGCCAGTAGGGCTTCCCGAGCCCAGCCTCGACCAGTGCAAGGGACCCCCTTCGGCGTAGCACTAGGGCCTCCCGGCACTCCCCGGGCCTCGGCCCTCCAACCCCATGGGTTGGGAGCTGGACCGGCGGTAGGACGCCGACGTAGCGGAGGAGGGGGCTGCGTGGGAAGAGCTTCTTCCTCAGATACGGCGGCGAGACAGCGTAACGCAGCACCATGCTTCCCAGCCGCGCCTCCTCAGAGGCCCAGGGCTCGTCCACATAGATTACCAGCTCGTCTACGCGGAACACTGCGGCTAGACGGGCCAGCAGCCCCCACTTCACAGTCTTGAGGAGGAGCGAGTGCTCCGTGGACCCATAGGTGGCGGGAACCGCTGCTGCCAATGAGACTCTGCGGCGGAAGGGGAGCCACCCGAGTTCCTCGGGCTCCTCGCTCACATTCGACAAAGGCAACCCCTTGCGGCAGCGATACAAGAGGGGAGTGCTCATCCATTGCCTGTCAGGAGGAGCCCTCGAGGGGCCGGGGAGGCAAAACCCTATGGGAGTGTCACGAGGGCTATCGCTGACAAGAAGGTGGTTAGCGGCGTTTGCCTTTCTTGCCTCCCTTTGTGCTCACACCGCGCCGCATCTGCTGCTTGGCCTTCTCCTCGGTGGCCATGAATAGGCTTGTGCGCTGCCTACCACCCATAGCTGGCACCCCCTCTGGGCTTCAGGGCTACCAGCGCCCCAGGTTAGAAGCATTATCCCCTCCGGGGGCTCTAAGCCCTCCCATCGGGGCCTGTGAAGAGTTTGCCGAGTACCGAGCCCGGCCCCTGGGCATGAGGAGCATTCCCCTTCTCCGGAGGCCCCACCCAAATTATGATAGAGGAGTGGGGGCTCAGACGGGTTCTTCTCTTCACGGCTGTCCTTGAGCTACGCGTTTGCACCCCTCATCATCGCCGCCCCACGCGCCTGTTGAAGGCGGCTACAATTGATTACCCGGCGGGTCTGCCCTCCGGCGCTTATGGGTGCTAGGCGAGGGTTGAGGGTTCCGAGGTTTCGATGCCTTTACTGCGACCATTGTTGCTTCTTTGGGAGCAAGGTTGAGATGCCTACGGTGTTCCCGTGGGAGAAGAGACTCTTGGAGGAGATTGGCGAGGAGCGTGGCATTACTCTCTCCTTTGAACCTCTACAAGTCTTCCGTGATGGTGAAGGTAGGTGCGTGGTCACACTCTACCGGTGGATTATTGATGGTTACTGCCCATTCTACGACAAGGGGGCTAAGCGCTGTAGCATTCACGACCGGAAGCCATTAGCGTGCAAGGTTTACCCGTTACTTGTTGAGATGCCTACGAGGAGACTGTTGCTATCTGGTAAATGTGACTGGGTTAAGAGACAAGGGAGGAGACTTGTTGCGCTGCTCGAGGCTCGTCCGGATTTAATACCGCGCGTATTTCCCTCGGAGTTCGAGGCTACGAGAGACATCCTCGTGGAGTTTTCTTCGATGTTACGGTTTATAGAGGAGAAGGGGCTCCGCCGGGTCAAGGATTTAGAGGAATGCAGCAGCGGCGTCTATGACGTGGATGACTACATAGCGAGGTTCGGGTGAGCCGCTGTGGGAAAGGAGAGGAGAGCTGTACGCGTGTTCTTCAGCACCTTCTACGAAGGTGACGCGGAGGCAATCATAGGTGAGCTTAGGCGCCGTTTCGGCGAGGAGAGGGTTAGGGTTGTACGATCCCGCAACGTGCCAGAGCTATACTTTGTTGAGATAAGCTGCGATGACCCCTACTCCGCCGTAGGGGTTGTTGAGGAGGTTCTTCGAACCGTGCCCGACACGATCTATGGTGTCAAGGTGTACGCTGTGCCCCCTAGGGAGGGGGGCTCCGCCGGTTGATCCGTCCTCACCGCCTCGGTCTATCGGGTTCTCTTCACCGCCCCGCGGGCCTTCTTGGCTAGGTACGTCTTTACTAGTGTTTTTGCGAGCTCGTAAACGCGGGGATGCAACTCTATCACTAGCCTCTCACCGCCGCGGAGGCGTAGCCTTAGGCGTGGGGGTATGGTCTCCTCTTCTACGACTGTGCGGCCTGCCATTCTGCGGCGTTTGCGTAGCAGCCGGGGCCTGGTGAGCTCGTATTCCTCTATCTCGCTGTAGGGTATGCAGCGTCCCTGGCTACTGACCCTCTGCTTTCTCTTCCTTATCCTGTATATGTGCAGATCCATGCTCTTCTGGAGCCCCGTGATTGGACGTGTTTTCTCCCAGTATTCGCCAAGGTAGATCAAGCGTAGGCAGGTTTCCTCAAAGACTAGGTCGTAGTGTTCCGTGTCTAGGCCTCGGCATAGCTTAACACTGTATATCCTGTTGTCGGCTGCTCTGCTCACTGCTCCTCTCCCCTCGGCGCCCCCAGTTCGTGCTGATAAGGGGGTTTTCCTCTCTTGTGGTGCCCCGGGATATCCTGGCTGGGGGCTGAGGTTTGGCGCAGCAGGGCGTGTGTAGGGGCGTTGTAGAGAAGGTTAGGGATGCTTATAGCTATATTCTCGCCGAACGGGTCAAGCCTGTACGTGAGCCGTCTAGGGCTGTTAGGCTTCTGAGGGAGAGGTTCAAGCTTATTGTCGATGAGCGCATCGTTAGGCTTGTTATGGCTGCGTTTATGACGGGTAGGCCGGTTCTCTTCGAGGGACCTCCGGGGACAGGTAAGACTGAGATCGGGGAGGCTCTACTCACACTCTGGGCGGGGCTGCCGGCGTTCGTGATAACGTGCAGCGAGAACTACAACGAGTATCGTGTTATCGGCGACTTTCATCCACTCAAGGCTATGAGGTACGGGTTTGGAGAGGAGAGCTTCACCCCTAGGCCTCTCCTGGCTGCGCTCGTTCTAGGCGCGGGCGTGCTTGTTGATGAGATTAGGCGTAGCAGTGAGGAGTTCCAGAACCTTCTGCTGGACGTTATTGATAAGCGGCGCATAGTTGTGCCGGAGCTGCGCTGCGTCTTCCGCGCTTCGGGGCCTGGGTTTCAAGTGGTGTTCACCAGTAACCCTGAGGACTACGCGCAGGGTGAGCTTAGTGATGCGTTTCTCCGGCGGGTTGTCCGGCTTAGGTTTGACTATCCTCCTCCGGAGAGGGAGGTTGAGATAGTTAAACTGAGGTATGATGCTGGACCTACGCTGCCGGAGAACCTTGTTGCCAGGATGGTGGAGGCTGCTGGGCTGCTGAGGCGCCGTGCGTCCTACAAGCCTGGGCCCGCTGACACTGTTCTCTGGGCACGTGTGGCTGGGCATCTTGCGGCCCTTCGTGGTAGTCGGCTTGTTGAGGAGCGCGATGTTGTAGAAGCTGCCCAAGTAGTGCTGTATAAGCGTGTGGGGGAGGAGGAGCTTGTTGACGAGGTTCTCGGAAAAGTGTTTAGCTGAGTCTGAGTGCGTCGCCAGGCTCGTGGCTGAGGTCGCTGCCGCGGCGAGAAGGGAGGGTGTTCCTGTATCTGTCTCTGAGGAGGTTATGGCTGCTAGGCTTTTGGCTGCCTATGCTGCCGCTGGCCGAGGACTCCTGGGCATTGACGACTTTGTGGCTGTATTTACATCGTGCTTCGCTAAGCGGGACGACGACGAGGCTGCTGTGGAGAGGGCTGTAAGGAGGCTGTTCGGGGGTAGGAGCGCTGAGAAGATCATAAAGGCTATGAGAAGCGATATTCGGCTTGTGAGTTCCTCGTTTGGCCGCCCAGTAAGGAAGAGTTTCTCCAAGATGTCTGCTGAGGAGAGAGCGGCGCTGGGCCGGCTGCGGGCTGTAGGGGTAATTAGGCGGGGGCGTAGAGGCTTCTACTCGGTTTCCGAGCGGGTTGCACATAGTATTGCTGAGGAGCTCGCTAGACGCTATGGTGGTTATGAGGAGGCTGTGGCTGCTAGGGTTAGGGAGGCTGTTAATGCTGGACGACGAAGTCTAATCGAGCTCCTAGGTGACGAGGTGCTAAGATACATTGATTTATCGAGCCTTAGCCTGGATAAGCTCGGCGGACTCTACAAGGCAAGCCGTGCTAGGGCTGTCAGGGAGGCTGCTGCAAGGGCTGCCGCAGAGAAGCTTGACCGGGGGGAGCCTCTGGGGCGCTCGGCAAGCGACGTGTACGAGATGCTTGCCAGGCACGGGCTTCTTACCCCGAGGCGTGTGGAGAGACTACTCGCGGCTGAGCCTAGGCTTGCGGAGAGGGCTGCCGCAGAGCTGGGTACTGAGCAAGTTCTCGATATAGCTGAGCGCATTGCATCTCGCAACCCTACGCTGGGCGCTGAGGTCGCTGCAAGGTCTATGCGTGCCGGCGGCCGTGTTAGGGAAGCGTTGGCTGAGGCCTTCCGTGAAGGGCTCGGAGCCTTGTCGCTACGGGAGAGTGTTGAGGGGCTCGCGTCCCTTTGGAGAGCCAGGCGTAGCCTCGAGGAGTACCTTGTTACCTGGAACCAGGGTTATCTCGATATGGCTCTATTTGAGCTGGAAAGGAGTAGGGGCGGCGGCGAGGCTAGGGCAGCACTCCTATCTGCCGCGAGGCTTCTCGGCGAGGGCGATGTAGCCGCTGCCTTAAGAATTCTAATCCGCGGGCTTGATGACGCCTCAGCGTTTGAACTCCTAAGCTCTATTTATCACGGCTCAGCGCCCGAGGATGTTAAGAGGCTCGCGCTCTCGCTAATGCGGATTGTTATGAGGCGTGCTGTTCGCCGGTTTGAGGCTTCGGCACGGATGCTGTATCGTTTTGAGAGGTCAACTGTTGAGGGCGAGAGGCTTGACTTGAGGGCTACGTTGTTTCGCACTGTGCGTAGCCTTCCCGACCCTCTTGTCTGGCTTAGACGTAGGCGGGCACGTACGCTCGTGGTTGCTCTTGATAGGAGTGCTAGCATGAGGTCTTTCTCTTTCTACGCCGCGGCCGCGGCCGCCGCTTTTGCCCCGCTCATAGAGAGGCTAGTGGTTTTCGACTCCGAGGTGGACGTGTTCAAGGTGGGCGGTTCTGCTGGCCGGATGGCTGTCGCCAGGCTTGTTGACCTTATAGTCTCTGTGAGGTTTGGCGGTTTCACGGATATAGCTGGGGCTGTTGCCGAGGCTGTTCGCGGACTGTCTCCTAGGAAGCTTGTCCTTGTATCCGATTTGAAGCAGACTGTTGCTGGAGGCAATGCCGTGGAAGCCCTCTGTGACGCTGTTAGGCGTAGGTGGAGTGCGGATGTGATAGCTCCGCCCAGTGCCGAGCCCGGTGCCGCGTCGCTGCTGCGAGGCTGTGGCGTCAACGTCTACGTGGTTGAAGGACGCCGGGAGCTGGGTAGGGTGTTGCTGCGTGTTATGGCTCGTTAGGAGCAGTTTCCTCTACGTATATGGATAGTGTCATGCTGTGTTTCGGCTAGAAGGGGCCCTATTCTGGGGATGCGGGGTTTCCCTCTTTGCGCCTTCTTCAAGCTAGATATTATGCATGTCGATGCTATACGGTTACATTCTTCTAGCATTCTCTTAGGGTCCTCGACAAGGTCTATGACTGTGAACGATACTGCTGCCCTACAGGAGCATCTACGTAGGGGTATATACTCCGCATCGGCTTCAATGATGTCCGCTAGGTGGCTTAGTCTCAGCGTTCCTATTCTTCGCTTAGCTTGGCCGAGCATACCTGGCGATAGGTCAAGACACACATAGCGGGATGGGGGTACACCTTTTGCCGCGAGGTATTCTAGGAGTAGAGCTGTGCCGCAGCCTATGTCACATAGAACTTCTTGCTTGAGTACATTTGGGGCGTTTTCAAGGACTCTACGGTATTTCTCGTACTGTTCGTCTCTATAGAGCTCATCATAGCCAACGGCGGTCTCGTTGTATTTTATCCTCATTATCTCCTTCCGCCTGGTGCCCAACACTTACACCACTATTGCGAAGCACCATGTGCAGCAGATGAACGGACTGGATCCCGAGAATAAGGGGTGAGCCCGTGGCGGAGGGAAAAGAGGGGAGCCAGAAGGGCCAGGTGTACTGCTGGCTGCGCTACTTGAGGGCGACGTGCAGGCTGCTGCGGGTTGCCTTGAGGCCTGGCTCGCCGTGCTGGACCTGGCGGCAGGTTGGGCTGAACTCTCCGAGGTAGTGGCCTATCATCTCTGGAGTTATCTTGACCGGCACGAACTCCTTCCCGTTATACACGGCTATGGTCATTCCAACCATCTCTGGGAGCACTATCATGTCTCTCACATGCGTCTTTACTACCACTTTCTTGCCTTCGAGGAGCTTCTTTCTAGCTTTGCGTATCTTCCAGAGGAAGCGGCGCTGCGGATCGGTGAGGCCTCGCATTAGGCTGCGACGCTGCCTGGCAGGGAGCAGCTTTACAAAGATATCCATAGGCATTGTTAGTAGTTCTTCCAGGCTGTAGCCGCGATAGCGGAACTTACGCCACTCAGGCGGTAGGCTCTCGAGCCACTTCTTCATTTCCGCGTCCAACTTGCCCTTCATACGCTGAGCCATAGGGTTCACCTCACTACACGGGGTTACCTCTTCTTCCTGCCTGTGCTTCTCGCAGCTATGTGGCCAACCTTGCGGCCTGGGGGTGCATCCCTAGCCACTGTAGTTGGGAAGCTCGGGCTCTGATGGCTGCCACCACCATGCGGATGGTCTACCGCGTTCATCGCTACGCCACGGACGCGCGGCCATACATGCGACTTGGCGCTCCACTTGTAGTAGGCTGCACCGGCCTTGAGGAGAGGCTTCTCAAGCCTACCTGCGCCAGCGGCTATACCTATGGTCGCTCTCGCGTTATTGGGTATCTCCTTAGCCTTGCCACTGGGCAGCTGGATTATCGTCTTGTTGCCGCTGCGGCCTACTATGACCGCATAGGCACCAGAGGACCTGGCTAATTTGCCACCGTCGCCCGGCCTTATCTCGATGTTATACACCTGCGTTCCCTCGGGTATCTTCCCTATTGGGAGTATATTACCATTAGCAAGCTTGGCATCGGGGCCAACCTCTATTATCTGTCCAACGTACATGCCTTCAGCCGCCGGTATCCAGAACTCGGTACCGTTCTCTAGCACAACCCTAGCTAGTGGCACCCAGCGGCCGGGATCATGCACTATCTCCATTACACGGCCCCGGAGCGTTGTGGGGGTTAGTGGCGGATACCTGGCTGGCGCAGGGTGTAACCATCCCCTGTTACGGTACAGTGGCGTGCCTTTGCCGCGGCGCTGGATGATTAGCCGCTTACCCACTTGAACCCCCCACCGGGGAACGTATCCGCGCCTCCCATAGGTTTCTTAAACCTTAATGGCGGTACTGCCTTTCTATTCTGACAAGTATTGGACGCCTAGCCCAAGGGTACTTGAGAAGAGCCTCACCGACGTCAAGAGCCGGCATATACCTCTCGAGCAGCCATGCATCAATGCTCATGAGCCTGGCTACTTCCTCAATGTACTTCTTGTTAGAAGACCCGAAGATAATCACGTTCGATACGTTGCTCCAGAAATTTATGTTAAGATCAAGGGGGCTCTGCGTCGCAAGAATTACTGCAACACCCTTGCTCCTTCCCTCTCGTAACACTATCTCAAGGTACCGCTGCGGCACACCCCAAGCTTCATCAACAACTATGAGGCCCCGAAGGCTGCCGCGCGTATTGCCTAGGAAGTGGACACGTTGGGCCAGCTCTCTGATCTCCGGGGCAGTAGTTAGGCTACGAGCCCAAGGGATTAGCTCCACTAGATCACCTTTAGGATCCACTACTATAACTTCGATCTTGTCTTCAGCAACCACTGTCGCTATTTTCGCTAGCAGCGTTGTCTTCCCCCTACCGGTCGGACCAACCACAGCCGTGTGCAACGCTCCCTGCCTTGACAGGAGGGGGAGCGGTACAAGTAGGCCGAGTGAAGGCTCAACCCCAAGGACTATACTCTTCTTAGCATTCTCCGCAGCCACTATGCTCGCAAGGTAACTGAAGGCCGACATTAGCTGCGAGACCGCCAGCTTCCCTGAGTAATAGTCTCCACGCATTCCACGAAAAAACTTCCTAGCTCTCCTCGTCCTGGGCTTGCAGCCGTAGCCCGCGAGCCGAGCCATTATAGCCTCTACGTGTGCCTCGGCGCTCGGACAGATTTCAAGGACAATCCCGATTCTCGCGGCGTCTCCCATGTGTATCATTCTCTTCGCAACGGCCTCTAGGGCCCGTTTACGCTCCTCAAGCGCAGGTGACCTTCTTCTCTCAAGTTGCACATCTATATTGATTATATCAGATTCTATGCGCCTCAAAGCAGAGGCTGGCGAAGCCTTCGCAATATTCATGTGTACCCCGCAGACACCCGGCGAGAGCACAATCTCTTCAAGAAGTCCATGCAGCAGCAGAGCTAGTATACAGTCTCTACTGCTTAAGTCTAGGAGGAGTACGCATTCATCCCGTCGGTTTCTCCTCCAGACGCCTCGTAGCCTCTCTGAGAGTCTCATAAGTATGTTCATCTGATGCTCACCTTGATGTGAGCTTGCAGCTTATAATTGAGAAAGTAATGTTAGCTAGGGCTAGTATCGTCAACTCAATATTGCTTTGTTTTATTGATAGCACTATAGTTATGACCGCGATTAACAACGCGGCCTTCGTCGCTGTTCGCATATTAAATCTAAGCTCGATAGGTTTAACCAATACTATCACCTCATTTACAAATCAAACACTATTCTAGGCGATGATGCCCCTAGGAACCTTGCAAATCCTATTATTAGCGCTGATAGTATTGTTAGAAACGAGAAAATAGCTACAGATATTGTTGTACCCTCAATTATTGCAGACACCAGCGTATTGTAGGCCCTCTCTACATCGGTGATCCCTAACTCCTCTGCGAGATTGAATGGCGACTGGTAGGACGAGTAGATCTGTGGCTTCATTATCTCAATGTCCCTGGGGCACACATACGTGAAATTTATCTGAATATTCTGTTTATATGTAATAAACTTTACTATTTCTTGTGATGCGGGCACGCCACGCCAAGGAGTATAACGGCGCTCTATATCTATAGCCGATGTGAGACCAGAAACTATGAACGCGTAGGCGCCACAACTCTTAGGGAACCCGGCCACAATAACTGTATCAGTATAAGGCGTTGTGACACAGTCCATGGTAACGGGATAGGACACCATATCGGTTCTAGCATCATAGCGGGGCATACCTATTGAAGCCTTCGTTATTATACAAGATGTCGTCACTATACCCTGATGTGGTAGGAATACTGCATTGCCCGTATTCAAGTCAAGACGGTATGGGGCAGACGTCAGCTCGTAGGTCAGCTTAAGGTCTTGAGGTATCAACACTATAGACCCATCTAGCGGCACCTTGAGCCCCATATATTCTAGCGTCACATTGTAAATCCCGGAGGGTAGCGGCATGTTTGGATATGTTGCGTAGTATGCGCCGTCGGGATATGTTAGGTATGTGTAGAGCGTCCTGTTATGCTGGAACTCCACTAAGGCGTAGACCGGATGGCCCCCCGCGGCTCCGGTGATGAGCCCCCAGAAGTTGTAGACTCCCCCCGCGGCTGCATTGATTTCATGCGGCTGCTGCTGGGTTGTTGAAGTTGCGACCGCCTTCAGTATGAACATTACCCAGTGTGGCAAGAAGTGAAACGCTACGTTACCTATCACTACGAATGCTATGAGAGATGCTCCAGCGTTACGACCTATTCTGAATGGGAGCGCATAGAGAGCCACACCTAGGGCTGCAAGCTCTGCTTTTAGCTTTATTATTATGTATATTGGAACAAGCACTGACGCCATAGCAGTTACGACCGTGTATACTACGAGGCTTATGGGTAGCACCAGAAGGAAGGAGAAGGAGCCTAATACTGGTATACGAGAGAGCGCTGAAGCAAACATCTTTGCCGAGAAGTAGAGCAGTACGATGTTGCTCATGACTGTGCGGAGCCACTCTGCGACCTGGCTTAATGTTACACCACTATAGAGTGACATATAGTCGCTCAAGTAAAGCATTAGCGAGAACAACGAGAACAGAAGGGCCGCGTAGAGGCCATCCTCTATGAGCACCGGGGCCCATCTCTTTATCCTCCTTGAGGGCACTGGCAGCGCATAGAGAAGGACACCTATGTTGTAGGTTAGTACTGCAAGCTGCGCTGCGAGCAGCAGGAAGAGCTGTGCGGTGGTCACGGCTCTCCCCTCTACCGTTAGGGTGTCATGGTCATGTTTGTCGGCGGCACCGCTTGCGAGATGTAACCAGCTATGTAGGATACTAGCGTGAAGACGGATGTGCCTACTGCTAGCCAGAAGGCCGCCCATATAGCGTCCTCTATGAGGTCCTGGCCTGCTCTCTTCACTCTCAGGAAGGGTATGGGTGAGCCTCTTAGAAGCCATCCTATGCTCCATGTTAGTATAAACATACCCCACGCTACGGCCATTACTGTCTGTGTTATGTTGTTTACAAGCTGCACTATGTTCGTCATACGCTGCCCCGTATGTCTGGGCCACGCATAGACGAGGGAAGCGGCAGAGCCAGGCGAAACTATTCATTTCTTTCTTGTGGCTCGCAGTTTATGCTTATACATATGGTACCTAGCCTCTGCCTCAACTAGTGATTGATAGAACCTGGCTTCGCTGAATACGAGCGTACGTAGCACCTGCTTTGCCGTGTGAACGCCAACGCCCGGATAGACTAGCGCCTCTATAGCTCTACGCCCATACTCTAAGACTAGGTTGGCACGCTCCATTAGCTCTTTGACAGCCTTCTTCTCGCTCCTAGCGAGCCTAGCACCATTTCTGATTTTTCTAACGAGGCTGCGCGCCTTGGAGGCCTCCTCGTCGCTGTAAACGGGCGCTATCATCCCTGAACTGCATTTTTCGCAGCGGGGTTTCTCGGGTAGCGCTCCGACCCGCGCCCGCCAGGAATGGCCGCAGTTCATACATACAAGACAGACTGTCCTTGTTGCAAGCTTTCTCCTAACAACCTCGGCAACTATTGTTGACGGAAGACGCTCTGGTCTCATGCGCTCGGAGGTTCTCGCTTCGCTCACGGCGTCTAGTGTTAGGGGGCTTGCTTCACGCAGCCATACCATCTTAACGATTCTCTTACCTTTGCGCAGATCATCTATAAATGCTGGCAACGCATCCATGTCGAGCTTCCTCACGCTAATCTCGCGGAAGGCCTCCTCTCCGAGCACGGTGTCCTTGAGACTGTGCAGCACGCGTCTGACCTTTGCAAGACTATGCTCCTTTACATCAACTACACCAGAGCGCTGCGCGACCGCGTGCAGCACCCATTCATAGAGCCTGCTTCTCCGGGCGGCCGAGTAGACCATTTCACGCAGCTCTTCCACAGGAAGCCTCGATATGTTGTCGAGCATCTGCCGGACATAGCTCGGCTCAATCTTTGATGCAAACCTAAGCGTTACAATATAGGGGGTACTCTCCGTGGACGGCGGGTAACCGTGTGTCTGTTCAACATACTCGGCTAGGAGGTATTCGAGAGCCTTGTTGCCACGGCTTCCGAGAAACGTGTATAAGACCACAGTGTTCTCGTATACCTCGACAACGAGCCTCTTATCGCTGGGTAGGGGAAGCCCCTTGCCTAAATGCTCTCGAAGCTTACGTAGGACTACCTCCCTTGCACGGCGAGTTAGAGGGTAGTGCCTTAGAACCTCCTCTCCATACTGCTCGATTCGTCGGAGAATACTGCCT
>CAZIWH010000030.1:0-19143 GCA_964542985.1 uncultured Hyperthermus sp. | reverse complement strand
GCCGCGTTGGGGGAGGCTGTGGGGTCCGCGAGGCCCCGCAGCGCCCCCAAGCCGGGATCGGGCCTCTCTCGTCCTCTCAACGGCTTCTCCCGGCTTACATCTCCCTTCAGCGCTTATGCAGTCTCCCCGCCGATGCAAGGCCTATTTCCCAGCGCGCTCAGGTCTGTGATTCTGTGGAGGTGACTCCGGGATGGCGTACGTGCGCTGGCTGGGTCACTCCGCGTTTGAGGTGGGTATTGACGGTTACACTGTCTTGATAGACCCTTGGCTAAGCAACCCTATGTCGCCCGTCAAGGTTGAGGACTATGACGGGAAGGTTGACCTAGTCATAGTGACTCATGATCATGGTGACCACTTCGGCGAGGCTGTGGAGATACTGAAGAGGAACCCTAAGGCTGTGTTCCTTTCCGTCTACGAGGTAGCCAATCACGTTATGGAGCAGCTTGGGCCCTCGGAGAGAATAGTTGGGGCTAACATCGGCGGTCCTGTGAGGCTCCCCGGGATAAGCCTCAAAGTGATGCTGTTCCCGGCCACCCATAGCTGCAGCCGTGGCACGCCAACCTCGGTGCTCATCCAGGGCAAGGAAGGTAGTGTCTATCACGCCGGTGACACCGGCCTAGTGGCCGAGATGAGTCTCGTCGGCGAACTCTATGATGTAGATGTGGCGCTTCTGCCCATAGGCGGGCACTTCACGATGGATGCTTATCAAGCAGCTAAGGCTGCCGAGATGCTCCGCGCTAAGGTTGTTATACCGATGCACTACAACACGTTTCCAGTCATACAGGCAGACCCAGAGGAGCTGCGTAAGTATGTGGAGCAGCGCGGCCTAGAGACACGCGTAGTGGTGCTCAAGCCTGGCGAGAAGTTTGTCTTCGGCCAAGGCTAGGCCTACAGTCTAGCCCTATTTTTACCTCAGCCTCCCCCGCGTAGGCCAAGGGCGGCGCTGATGGGGGAGCCTATCCCAGTATCACAAGCGGAGTACCAGCTTCTCCGCTTGTTGGCCTCTCGGGGTGTCAAGCCGGGGGCCTATAGCGTTGAAGAGCTTGCGGCGAGGACGGGCCTTGACCGTAGCAGTCTTGAGGCTCTCCTCCGCCTGCTTGCGGCCAAGGGCCTACTGTCTGTAAGGGAGGAGACGCGCATAGAGTACATACCGACCGAGGAGGCAGTAAGCTATCTCCGGGAGGGGTTCCCCGAGGAGAAGTTGGCCAGGCTTCTAGCCGAGAAGGGTGGCGAGGCCAGCGTCGAGGAGCTGAAGAGGCTCCTCGGCCCGTTGTTCGGCATAGCCTTGTCCAATGCGGCGAGGAAGGGCTGGGTCAGAGTGGAGGCCGGACATGTGAAGCTGCTCGTCGAGCCCTCCAAGGCCGTGGCGAAGGAGAGGAAGTTGTTGGAGAAGCTCGTCTCCGGCGCGGAGCTCGGGGAGAGTGAGGCAAGACTGCTAAGACGGAGGAAGCTCATCAAGACGAGGCGGTTGAGAAGAACTATCGTTGAGATAAGAGAGTCCCCCGAGAGGCTTCTCGAACGCGTCGTGGTGGAGGTTGGAGCGCTGACCCATGAGATGCTGCGGAGCGGCGAGTGGAGACGCTACCGGCTGCGCTCCTATGACGTCACAGCAGAGCCTCCAAGGCTCAGAGTCGGCAGGCTCAACTTCTTCCGCGAACTAATAGAGTATATACGCGACATCATGCATGAACTTGGGTTCGTGGAAGTGGAGGCTCCCCCGGTTGAGCTAGAGTTCTGGAACTACGATGTCCTCTTCCAACCCCAATTCCACCCAGCCAGGTCGCCTACGGACACCTTCTACCTAGAGAGGCCGCGCATGGGTACGCTTCCAGAGGGGCTTGTCGAGAGGGTTAGGCTAGTCCACGAGACCGGCGCAGGGCTTAGCCGCGGCTGGGGCTACCGCTGGGATCCAAGGAGGGCTGCACGGCTCATACTCCGGAGTCACACTACAGCGGTTTCCGCCAGAGTGCTGGCCTCGAAGCCTAGGCAGCCATTCAGGTACTTCAGTATAGGCAGGGTCTACCGCGTAGAGAAGGTTGACGCGAGGCACCTCCCCGAGTTCCACCAGGTGGATGGCATAGCCTCTGAGCCCGGTGTTGACCTGCGCTGGCTGCTGGGCATGCTCTCCGAGTTCCTTGAGAGGCTCGGCTTCCGCGAGTACAAGTTCAGGCCAGCGTACTTTCCCTTTACCGAACCCTCTGTGGAGGGCTATGTGAGGGTCGGGGATCAGTGGCTGGAAGTGCTGGGCTCTGGCCTCTTCCGCCCGGAGATGCTCTACGCTCTCGGCATAGACTACCCCGTCGCAGCATGGGGTATGGGCATAGAGAGGCTAGCCATGGCCCTCTATGGGCTCAATGACATAAGGCAGCTCTACTCTCAAGACATAGGTTTCGTAGAGGAGATGCCTGTAAGGTGGTGGCTCTATGCCCGTTCTTAGGTTTAAGCCTGGCCGTGTGGAGGAGGCTCTCCGCCTCCCGCTCGGAGAGGCGCTAGCGATAGCCGAGAGACTGAAGATAGAGGTTGAGCAGACCAGTGAGGGCTACGTGGAGTTCGAGATAGAGGTAGACCGCCCAGACATGTATAGCCTCGAGGGGATAGCGAGGCAGGTTGACGGCCTCCTTGAGCGTAGAGTCGGATTAGCAGAATACACTATAGTTGATAGTGGCTTCAAGCTGAGAGTAGAGCACGTGTCTAGCAGGCCCTACATAGCAGCAGCGGTCATCTGGGACGTCAATGTGGACGAAGACTACCTTGAGGAACTGATACAGTTCCAGGAGAAGCTGCACCTAAGTCACTGCGGGAATAGGGAACGCGCAGCAATAGGACTCCATGACCTAGACAAGGTTCCCTCAAAGCAGCTAACCTATCGCGAGGCTGGTCTCGACGAGATAAGGTTCAAGCCGCTTGGCGGCGAGAGGGAGATGAGCATACGTGAGGTGCTCTCCGAGACAGAGCAGGGAAGGAAGTATGGCTCGATCTCGCTAAATGAGGGCCGCCACCCAGTGCTATTATCGGGCTACGATGTGATAAGCCTCCCCCCTGTGATAAACTCGGAGCTCACGCGCATAGAGCCTGGCACGAAGCATATACTGGTAGACGTCACGGGTACCGACAAAAGGCTCGTCCTAGACATACTCTCCATAATAGCCGCGAATCTGGCTGAGAGGAGCAGCAGCCGCCGCATAGGAGTAGTGGAGGTCGAGGCCCCCTGGGGCAGGTTCCGTGAGCCGACGTTAAAGCCCTGGAAGATGAGCATAGAACCTAGCTATGTCTCTGGCCTCCTCGGAGCTGAGCTCACAGCGGAGGAGGTCGTTGCCCACCTTAGACGCATGAGGTTCGGAGCGCAGCCCCGTGAAGCAATCGTAGACGTGCTTGTACCGAGGTACCGTGTGGACATACTCCATCCCGCTGACCTAGCGGAGGAGGTAGCCCTCAGCATAGGAATAGACAATCTTGAGCCCAAGAAGCCGAGCCTCATGCTGCGCGGACGCCTGCTGGGCCGCCGTCCCTGGGAGAGGCAGGCCCGCATAATACTCGTAGGCCTAGGCTTCGTCGAGGTAATAGGCTACAGCCTAGTAGAGTGCCAGGAGCACTCCAGGCTCTCCGGAGTACCCCTCAACCAGCTCGTCAAGATACAGAACCCGGTCGGCCCTGAGTCGGCGTGCCTCCGGGCATCGCTGCTGCCCCAGCTGCTCCGCCTAGCTGCCAGGAACCAGCATAGGATACCTGTAAAGGCCTTCGAACTCGGGGAAGCGCTGAGAGCCACTGGCGAGGGCGAGACTGGGGTTAGGCAGGAGAACAAGCTGGCAATCATAATGCTTGACAACAAAGTAGGCTATGAGGACATACAGGCGGTAGTCTATACGCTGATCCGTCTATTAGGCGACGAGGCCGTGAGAATAGAGTCGATAACGCACCCCTTAATGATAGAAGGGCGGACGGCTGCACTTGAAACAAGGATGGGGATACGGGCGCTGCTCGGTGAAGTGAAACCGGAGGTACTCGAGAAGCTGGGCATAGAGTACCCGGTGGCCGCAGCGGAGCTGGATTATACGGGACTGCGTGTGCCCCGCCCCTAACACCCGGGCTCCCTCACAGCCCCCCGCTGCGGGGGCCTCGGCCGGGCTCTCTCAAGGCGGGGCCTCTTTCTCCGAGCATAGTCTAGTGGAGCCCGCTGGGAGGGGTAGATAACCGGAGCCCAGAGGCGCTCTGGCCCGGAGAGGTAGGGCCTTTTCCTCCAGCACGCTGGCCGGACAGCAGCTCCTACCGGGGGTTGTGGCCTGAGAGGGAAAAAGGGGTGGCATGCATGGACGCCGAGGAGAGGTTTAGGCTGATAACCCGCAACCTAGCGGAGGTTGTGACCGAGGAGGAGCTTAGGGCTAAGCTTGAGGCCGGCGAGAAGCTCAAGGGGTATCTCGGCTTCGAGCCTAGCGGCCTCTTCCACATCGGCTGGCTGATCTGGGCCTACAAGGTGCGTGACCTTATAGACGCGGGCGTCGAATTCTACTTGCTTGCAGCGACCTGGCACGCATGGGTCAATGACAAGCTTGGAGGCAACATGGAGCTGATAAGGAAGGCTGCCCGCCATGTAATCCATGTGCTCGAAGCCGTAGGGATAGACGTGTCTAGGATAAAGGTTGTTGATGCCGAAGAGCTGGCCTCAGACAAAGACTATTGGGCTACGCTGCTCCGTGTTGCTAAGAAGAACACTTTGGCTCGTATAAAGAGAGCTTTAACTATAATGGGTCGTAGGGCTGAGGAGGGTGAGCTAGACTTCTCCAAGCTAATCTACCCTGCGATGCAGGTTACCGACATATTCTACCTGGATGTTGACCTTGCGCTAGGCGGGACTGATCAGAGGAAGGCGCACATGCTGGCACGCGACACGGCTGAGAAGCTTGGCCGCAAGAAGGTAATAGCGTTGCATACCCCACTTCTCACAGGCCTCAAGGGAGTAGGCAGGATGGATCCACGCAAGGTGGACGAGGAAACTCATGCAGTGGAATACAAGATGAGCAAGTCTAAGCCCGAGACAGCGATATTCGTATATGATACAGCAGAGGACATAGAGCGGAAGATAATGAAGGCCTATTGCCCTGCGAGGGTCGTGCGCTATAACCCCGTGATAGAGATAAACAAGTACATACTCTTCGCGCAGCCTGGCTTCAGGCTTGTAGTCGAGAGGCCGGAGAAATACGGTGGGACAATAGTGATAGAGAGCTATGAGGAACTCGAGAAGCTCTACAGCGAGGGCAGGCTCCATCCACTCGACTTGAAGAAAGCAACGGCGAAGGCACTTGCCCAGCTCCTGGAGCCTGTGAGGAGATACTTTGAGACGAGAGAGGATGCCAGGAAGATACTGGAAGAACTAAAAAAGGCTGTTATAACCCGCTAGCTGCACGGGGGCAAGGAGCCCCCTACACGATGTTGACGCTCACTAGGGCCGCGTAGCTACGCCGGCCCCCCGGGACACGTGGCGCCCTCGCTTCCAAGGCGGGGGCGAGTGGCAGCCAACCGGCATGCTGCCATCAGTGTGTGCAGGGTGAAGACCGGCATGAAGTACCTCATAAAGGCAAGGGTAGAGGTAGAGGGCCTCGTAAATAAGCACGACATAATAGGCGCCATATTTGGTCAGACTGAGAACCTTTTTGGAGAAGAATTTGATCTCCGTGAGCTCCAGGAGCGTGGCCGCATCGGTCGTGTACAAGTTGAGGTCAAGCATCAAGGCACGCGCACTATAGGCGAGATAACAGTCCCCTCGAACCTCGACCGTGTCGAGACGGCGCTCATAGCCGCTATGCTCGAGAGCGTTGAGAAGGTTGGGCCCTATCGCGCCCGCATACAAGTCTATGATATCATTGACGTACGTGCCGAAAAGATAAAGAAGATAGTTGAACGTGCCAAGGAGATACTAAGGATATGGAGCCTTGAGAAGACGCCGGATCTTAAGGAGGTTCTCCGCGAGATAAGCGAGGCTGTGAAACGCGGAGAGGTCATATCCTATGGGCCGGAGAAGCTGCCAGCAGGCCCCGACGTAGACAAGAGCGACGAAATAATCATAGTTGAGGGCCGTGCTGATGTGATAAACTTGCTACGTTACGGCTACAGGAATGTGATAGCCCTTGAGGGCGCAAGGGGCAAGATACCAGAGACTATAATAAAGCTAGCCAAGACTAAGAAGGCGATAGCGTTTGTTGACGGTGACCATGGCGGCGACCTCATACTCTGGGAGCTGCTGCGCGTGGCCGACATAGACTATGTTGCCCGCGCCCCGCCCGGCAAAGAGGTAGAGGATCTCACCGGCAAGGAGATAGCGCGCGCTCTCCGCAACCTAATACCGGCCAAGGAATACAAGGAGATACTTGAGCGTAAGATGAGGGGAACCGAGAAACCCAAGGAGAGGAAGGAGGCCAGGCCTCCCGAGAGACCGCCGGAGGAGGAGCACAAAGCGGAGAAAAAGCCCCCTGCTCCACCCGCAGTCGAGAAGCCTGTAACGCCCTCGCAGCCTCCCGCTAGGGAGCAAGTCGTCCAGGTAGAAGTTGAGAGAATAGAGCTGCCTCAGAAGGTACTGGAGGAGATAAAGGGCCTATCCGGTACGCTCGAGGCGGTGCTATACGACAAGGACTGGAAGCCTATACAGAGACTCTCCGTGCGTGATGTCTACAAGTACTTGGAGGAAGTAGGGGCAGGAAAGGTCTACGCAATAGCCTATGACGGCATAATAACTCAGCGCATGCTTGACCTGGCGGCGGATAAGGGAGTAAAGGTGCTGATAGCGAACCGCCTCGGCTCCATAGAGAAGAGGCCACGCGGTATAAGCCTACTAACCTTCAGCGATGTCCTCTCCTAGACGCCGAGTAGATGATGCGGACGATAAAGAGAAGACAGTTGGGGCAAACATTCCATCCAAGACCTCCTTTCTTCACAACAAGTTCTATCCGGGCACCCCCTACTAGGTCGCATCATATTGCGAGGTTTGGGAGCACCAGTAGCAGTGTTAATGTAGAGATAACTCTCTCTGCGCGGGCAGCGTTCTCGCGTCCAAGCCTAGGCTCAAGGAGTGCCCGTACGTATTGTGCGCCATCTGTTATGAATAGCGGTGCGGCGTTTATGCCTGCTAGACCTATGTTGACAAGCTCTGCGTAGAGTAACACGAGGTAGAGCTTTAGTGCGGTTGAGGGGGAGAGCCCAGCCGATATGAAACTCCGTGGGATTTCCGCTAAGTAGATGCCTATGTGCTCGTATCGAGTAGCATTTACTGTACCGGGCGGAGCTGCCGGCTTAACAACTTTGTAGACCTTGTCGTTTATAGTAACAAGCTCAACTATCAGAGTTTTGTTCGCTAGCGTTCCCCCGTTCTCGGTTCGTAGCTTGTACATGTATTTTAGGAAGCTGTCTAGATTATTGAATGTAGTGCCATTGACTATTATCTCTTTTAGAGCTAGGTATCCATGAATGCCGGCCTTGGCCGCGAATGTACCAGGCTGAACCCCTGTGATCATTATTATTGAGCCGTTGCTTGAGAGGGCTGTTAGCGTGCCTGCAAGGATAGCGAAGACTATGAGGTTAGCTAGCACGCCTGCAGAGTAGACCCTCAGCCTGGCCCTCCTTGGTGCAGAGTTGAGCTGCCCCTCGTCTGGCTCGACAAAGGCTGCGGGCAGGAGCCCGAGCAGCACCATTATGCCCGACGACTTTATCGGGATGCCCTCATAGCGGGCTGCGAGGGCATGGGCCGATTCATGGAAGAGTATTGCAACAGCGAGACCGGGAAGCAGGTAGAGGAACGTCTCCAGGCTTATTGTTACGCCGGGTAGGATGGGCATTACTAGGGGTTGTGCGGTTCCAGTTAAGAGACGGGCTAGGATGCCTCTAACCATTGTGACATAGAATCCGGCCATGAGTACTGCAAGTGCTGCTATGCCGGCATCAAGAATTAGTGCTATGACGCGGCTCCCCCTGAGCCTCTCAAACTTCTCAAACCTTATCGGCAGCCTCAGCATGAGCACCAAGGGAGATGCAACTATCCTGCCCTCCTCTTCCTCTCCATACTTTCTCGAGAGAAGTGTCGTTATCAGCAGCCAGGCCGCCAGGTAGGCCAGTAGAAGCTGGGTAGTGTCCAATGCAGCCCCCTCCACGCTCCTGGAGCCCGCGGCACAAGGCAGCCACCAGGCTAAGTATTTGCTCTCCCCGACGACGCTGCTCAGACATTAGGAGGCACCGCCATGGTTAGAGAGAAGGTTGCCAGAAGGGGCGAGCGCCGCCTAGTGGTGTACAGCGCGGAACAGTGGCGTCTCTTAGAGGAGAAGCGTGCCCGTGCACTAGAGCTGCTTGAGGCGCTGGCCGCGACGGGGCTGAGAGCGATAGTGCATGGAAGCGTGGCGAGGGGGGACGTGCACCGCGGCAGCGACATAGATGTGTTCATACCCTACACAGTACCACCATTCATGGTTGAGTTGGCGCTCGAAAGGGCCGGATATAGGGCTGTATATAAGCTCGTGGTGCAGGCGACGCCTCACAGCACCCCCAAGGCCTACATAGTGCTTGACGTCAACGAGGAGCGAGTGGTCTCCTTCCCTCTGGCTAAGCTCGGCAAGACAGAGTATGAGTTCTACTTCTTCGGGGGTGCGTTGGAGCTAGAGGCACTCCGGAGGGGTGTCCGCGTGCCCGGAGTTGATAAGAGGCTTATGTTAATAGAGCCTGTGAAGGAGGGCCATGTAGAAACGAGCATCATTGGTAGGGAATCGGAGGCGGCGAGGAAGGTGGGGGTGAGCCTCGAGACGGTGCTTGAGCGCGTGAGAGTACTTACAAGGAGGGACGAGCATGGGAGGACGGGAGTCTTCGTGAGGGCAGAGCTCGAGCCCTGGGATAGTATAGAGGAGGCTGTTAGGGAGCTAGCGCGCCGCAACCCCGTGTTCCGCAGAGCCCTCAGAGAGAAGGGGTCCCCACTCATATAGCTCAGTGGAGGGTGGTGGAGACTGAGGCTCCTACCCCGGGTCTACGCTTACACGGGCAGGCTGGCAGAGGGATGCGAGGTATGTATGAGAGGCACGAAGATAGTCGTGTTCATAACGGGGCTATGCGGTGACAAATGCTTCTACTGCCCAGTCTCAGCATCTCGCCTCTACCGTGATGTCTCGTTCGTCGACGAGGAACCGGCCTCAAGCATAGCGGACATTATAGCAGAGGCGTACCGTGTCGGGGCCGAGGGGGCGGCGATAACTGGCGGTGACCCCCTGCTGGTTCTGGAGAGAACAGCTGGAGTTATAAGGGCGCTTAAGGAGCACTTCGGCCCCAGCTTCCACATACATCTCTACACTAGCGGGCGTTACGCCACAGTTGACGCCCTAAGGGCCTTGGCCAGGGCCGGGTTGGATGAGATAAGGTTCCATCCTGTGGAGGAGTGGATGCTAAAGCGTGTAGAGAGTGCTGTGAATCTTGGCTTGTTCACGGTGGGCGCTGAGATACCGATGCTGCCGGACAAGCTGGAGGAGACGAAGAAGCTGATAAAGACGCTCGACTCTATCGGCGTGGAGTTCGTAAATATAAATGAGCTTGAAGCCTCGCCGACTAACATGTCCAAGTTGCTGCTGAGAGGATACCGCGTGTCCACTTTGAAACCGGTAGTCGAAGGAAGCGAGGAGGCAGCATTGGAGCTGCTGCGCTGGGCGGAGAGAGAAGGACTAAGGATAAGCTTACACTACTGCCCAGCCTCCTACAAGGACTCGGTCCAGATGAGACTCCGCTTGCTCCGCAAGGCCTTACGCCTAGCCAAAGCCTACGAGCGTATCACACCCACCGGGCTCCTAGAGTACCTGGCCGCTCCCCTAACTGAGGAGACGCGACGGCTCATAGAGGAGGGCTACGGCGAAACCGTTGGTGGCGAAGCGAGGCTTTGCCCATGTCTATCAAGACGTGTAGGCTCCGGGAGGCTTGAGAGGCGCTACCCAGCCGCCTACTCAGCTGCTCGTCTCCCAGGAGAGGTCGAGGGGGTATCTTAGCAGCGCTACTATACCACCTAGCCCCTTAAGCTTGAAGCCTACCGGCGACTTAAGGCTTACAAAGTGTATTCTCGCCCTGGTCTCGTCGGCATGGTGCAGTAGCTCGTCGACACGCTTCCTGACCTCAGGGTCGGGGCTGTGCAGCAGCTCATCCAGGAGAAGCAGCTCCTCGACAGCCCCTGCTTCAACAGCTCTCTCAACCATGTCCAATGTGTACGCTACCAGCCTAGGATCCTTGGCAAGCCTCTTCTCGAACTCCTCTATGATCCTCTCGGCCTCTATGGATGCAGCTTCTTTCAAAACTTGCCTCATAACCCCTCTCCGTATCTCTTCGTAGACGCCGGCCTCGCCGCCCATTGAGACGTGATCCACTTCTATCCTGGCTCCAGGTAGGAGTTCGCGCAGCTTCTCCGCGACGCGCTCCTTTAGCTTGCCGGGCCCCGCGATGACTATCACAAGGGGCTTCTCCCTCTCGGCTACCGTGGCGGCAGTCTTTGCTATGACTGTGATTGCTTCCCGCAGCCTCTCCTCCCTAGAGGGGTCATCCTTCCCGGGAAGCCTTATGCTGTCAGAGGCAACTATCTTGACGCCTTGACCTCTAACGACCCCGACAGCGTACTCATCGTAGTCGACGGCTACGACTAAGGCAGAGGAGCCTCTGCCGGTCTCCTCAAGCCGCTGGAGCACAGCCTTGCTCCAGCCCTGCGGCTTAGCAATAGTAACCTCCTGGCCAACATCGATGCTTATCGTGTGGTGCTTGCCGAGCACGCCATACTTCTCCGGCCCCTCAACTACTATGCCCCTAACCCGCAGCCTCGTGGTAAAGGGCTGAAACTCCACGTTTTCAACCTTCACGGTAAGCACCATGGGGACGCGGCTGCTCCTACCACTACCCCTGTCTCCGAAGTGCACCTCGCGGAGCGTCCGGGCCCTCACATAGTCGCCGGGCTGCAGCACCGTTGCCAGAAGCCAGAGATCATCAGTTGACTCCGGTACAAGCTTCACTACTCCCCTCTTCAAGTCCTTGGCGAGCAGCTTCAAAGCCCTCTACACCAGTGGAGCTACCAGGCCCTGAGAGGGGTAATGAGATACCATGGCTGGGCTCTTTGTGAGAACGGCTGAGCCCAGAGATCTTCAGCGCGTCTACGCAATAGAGGTGGCCGCTTTCACTAACCCCTACTCACCGCTCTACCTTAGGTTGCTCCTTGAGCTAGCCGGTGACCTATTCCTCGTCGCGGAGGAGGACGGCGAGATAACGGGCTATGTGATAGCACTGCCTCGCCGTCACGGGGTATGCCACATAGTATCCATAGCTGTCGACCCCCAGTGGAGGCGGAGAGGGGTCGGCAAGGTGCTCCTGCACAGCATAATGTATCTCTGCGAGGAGAAGGGTCTCAAAGCCTTCATGCTTGAAGTAGAGCATACAAACCATGCCGCCCAGGCCCTTTACTTGTCCTCGGGCTTCAAGCCCGTAGCTATGGTTCCCAACTACTATGGCGCTGGCCGTCATGCGGTCGTGATGGCGGCGCTAGGCTAGTCTCCCGCTATTGGGGCAGGGCTCATGGAGGAAGCAGTATTATTGAGAGTGCGCTACGCGTCTCTCATAGGGGTGCATTGTTTTGGAGGAGCTAGAGTTCATACTACTTGACTCAAGCTATGAGGTTGTCGGCAGGGAGCCGGTGGTAGTGCTCTGGGGTATGACCACCAACGGTAAGCGTGTGGTGCTGCTTGACAGAAGGTTCCGCCCCTACTTCTATGGTCTTGTTGCCCGCGGATGGGAGAGCAGGGCCGAGGAGATAGCCTCCAAGGTACGGGCTCTGAGCCGCCCAAAGAGTCCTATAATCGGCATAGATGTTGTAGACAAGAAGTACTTTGGGAGGCCAAGGAAGGCCATAAAGGTTATGACGGTGCTTCCCGAGGCTGTACGCGAGTATCGCGAAGAAGTTAAGCACATAGAGGGTGTTGAGGACTCACTAGAAGCAGACATAAGGTTCGCAATGAGATACATTATTGACAAGAGGCTGTATCCTTTCAGGGTATACAAGGTGAAAGCTGAGAGACTTCAAGGCAAGCAGGGTTATAGAGTAGATACAGTCTATATCGTCAAAGAAGACCCGGTTCCAGTCGAGGATGTAGCTTCAACACGGCTGTTACCGAAGATGAAGATACTTGCGTTCGACATAGAGGTCTACAGTCGTCGAGGCTCCCCCAGCCCTCTTCGCGACCCTGTGATCATAATCTCGTTGAAGAATAGTGAGGGAGAGGAAAAGCTGCTGGTAGCGAAGGACAAAGATGACAGGGAAGTAATAAAGGCCTTTGTAGAGTATATCAAGAACTATGATCCCGACATAATAATAGGCTACAATAATAACCACTTTGACTGGCCATACCTAATGCAAAGAGCGAAGCATCTGGGCATAAGGCTCGACGTGACACGCCGCGTCGGCGCAGAGCCCACTACAAGCGTCTATGGCCACGTCTCCGTGCCGGGCAGACTGAACGTTGACCTATACGACTATGCCGAGGAGATGCATGAGATCAAGATGAAGACGCTTGAAGAGGTTGCCGAGTACCTTGGGGTAATGAAGAAAAGTGATAGGGTGTTAATAGAGTGGTGGAAGATACCAGACTACTGGGATGACGAGAAGCTACGCCCCAAGCTTCTTGAATACGCTCTTGACGACGTACGTGCCACGTACGGCATAGGTGAAAAGATACTGCCTTTTGCGATACAGCTCTCCAACGTTACCGGGGTTCCACTTGACCAGGTCGGTGCGATGAGCGTAGGTTTCAGATTAGAGTGGTACCTCATAAGAGCTGCATATGATATGAACGAGTTGGCTCCAAACCGTATGGAGAGGCCAGAGGAGAGCTACAAGGGAGCTATAGTCCTCAAGCCCGTTAAGGGCATACATGAGAACATAGCAGTGCTGGATTTCAGCTCAATGTATCCTAATATAATGATTAAGTACAATGTCGGCCCAGATACTATAGTTGACGATCCGCGTGAATGTGAGAAGTACGGTGGCTGCTATGTCGCGCCCGAGGTTGGCCACAAGTTCCGCAAACAGCCGCCGGGCTTCTTCAAGATCGTGCTTGAGAACCTACTAAGGCTACGTAAACAAGTTAAAGCTAAAATGAAACAGTATCCTCCCGGCAGTCCCGAGTACCGTGTGCTTGACGAGAGGCAGAAAGCACTCAAGGTTCTGGCTAATGCGAGCTACGGATATATGGGATGGAGTGGGGCTAGGTGGTACTGTCGTCGTTGCGCGGAGGCGGTCACAGCCTGGGGGAGGAACCTCATATTAACTGTAGCTGAGTATGCGAGAAGGCTTGGCCTCAAGGTGATCTACGGTGATACAGACTCGCTTTTCGTGACGTATGATAAGGAGAAGGTACAGAAGCTTATAGAGTATGTTGAGAGGGTGCTCGGCTTCGAGATAAAGATAGATAAGATATACCGCCGCGTATTCTTCACGGAAGCTAAGAAGCGTTACGTTGGTCTCCTCGAAGATGGACGAATAGATATAGTTGGCTTTGAGGCTGTGCGTGGAGACTGGTGCGAGCTGGCAAAAGAGGTGCAATGGAAGGTTGCGGAGCTTGTCCTAAAGTATGGCGAGACAAGAGAGGCCATAGAGTATGTAAGAAAAGTCGTAAAAGAGCTAGAACAAGGCAAGGTTCCCTTAGAGAAGCTTGTTATATGGAAAACATTGAGCAAGAAGCTGGAAGAGTATGAGCATGAAGCACCCCACGTCGTTGCAGCTAGGAGAATGAAGGCTGCAGGCTACAGTATATCTGTGGGAGATAAGATAGGTTATGTAATAGTGAAGGGCACAGGGAGGATATCAAGACGCGCCTACCCATACTTCATGGCTAAGCCTAGCGACATCGACGTAAACTACTATGTGGATCACCAAATAATACCAGCTGCCTTAAGGATTCTAGGCTACTTCGGCATAACCGAGAAAAAAATCAAAGCTAGCAGCACGGGGCAGCGCAGCCTCTTTGACTTCCTTGCTGCGAAGAAGTAGGATCCCTATGTTTGCACCCATTCACCTCTTGTAACTGAAAATAAGGGGGCGTAGGACTTTTCCGTGTCACGAGAGGGAAAGAGAGAGGTGATTAGCTGTAATGATACTTGCCTCGTGGCGTAACCTTGCCTGGATAGTGAGGCGCGCTGACGTCGTGCTTGAGGTCGTAGATGCGAGGGACCCAATGTCTACTAGGAGCCGCCGCCTCGAGAGAATGGCCGCAGCGCTGGGTAAGAAGCTGATAATAGTGATAAACAAGGCTGACCTAGTCCCCCGCGATGTTGTCGAGAGGTGGAAGAGGCTCCTAGTGGATATGGGGTATAACGCAGTATACATGGCTGCACGCGATCATAAGGGTACGAGAGTGCTGCGCCGCACGATAAGGAGTGTAGTTGAAGATTATCCGGCGGTTGTTGCTGTAACGGGTTTCCCCAAGACTGGCAAGTCAACTATAATAAATGCCCTTAAGGGCCGCCATAGCGCCTCTACGAGCCCTATACCGGGCTCGCCGGGTTACACTACTCATGCACAGCTCTATAGGATAGGCACAAACCTCTACATGATAGACACTCCGGGAATTATACCGGTTGAAGGCGGTCAGCTTGAAGCTATCATACGTGGCAGGCCGCCCGAGCAGCTCTGGGACCCGGTAAAGCCGGCTATGATGCTGCTGGAGAGGGCGCTCCGCTACAATCCCAGAGTTGTACGGGACGCCTACGGCATAGAGGAGACGGATCCTTATCGTATCCTTGAGCTAATAGCTTTGAAGCGTGGCTGGCGTTACAAGAGCGATGGTGAGCCGCTTGTCGAAGAGGCCGCGAGGACCGTGATAAGGGATTACCATGAGGGTAAGCTACTCTTCTACGTTCCCCCGGAGGAGTATATGGCTTCCCGTCGTGGCTCTAGGGCACGGGTGCAGATGTTTTGAGCGCCAGCCTATGCCCTGAGGGCTACCGTCTCGTGGCTATTACCGGCAGGCCCGGCATAGGGAAGACCACTCTCTTTACACGTGTCTATGAAGCGTTGCGCCGAGAGGGCTTCCGCATAGAGGGTTTCGTGTGCCCCGAGGTGCGTAGAAGCGGGCGCAGAATAGGCTTCCTAATCCGTAGTCTTGATGGTCGTCTCGAGAGGTGGCTTGCCAGAACAGATGGCTGCGACGGTCCTCGTGTTGGCAGATACTATACATGCATGGAGGCGATAGAACTGGCAAACTACCTGCTCACCCGGTTTGAAGCAGCAGACCTAGTTATGATAGACGAGATAGGTCCAATGGAGCTCAGCCTACCCGGGCTACGCAACGCAATACTCACAGTACTGCGTTCAAGTAAGCCCGGAGTCTACGTGGTACACGAAAGGCTACGTGATCGTGAAGTGAAGTCACTGCTAGAGAACAATACATGTTGGTTCACCGTGACTTTGGAAAACAGGGACGTGCTCTTCTCCAGGGTCTATGAAGCGGTCGAGGTACTCTTAGCGCACAGTAGACATTAACCCGCCCCCGCCCCTCTCAGTTTCTCCTAAGTCTTTCCTGGGGCGGGATGCCCTGGCGTTCCAGCGCTGAGGAGCCCCCGGGGCCAGTGATGGGCTGCTTATGTAAAAGGGGGCCTTCCGCCCCCGGGCACCGCCCCCGCGTAGGCGGGCATAGTGTTCTTTAGGAGGGTGTGGGGCGGGCCGCCTAGTAGCACGGGGTGGCGCCTTGAGCGAGAAGTGCAAAGAGTACATAGTGGTTGTTGGCGAGAAGCAGGTCTTCATAACGCCCCAGGTGCTCCAGATAATCCATGAGTATCTTCACAGGCCCATGGGGCTCGAGGAGCTTGCCAGGAAGCTCGGGCTAGAGAACTGGGAGGAGGCCTACGAGTTCATAAAGAGGATACCTGCTTGGATAATGTGGATGCCGATAAATCTGTGGAGGCACCGCCTGGAGAAGGAGGGCTGCCTAGAGCTCTTTGAAGGCGCTGAGGAGGGAGAACATCAGTAAAGAGTATACCAGACCAGAGCATCCACTTTCTTAAGCAAAACGTCGGGCTACCTTACTACCGCGAAGCAGCCTATACTCTTCTCGTAGATCAAGCCGTCCCTTCTGAAGCTCTTAATGGCTTCCTCGACGAGGCTGGACTCTATCCCCTCGCTTGCTGCGCGGCGGTGTATCTCCTTCAGCCTGGCGCAGCCCTCTTCGCTCTCCTGTTCCAGCTCTTCTATTATCTCCATTATCCTGGTTAGCTTCTCCTGCTTGCTCCTGGGCTTGCCCGTCATTATAACGTCTATATCTATGCGCCCACTCTCTATGTCCATTCCGGCGCTCTCGAGGAAGCTCTTCATCAGCCTTATTGCTGCCTCAGCGTCCTCGGCAGTTACTTCATTCTTTAGCGCCATCTTGGCATGGGCCTCGGCGAGTCTAATTAGTGCCTCCAGCTGTCTAGCGGTTATCGCTATTGCTCCCTCGGGGTTCTCTGCGCTCATGCGTCTCATCTCAACGTAGAAGTCTTCTATGAGCTTTATCGCTTCGGGCGTCAGCTTGGGTCTTATATAGCGTCTTGCATAGCTTATGTACTTCTTGAGCAGTGAGGGATCTATTTCGGGTTTGACGTGTTCCGCGTCTCGGTGAACCTCGAGCACGTGTCTGGCCAGCTTTCGATCCTCTTCCGGGTTGGGCTGATCCTTTAGTATGAATATGAGGTCGAATCTTGAGAGTATAGTTACTGGAAGGTTAATGTTGTCTGCTAGTGTACGGTTTGGCAGGTAACGTCCGAACTTGGGGTTGCCCGCAGCTATTACTGTAGTCCTTGCGTTCAGCTTGGCTATTATGCCTGCCTTGGCTATGCTTACAGTCTGCTGTTCCATAGCTTCGTGTATGGCGACTCGGTCCTCGTCTCTCATCTTGTCTATCTCGTCTATCGCAGCCACTCCTCCGTCGGCTAGTACGAGTGCGCCTGCTTCAAGGTAGTACTCGCCGGTGGTCTTGTCGCGTATCACGGCAGCGGTAAGGCCCGCAGCGGTTGCGCCCTTGCCTGTTGTGTAGATGCCGCGGGGTGCTATACGGGCAGCGTACTGGAGGAGCTGGCTCTTAGCGGTGCCCGGGTCACCTACTATGAGGACATGGATGTCGCCTCTTATCCTCAGCCCGTCCTGCGTGACCTTGGGTACTCCGCCGAAGAGGGCTAGGGCTATTGCCTCCTTTATGTCCCAGTGGCCGTATATCGCCGGCGCTATGCTGGCGAGTATTTTCTTCCTAACCCATGGGTCCTTAGCAAGCGCCTTTATCCTCTCCTCGTCTTCGCGGGTAATCACGACTTCTTCAAGTATCTTTTGCGAGACCTCAATGTGGACAGCATCTATGACCATGTCGTAGATTGCGCGCTTCTTGGATGCAGTGTCGGGGCGAACCCGCACGATTCCGACAACGCTTACTCTATCGCCTGGCCGGGCACTATCGACAAGCTCGTCGTGGAGAACGACCTCTATGCTGCGTGGGAGCTGACCTGGAGGGACTTCCTCCGGCCTCTCCTGTAACACGATCTTCTGCCAGTCTATGAGTTTGGACTTCTCAGGAACAAGGTGGAAAGAGCCGGAAGAGGAGCCGCATACCGGACAGACCGGGGGCCGCTCTATGGTGTCCCCAGTGAGCTCGCCCTCGGGGGGCCACACGAACTCGTGGCAGCCCTCCTCTCTAGTGCAGTGTGTGAACACGGCTTGCACTATCTTCTCCTTGACGGGAGTTGTGCGGACGAGGATACCTTCAAGCATGACAAGCTTGCCTATGTGGTCGCTGCGCAGCCTCCTCAGCGGCGTCGTCCTGGGAAGCGCCCTGACTCTCACGTAGAAACGCCGTATCTCCTCGGCATACTCTGGCGCCTCGGTTTGGACTATGTCTCGTAGCGCCTCACTGGCCTGTCTGAGAACCTCGTCTGGCTTCTCGATGAGAAGCCTTGAGAGCCTGGTGTCGAATAGGTAGAGATCGTTGTAGTCTACGAGGAGGCTCCTCTGCCCCATTGTTATCATTTGCCGGACACGTTCACGGTACTTGTAGTTGCCGTGCCTGTCGCGGAAGCTCCTCATGAACTCGTAGAATCTTTCACGTACGTCAAGTACCTCCTCGCCCGCGCCAGGAGCCAGCAGGGTCTCCATAGTTTCGGCGGCCCTCTCAGCGGGGTTGCGCGGATAACCCCCCTTAAGCCCTGCGGGTTATGATCGTGGAGTCAGTGTCCTCTTCCACTTCTCTACATCGTCTCTTATCTCTTCGAGTAGGGTAGACTCTTCTTGAGAGAGCTTGGATGATATCTCAGCTATGGTTGTAGGACTTCTTATGCTCTGCATTATGAGTGTAAGCCTTCGGTCAATTATCTCAAGAAGGTACTGTATTGCCTTCTGCTTCTCCTCGAGCAGTGCCGCGTTGAACTCTCTCCTTATCTCCTCGTCGAGTTGTTTGATAAACCTCTTTGCCTCCTGGTAGAAGTTGCGCGGCAGGGGCTCGAGTTCGGCTGGTGTCCTTGCGCTGACTGTTGCGAAGTGCACTCGGGCTATGTCCTCTATGCTGAGTGGCGTCTCAACTACGTTGGCTACGCCTCGTGATACTAGTAGCTCTGCGAGCCACAGCGGCACCTCCAGCTCCACACCCTTGTGTAGAGGATACTCCGTGCCGTCTATGTGGACATTACCGTAGTCCTTTACGACCATTATCCTCACGGGCTTGAGCATGTACTCCTCCTCGATTACCCGTAGCATGACTTCAAAGGGTTTCGGCATGGTGTTGCGCCGTTTACTGTCCCTACTCCACTCCCCTAAAATAGGCGGCCAGGGCCGGGTGTTATAGTACAAGATAGGGTGGAGTGGCTTGTCTAGCGAGCTGGCAGAGCTTCTCTGGGCGGAGAAGTATAGGCCCAAGAGCCTTGACGAGATAGTCAACCAGGAGGAGATAGTGAAGAGGCTCAAGAAATTCGTTGAAGAAAAGAATATGCCTCATCTACTCTTCGTGGGGCCCCCAGGTACGGGTAAGACCACAGCTGCCCACGCTTTGGCCCATGACCTCTACGGCGAGAACTATAGACAGTACATGCTAGAGCTAAACGCGAGCGATGAGAGAGGTATAGACACCATAAGAACTAAGGTTAAGGAGT
>CAZIWH010000029.1:0-19794 GCA_964542985.1 uncultured Hyperthermus sp. | reverse complement strand
GGGTGTTACCCGGCCGCTATGGCCGGACCCGGCTACTTGCACTGCGGCTCGCCCTAGGCATCTAAAAGCCTTCCGGGATCCGAGTCTTGGTGCAGCACGGTGTAGGAGCTGTGACGGTGCCGGAGAAGCTGGCTGAAAAGTTCTGTCGCGAGGAGCTTACAGCCTACAAGGCTTACCAGTGGCTTGCCGCTAGGGAGCGTGACCCTGTTAGACGCAGCGTGCTCGAAGAGATGGCTGCGCAGGAGAGGAGCCATTACGAGTTCTGGAGGCGGATGCTCGGCAGGGACTGCAGACCACGACGCTTATCGCTCATGCTCCTGGGTCTCGCCTACCGGATACTGGGACCTATATTCACGCTCAAGATGCTTGAGCGGGGCGAGGAGGAGGCTATCCGGGAATATACTGAAGCCTTAAGGTACCTTAAGGGTGAGGATAGGAGAAGACTTGAAGAGATAATAGAGGATGAGAGGAACCATGAGGCGAAGCTACTTGAAGGTATAGAGGATGTTAGGGTGAAGTATCTAGGGTATATAGCGCTTGGACTAGCAGATGCAATTGTTGAGATAACCGGTGTCCATGCAGGGTTCCTTGGCGCAACTTCGAGCACCATACTAGCGGGTGTCGCGGGCCTCGTAGTAGGATTCTCAGCAGCGCTGTCAATGTCGGGCGCAGCATATCTCCAGGCAAAGCATGGGCGTGAGACGAGGCCAATAATAAGCGCCGGTGTCACAGGCATAGCCTACATAGCCTCAGTGGTGCTGCTTGCGCTGCCATACTTCATATTCAGGAACATGGCTGAAGCCTTTACAGCCAGCCTACTCCTTGCAACGCTTGTAGTGGGTTCCTTCACCTACTTCAGCACAGTTGTGCAGGACAAGCCGTTCTTGAAAGAATTCCTGGAGAGCCTAGCACTGATGCTGGGTACAGCATTCGGAAGCTTCCTCTTCGGCAAAGCGCTTGGGACCCTACTAGGGGTGGAGCATGTAATGTAGGTAGACAGTAAGGAGTGAGAGGTCGAGCTAAGGAGCTGGCGGGCCCGCGGGGATTTGAACCCCGGATCACCGGCTCCGCAGGCCGGCGTCCTATCCTGGCTAGACTACGGGCCCAGCGAGCCCTGAGGGCTCTGCCTGCCATCAAACAGCCTTAGCGCCACTGGGGTTTTTAAGGCTATGTCTCGCCCTCTGTGCGGATGCACCCCATCTCCCTTATACGGTGATACCAGCCCCTATCTAACGTCTCCAACAAGGGGCCGCCAAGTATGACGAGGCGACGGAGGAGGAGAGCGGAACGTTCACTGCTAGACTTCTTAGCCTCCACGACGAACAAGGGACACGAGACTACCGAGGCTAAACCAGCTGCATGGGAGAACAGTAACGGCTCAGAGACTAGCCAGGAGAGCGCCAAGACCGTTGAAGCGGTGAAGAAGTTCTACGAGAGCAAGCTAGAGGAGTTGCTCCGCGAACTCTCCTCAAGTAGCATTCCCCGCGAGGCCCCAAGGGTCAACGCGCCAGGGCCGGTTCCGTGCCCAAGCCCAGCGCCTCAACCAGCTGCACCCAGGCCCCCTAAGGCAGAGGCGAAGCCCGTCCCCATGAGCCCCGAGGAGGCTAAGAAGCTCATAGGAGGCCTCCTTGGGGAGCAAGGAGATGTCTTAGAGAAGCTCTCAATGTATCCTCTCGTGAGGCGCCCCATGGAGGCACCCGAGAACGTTCAACTCTATCTGCTCCAAACACTCTATGACGGGGAGCGTGGGGTTGCAGCTGCTAAGCTTCTTGACCCGCGTACAGGCAGCATGTACATTTATCACGATAAGACGGGCTACATGCCCTACTTCCTAACAGACCTCCCGCCCGACAAGCTGCAGGAAGTGCGCGAAGTGATAAGGCACCCAGGTTTCGACCACATCGAGGTTGTGGAGAAGTTTGACCTGCTTAGATGGCAGCGACTAAAGGTGACCAAGATAGTCGTGAAGACGCCGGACGTTGTGCCAGCTCTTAGGGACAAGGTTCCTAGGGCCTGGGAGGCTAACATAAAGTTCCACCACAACTATATCTATGACCGTGCCCTCGTCCCGGGCATGCTTCATGTAGTGGAGAAGGGTGTGCTCAAGCAAGTGCCCCCTGAACATACACCCGAAGAGGAGGAGAAGATAAGGAAGATATTCGAGGGCGAGGACGAGAGCACGATAGAGATGGCTATTAACTGGTACCCGTTGTTCGAGCAGGAGCCGCCGAAGCCGCATAGGCTAGCGATAGACATAGAGGTCTTCACGCCCTTTAAAGGAAGGATACCGGACGCAAGCAAGGCCTCTTACCCTGTCATAAGTGTCGCTTTCGCCTCAGATGAGGGATGGCGTGCAATATTCATACTCCACAGGCCTAGGCTTCGCGCGGAGAGGCCTAGCGGTGAGCTGCCCAAAGGTGTTCATATAGAGATATTTGACGATGAGCGTGCGCTGCTGCTTGAAACCTTCAGGCTGATAGCCAACTACCCCGTCGTCGTGACGTTCAACGGCGACAACTTCGACTTCCAGTACCTATACAATCGCGCGATAAAGCTCGGGATATCTAGGGAGCACATACCATTCAAGCTCTACAGAGACTACATATCTCTAGAGTACGGGCTCCACCTTGACCTCTACAGGTTCTTCACGATCAAGGCCGTGCAGAGCTACGCGTTCGGCAACGCGTACAAGGAGTTCACGCTCGATGCAATAGCTTCAGCATTACTAGGTGAGCACAAGGTAGCTGTAGAGTCAACGATAAGCGACCTAAGCCTATTAGACCTTGTACGTTATAACGTACGTGACGCTGAACTCACGCTTAGGCTCACAACATTCAACGACGATCTAGTATGGAAGCTCATAATATTGTTGATGCGTATATCGAAGCTTCCCTTGGAGGATGTTACACGGAGCCAGGTCTCGGCCTGGGTGCGTAGCCTGCTGTACTGGGAGCATAGGAGGAAAGGCTACCTTATACCTACGCGGGAGGAGATACAGAGGCTCAAAGGCCAGACAACGTCCTCGGCTATAATTAAGGGCAAGAAGTATCAGGGTGCTCTGGTACTTGATCCTCCCAGTGGCATATTCTTTGACATAGTAGTGCTTGACTTTGCCAGCCTGTATCCTAGCATAATCAAGAGGTGGAACTTGAGCTACGAGACTGTTAATCCTGTATATTGTCCAGACTCCAGACTTGTCGAGGTGCCCGATGTAGGGCATAAGGTGTGTATGAGTATACCCGGGTTGACTGCACAGATTGTCGGCTTGCTTAGAGACTACAGAGTAAAGATATACAAGAAGAGGGCTAAGGACAAGTCGTTGCCCAATAAGCTTAGGGCTTGGTATTCCACGGTCCAAGCAGCCATGAAGGTGTATATTAACGCTAGCTATGGTGTATTTGGGGCAGAGACATTTCCGTTCTACACGCCACCCGTGGCGGAGAGCGTTACAGCGATAGGTAGGTACACGATTAGGGCGACGTTACAGAAGGCGGCAGAGCTGGGCCTATTCGTTCTCTACGGTGACACGGACTCTCTCTTCATCTGGCATCCGGAACGTGGAGCATTAAAGGAGCTGCAGGATTATGTTGAGGAGAAGTTTGGGCTCGATTTGGAGGTTGACAAGGTTTACAGGTTCGTAACCTTCAGTGGTTTGAAGAAGAACTACATAGGCGTGTATGAGGACGGTACCGTGGACGTCAAGGGGCTTGTAGCGAAGAAGAGGAACACGCCAGAGTTCTTGAAGAAAGAGTTTAGCGACATACTCAAGATAATAGGCTCTATAGAGAACGCCGAGGGCTTCATCAAGGCGCGGAGGGAGATAGTAGAAAGGCTGCGCGGCGTATACCGGAAGCTCCGCGACCTTGAGTACAATCTTGACGAGCTTGCAGTGAAGATGGCGCTCAATAAGCCGATAGAAGCCTACACTAAGAACACGCCCCAGCACGTCAAGGCGGCTAGGCAGCTCGTAGCAGCTGGCGTGCAAGTGCTCCCAGGTGACGTGATAAGCTTCGTAAAGGTGAGGGGGCGGGAGGGGGTGAAGCCTGTGCAGCTCGCTAGGCTAACTGAGGTCGATATAGACAAATATGTTGATACAATGAAGAGTATATTCGAGCAAATGCTATCGTCAATCAACGTAACATGGGACGAGGTTCTAGGAGCGTCGAGGCTGGAGTCGTTCCTCTTCGGTGGAAGGTAGGCCCAAGGCTGCTCCGAGGGCCGATACGTGTTGACGATAGTGTTCAAGGTTTGTGAATGGCTCAGCCAGGATGAGTACCGCAGGATACGTGAGTTCGCAGACTATCTTGGGAGGCGCGGCGGCTGCAGTGTCTTCGTGTTCAAACCTAGCATGTTGCGTTCGTCTAACCTCAAAAGCTATGTAAGCTTCCTGGACAAGATTGGTGCTGAAATCGAGGAAAGGGAGAAGCTGGAGTCACTGCTCGAGGAGATGTACAAGGTTGTGGTGGATAAAACTCCGTGGGGATATCTACTGAGATCACGTAGCCTCTTGTCTAGGTATCTTGAAGAGTATAGGATTCAAGGGTTCATTAGGTACTCGCGCGAGCATCGAGGCTTCATTGTATCGCCTTACAAAATTGTGGATGTGGTTGGTACTCTTGAGAAGTACGGCTTCGAGGTTGTGGATAAGAGTGGGTTGCTGCGGAGAAACGTCGCCGCTATAGGTTTCCGTGGGGAGCTTAGGCGCTACCAGTCTGAGGCCGTTGAGGCGTGGCTCGGTAATAGTGGCCGTGGTCTCGTCGTCCTGCCTACAGGTGCGGGTAAGACTGTTGTTGCTATAGCGGCTATGGCTAGGCTTGGTGTGCCGACGCTGATAATAGTATATACGCGTGAGCAGCTCAATGAGTGGGTTGACAAGCTTCGCAGGTTCACCGACTTGGCTGCAAGCGATATAGGGGTTTTCTATAGCGGTGAGAAGAGGGTGCGGACGGTCACTGTTGCGACATATCAGTCGGCTTACCGTAACATGGATGTCTTATGGGACCGTTTTGGGCTGCTCATCATAGATGAGGCTCATCATCTTCCGGCGGACAAGTTTAGGTTTATAGCGTTGAAGTCTCTGGCTCCCTATAGGCTTGGCCTAACGGCTACTCCTTATCGTGAGGATGGGCGTCACGAGGAGCTATTCTCCTTACTGGGCGGCGTGGTTTATGAGAAGAGCTTAGAGGAGCTTGAGGAAGAGGGCTATGTCGCCTCGTTCGTAATTGTGCCTAGGCTTGTTGAGCTCTCCCCCCGCGAGCGTGAAAAGTACCGGGAGCTTAGGCGTAGGTATCTTGCCCTGGCTCGTGGTAGGAGCGTTCAAGAGCTGGTGCAGGCGGCTGCTGTCGGGGACGAGAGTGCGCGTAAGGCTTTGCAGCTTCTGGGCCAAATGCGTAGCATGCTCGCGTTGTGTAAGGGTAAAATGGATGAAGCTAAGAGGATTATAGAGGAGGAGCTGAGGAAAGGCTCTAAGATAATAGTGTTTACTCAGTATGTTAGGCAGGCGGAGGAGCTGGGTAAATACGTTGGGGCACCCGTGGTCACGGGGAAGACTGACAAGGTTAGGCGCCGCATGCTTGTTGAACTGTTTAAGAGGGGACGGTACCGTGTGATTATATTCACGACTGTTGGTGATGAGGGACTTGACGTGCCTGACGCTAATGTTGGTATAGTGATGTCGGGGACTTCTAGCAGGAGGCAGTTCATACAGAGGCTTGGTAGGCTTCTTCGCCCCGCTCCCGGTAAGACGGCGAGGCTTTACTACATAGCTGTGAGGGGTACGCAGGAGGAGGCCGCTATGAAGCGAGTATTAGGGGAGCTTTCTTCTCCGCTTGGTCTGCAACGGTAGTTGATTATAGGGGGTGGCCGCAGGTGGCTGAGGCCGGTAGAGGGGCTACGCCATGGTGGATGGTGGGCTGCCGGTTGCTGCCTCGGGTGAGGGTGCTAGTGTCGTTGTCTATGAGAATGTGTTGCCGGGTATAACGGTGGGGCAGTCCTCTCACACACGGTTTAGGACGGACTTCGTGTTGCTGGAGGGGCTCGAAGCCGTTCGGGCAGTTCTTGAGGTGGGGGTTGTTGCTTCGTCGCGAAGGGTTGGGGGATTTAGAATAGGTTTCGGTAGAGTTACCTTGACCAGAGAGTTTAAGCCTCAAGTGTGCTCCTCGTTTGGGGAGAAGATTTTCTGCAAGTTCGTGTATGATGTGACTCCCGTTATAAGGTCCACTCATAGTAACAGCTTCAAGGTCGAAGTTGAGGACTACAGCATCGAGAGTATCGTGGTTGAGCAAGTGGGTTTCTTGGTCGAATATAGTTATCCAGGCGCTGCTACTAAGTACTGTCTCTGTTCTGGCGCACTTACTCTGGCCCCTAGGGAGGCCTATAGGTTGAGCTTGGGCTCTATCTTTGCCAGCCCGGAGCTACGCTTCGTGGGTTTTGTGCCTCACACAGAGGCTGTTGTAACTGTTAATGGCTCCAGGATTCCTGGAAACGGGTTCGTCGAACATAGTATCGTAGCGCGTGGAAGCCTAGGAGCTGTCACTGTTGCTCACGAGAGCGACGGCTCCTACTTCCCGCGGCATGCGTTGGCGTCTTCGATATTGGTTGTTGAAAGCCAGGTGCCGATGCCGGCCCTTGCTATAGGCGAGGCCTATAGGAGCGAGGGCAGGATTATGGTTAAGATACGTAACACCGGGAGTATCGGTGCTTCAAACGTGATAGTTGTGGCGCTCAGCAAGGGCATGGTTGTTGACCGTAAGGTAGTTGAGCGTGTTGAGGCGGGCAGCGAGAAGCTCGTGGAACTCAAGGCCGAGGAGTCCGTGACTGTGCGGGTTATATGGAGGCATGTCGGTAGAACATTCTTCCGCGAAGTGAAGGTAAAGTAACGCGCTCCCCAGGGGGATGAGGAGTTACTCCCGGACTGAGCCGCTTGGCTGTGGAGAAAGCTTACCCGGCTGACCCCTCCCTCTGTTGGTCATGTAGCTTGTGAGGGACATGTTTATAGTGCTTGTAATGAATTCTTCCAGTGTTAGAGCTTCTGCAAGGATCTCATCGTCTATGCGGAGTGCCGTTTTGGTTCGCTTAGCCTTGTCTATGGCTATAAGGAACCATCCTCGACGTGGAACCTTTACAGCTATTAACGGCTCTCCTCCCGCTCGCTGCGCAAATTCCAGGAGTTTCTCAACTTGGGGTAGCGGTACATAGAGGGGTTGGCTGAGACTGTGCCTATACTTTACCTCGAGGACGAATATTCTGCCTTTGTAGAGTGCGACTATGTCCGGGTATGTGACATGTTTTGCTTTCGCGCCGCTTGCGGGGCCCCGGATGACTGCAAAGCCACGGCTCCAGAGGATGCGTGCGAGTTCGCGTTCTGCATCAAAGCCGCGGCGTCGGGGCCCAGTCAAGGCTCTGGCTACCCTATCATGTTGACTCTTATCGGCACGCCGTACTTTTCTTCAAGCTTTCTTATCCTCCTCATCCTCTTCATTAGCGTCTTGGCGAGGGTTCTTGGCACGTTGACGAGTAGCATGTTGTCCCGTACCTCCACTTCCGCGCCGGGGAGCATGCGCTCTATGACATGGCGCAGCTTGTCTATGAGCGGTGAGTGCGTAGCCTGCTTGACTGGGACTACTACTGTCTGCTCGCCGAAGGTGTATATCTCGTACTCCAGACTGCCTGTAAGTGCGTCCCTTACCTCGACTACGGGCCTGGCCAGGTCTGCTTCCCTTAGCCCTGTAGGAAGCTTTACAGTCATTTTGAGCTCATACACTTTATTAACTGTACCTTTATCTATGAATATCACTGTGTCTATGATGCTTGGAAGCATTCCAATGTCTACTCTTCGCACGAAGCGCTGAACTGCGTCTATGGGCGTCGTTGCGTGTACAACGCCTATCATCCCGATTCCTGCCAGCCTTAAATCTATGTAGAGCTGGAAATCGGAATCGCTTCTTAGCTCGTCGTACACCGTATAGTCGGGGCGGCTGAGAAGGAGTATGTCATGTAGCTCGCCTGGAGCTGCATAGTTCTTAGAGTATTGCGTCACGTCTGGAGGCAGCTGCATGTCCCTTGGAGACTCTATGGTTTTGACGACCTTGCCTTTGGAGGCATAGTGTTCCGCGAGTGCTTGAGCGAATGTCGTCTTACCCATGCCTGGTGCGCCGGCTATCAGTATGCCCTCAGCGCGTTGCTCCAGTCTCGCTATAAGCTTTGCTGGAAGTCTGTAGTCCTCGAGGCGTAGCTTCTTGAGCGGGCGTACGGCGGTTATCTCCCAGCCCTCGCTGAGAGGCGGCCTGGTTATTACTATCCTATAGGGGCCGAGCTGAACTATTGTCGAACCAAGCCTATCTATCTCGATGAATCCGTCGCTTCTTCTGCGTGCTATCTCAACTATCTCCCTCGCATATCTCTGCAGATCCTCTCTACTCAACGGCTCGGTGGAAAGGTCTACGAGTATCCAGTTGCCCGGTGTACCTTTCTTGGCTCTTGGAGGGGCACCCTCCTTAAGGTGGACGCTCATAGTGTTATCGTCAAACATTGTCACTAATGATGGGTATTCCCTAGCCTCTGAGGAATGGATGTATATAACAGAGATGCCCAGTGCCTTGGCAACGAGGAATTGTACTCTGTCGGCTGTTATGAGCGTAGCGCCGGCCTCGTAGGCATAGTCGCGTATGATGGCATCTATGGCTCCGTGCTTTGCCTCGGCTATCTCGCGGGCGCTAGGTCTGGCTCCAGCTACCTCGAGCTCAATGTGGCCCCTCTCAGCTAGCTCACGCAGCCTAGCTATCTCCTCAAGGCCAGCGAAGCCGGTGGCCTTTCCTACGTTGGCTTGATGCTCTAGCTCGGCTAGGATGGCCCGGTGTATTATGATACGGCCCCGTATTCTGCCTTCCTCCACGAGTCTACTAACTGCTCCCTCGACTATCACGCTGGTATCGGGCACGTACACTGGCATGGGCTGTGAATAGGTGAACACGGTGCTATGCACCCTAACGCGGCTGCTGTTGTCCGCCGCCAACTCCGGGTGAAGGTGTACTGGCGCCCGTAGCCCCTATTCTTTCTGGCTCTCCTGGCAGTTTCGGAGGGGTCTCAAGGCGCTAGGCTTCACGGGGCGAAAAGAAGCGGGGAAAGCTGTGCCCAGGGCCAGGATAGATATAGTAAGGCTAGCTTCGACCCTAGCGATACATGGCATCAATTACATAACAGTAAACCAGCTAGCAGCTATGCTAGGGGTCTCCACTAGGACTGCAGGGAGAATACTTGCAGAGATGCAGCGTAGAGGACTTGCAGAGAAGTGGAGCAGGAGGACTTATAAGCTAAGCCTACAGCGGCTCGTGGAGGTGACTAGCTGTGGCTAGGCCCGTTAAGCTAATCCTCGTCACAGCTAAGGACCATCCTCAGCACAAGCTCTGGCTCAAGCTGCTTGACCAGATCGCAGCCGAAACAGGGCTAGAAAAGGAGGTAAGAATAGAGGACTACCTACTCCTAACAGAACATGGCGACACAGATGAACTCGGCATGCCCTGGCTGCCTCAGCTCCTCGTACAGCTAGACAACGGTGAAATCAAAGTGTTAATCTCGAGGCTCCCGCTTAACAAAGCGCTCCAGCCCGACATAGGCGAGGCGAGGAAAATAGTGCTTGAGAAGATCAGAGAGCTAAGCAAGGCAAGCTAAATCCAGTTTTATCCTCTATGCCGGGAGTAAGGGGGACCTCTATCGCCTATTCTATGTGCGTCAATTCTCTCTGCACATCGTTCATAGGGTGCTTGAACTTGCTTGGACGGCTCGGGCAATGTACTCTACGATCCCGGCTACGGCTACAGCTGCGTACCGATAACAGCAGGAGAAGTTCAATGCGAGCAGGGCCTACTGCGTCGAGATAAATGATGTTCTCGCGGCCAGATTGCTGTAATTGTCGGGGGCGGCGGGTGTAGAGGATGAAGTCGCCGCGACGGGTGTCGACATGTATAGCGGCTCCTATATCATGGAGGATGTCATTGTAATGTCGTAGTGACAGCTTTTCTACTCGCTAGTGCTAGCGCGGGTTAACATTTTTGGAGAGAGCTAGGGCAAGACGCGTCGACTCGCATGGGTTCGGATCTTCTGGGTAGCGTTCAGCTATCTACGCGACTCAGCGCCTGCAACTTGTGTCTCTACATTAATGGAATGGAATATCATTCTAGCTGTTGCCAAGGAAAAGGTATAGTAAGGTTAGCAAGCGCTGCTCTGCAGCCAACACAGGGCCCAGAGCCCAGAAGAGGGCGCGATGCCATGAAGATAGCTGTGATACGTAGCGAGGAGGGCAAAATAGTCCAGGCAGAGGTAATTGAAGGAGAGTTTCCTGAAGCAATCAAAGGCTATGCTCGCAGAGCTTTTGAAGAATGGGATCCTGGGACTAGCGATTTCACGGTACTCAAGACAACCTTCGAAGTTCGTTACCGTTTACCAATAAATGCCGACCTAGTTGACGTTATCCGTGACCTACAGCTGCCGATGATGAAGGAGGGTAACGAGCTAATAGTACAAGTGCCTATAGCTACTGTAAGCTTTGATAACATTTGGATAAACGATGCTTACCATGAAAAGAAAATGTACATAATAGCACCGTATCTGGATGAATCAGAAATGGAGCAGCTCAAGGGCTACGCAGCAGACGCAACTAGGGAGCCAAAACGGCTAGACGCAGGCATGCAGTTCTCCCTAAGCGAGGAGGAGCTGAGGAGACTAGAGGAAGGCCTGGCTGAAATGGAGCAAGAGGAGAAGCCCAAGAGGAGGCGCCGTAGAAGGAAGAAGAGTAGCTAATACAAGCACAATCCTAACCATAATCGCCGGTTACAAGGCGTGCCGCTTCCGGAAAGCTCCATGCGCATTTAAGAGAAGCATCGTAGCATATGGATCCGCAGCCCTCTTCGATAAGCTCCTTAACACCCTTTACAGCGTCCCTAAGACTGTCGTAAAAGCTGACAAGCAAGTCGCACTCCGTAGCAACAACTACATGTTGACCAGCCTTGGAGGCGTATAGAACCTTATCAGCCTCAAGCTCAGAAGCAACTCCCTTCTCGTCTGCAACTATGCAGCCTTCGATCACAAAGCCTGGTGGCTCCTCGCAGAAGCTATCACGAAAGACTACAGCGAGAATAACACCGTACCCACCGCAGTCAATAACAACGTATCTGCAATCAAGCGTACAGACTAGGGCGGCGAGCTCCTCTCTACAGATATAGGGGGGCTCACGGCGTGGGTTCCTCATCACAAGGTCCCCTTTCAGCCTTTAAGACCCAGTTCATCGCGCCCTCTCAACACAAGGCGCTGAGCCGCCGCAGATAAGCTTGAACACCATAAGAGAACTATGCCTCTTACCGAGAACGTTTACCGCCACCTCAACATGTCTTCCCACAGCGAAAACAGGTGCAACTACCAGTCCAGAACCCACATCGGTGCCACCCGTCACGCACACACGCATTACTGCTCCCTCAACATGTTCATCATAGCATCTACCTTTAAGCGGTATAAGGGGGCCAAGAACTACAAGACCAAACTCTGCCCCCGTAATAGAAGCATAAGTAGAAGCCACAACGCTGCAAGCATCCTCAAAGGCATAGACTGACCCTACGTTGCCCACTCTACTGCATAGATAGAGTGCAGCAGCCTCGGCAAATCCATCGCGTCTAAGAAGCTCCACGACGCCATAGCGGGAGACGATCCTCGCAGCAGCATCTTCAAAGAGCTCATCCAACAGGCGTAGAACACGTGGCAAGTGCCTAAGCCTAGGCACGGAGTCTCCGGCAACATAGCGGCTGAGTGACGACCCTGATACTCCCAGCTCTCCCGCTAGAAACCTTACCCTGTAGACGCCCCGAAGAAAGCGGAGTGCCTTAGCGGCAGCAATTCTCAGCATCATCTGTCGTAGCTGTGTCAGCGAGGAACCAACACAGCTGCTAACATCGTCGCCGATAAACACGATTATCCCCTCACCGGAACCCCCTACCCCGGCACATCAAGGTAGAGGTGGCGCGCTCTTGGGCCAGAAGCCGAATGTGCCGCCGGAGGTTAGGGCGCGTATAGAAGCGTTTAAGCGCATACGCGAACAAGAGAAGATGATAGAAGAAAATATGAAGAAAATAAAATACAAGATAGCTATACTGAGCGGAAAGGGTGGCGTAGGGAAATCCTTTGTGACCGCAAGCCTAGCCTTTGCACTAAGCTATCTAGGCAAGAAGGTTGGAGTGCTAGATGCCGATATATATGGTCCTTCAATGCCGAAGATGATGGGAGTCCAGGAGCAGCATATACTAGCCACAGGAGAGGGCAGGCTAATACCTGTCACAGCACCCCTTGGTGTGAAGGTAGTCTCTATAGGGCTCATGCTCCCGGCAGAAGATGTCCCAGTTATATGGAGAGGCGCGATGACAACTTCCGCGATAAGGGAGATGTTAGCCTACACCGACTGGGGTGAGCTTGACTATCTACTCGTGGATCTCCCTCCAGGCACGGGGGACGAGCAGCTCACAATAGTACAGCTGATAAAGGACATGACTGGAGCAATAATAGTGACGATTCCCTCCGATGTCTCAAGGCTAGTAGTAGCTAAGGCGATAAACTTCTGCCGCAAACTCAACTTGAATATAATAGGCATTATAGAGAATATGAGTTACTTCGTATGCCCCGACGGCAGCAAGCATTACATATTCGGCGAGGGTGCTGGACGCCGCATAGCAGAGCAATACAACATACCATTCTTAGGAGAGATACCTATAGACCCGCGTATATCCCGCGCTAACGATGCGGGAGAGCCCTTCTTCGTTAAATACCCCGACACGCCAGCTGCAAGGGCTATACTTAGCCTGGCGCAGGCACTTATAGAGAGGCTTGAAGAGGGGAACGAAGAGAGGAACAATGAGAATAAGGAAAAGTGAAAACAGTATCGCCTGCAGCAGCGCTTATATATTTCAAAACTTTTCCATCCATCAAATGGTGGGAGAAGGTGAAGCTCTCCGAGATAGTTAAGGTTGACAGTAAGGGTCGCGTCACAATACCCCTCGTAGTACGTGAGGCATTAAACATAATAGAGGGGATGAATTTGATCCTCATTGCTGACCCAGAGAAACGCGAAATAGTTCTCACGCCTCTCCCGAGTGGTGAAAGCAAGCTCTACGAACTTCGTATCGAATTCAAAGACGTCCCGGGAGCACTAGCGCGAACCTCGGAGAAGCTAGCTGAGCTAGGCGTTGACCAAATAACAACGCAGTGCACAACCGTAAAGAGAGGCGAGTACGCCGAGTGTATACTCATAATAGATCTAGGCCCGGCGAAAGTAGGCATAGATGAACTTAAATCACAGATATCATCGCTGCCCGAGGTACGCTTCATACAAGTAAAGCCCCTTCAGCGCTAAGAGCAGGCAACGAAAAGAGAGGTGACCCAAGGTGGCATGCAAGCTATACGTGGGCTGCTGCGGCTACCCCTTTCGCGCGTAAACGCTACTATTCTCTATACCGTACCGTTGAGCTGCAAAACACGTTCTACAACCTGCCTTCAGAGGAGTATGCTGAAAAGCTTCGAAGAGAAGCCCCCAAAGGCTTTGTATTCAACATGAAAGCATGGCAGGTCGTAACACACCCTCATCATAGCCCGACGTGGCGTAGGCTACGCATAAAGCCTCCCGGCAGGCTGGAGAACTATGGCTTCTTACGCCCGACAGAGGAGAATCTGCAAGCCTGGCGCATGGTCAAATCCTTCGCCGAGAAGCTTGGCGCCCGGGTAGTGGTGCTGCAGACGCCTCCAAGCTTCGGTTACAGCCGCGAGAATGACGTGCAGGTTAAGCAGTTCTTCTCCACAATAGAGCGAGGCCCCTTCTACATAGGCTGGGAACCCAGGGGCACCTGGTATGAACATTTGGAAGCCGTAGAGGAAATAGTCTGCAAGCATAATGTAATACACATTGTAGACCCTCTGAGAAGGCGGCCAGTAATATGCCCCGGGCAGCAAATACTCTACTTCAGGCTCCACGGCCTGGGAGGACGAGAGGTCAATTACCGGTACAGGTACAGCGACGAGGACCTCGAGAAGCTTGTAGAACTCCTAGATGGCTACACGAGAAGTGGACACGTAGGGGAAGTATACGTAATGTTCAATAATGTCTACATGGGCAGTGATGCAGGGCGATTCAAGAAACTAGCCGGAGAGAAGCTCACGGGATGTGAGGTTCTCTGAGAACTTCTCCTAAACGAGGGGCGCTCAGCCGGTGGTTAGCTCCTCACTGCCGCAGAGGAAACGGCTCACAGAAAGGGCGGGTAGAGCTGCATCACAGCGCCCCTCCGAGGCAGTGTAGCGCTGTGGCTCCCCCGAGCCTAATAGCCTAGCCTATGAGTAGAGCATATTCTCCGGCAGCAGGGTAGGGAATAGTAGGTTAGGCTAACGGGTGCTGTGTCATGGCCTTCCGTGCTGTATATCCCGCGGCGACTAAGTTCAAATACATAGTCCAGACAATAGCCAAGGTCATGGACGAGATACCCTTCGTTGCCACTGCGGAGGGGCTCGAAGTTAGGAGCCTAACCCCAGACAAGACTACAATGATAATACTCAAGCTTCCCATGGCTGCATTCGAGGAATACGAGCTAGACGAGGAGAAGAGGACATTCGTGGTTCCTGCTGACGAACTTAACAGAATAGCTAAGCGCGGAACAAGGAACGACTTAGTGGAACTAAAACTAAACGAGGAACAACGTCGCCTGGAGCTAAACTTCATTGACAAGAAGACTGGCGTAGTAAGAAGCTTCTACATTCCCCTCAGGGAAGGCGTAGTTGAGGAACTAGCCGAACCTCAGGTAGAGCTAACAGTCGAGGCGAAGCTTGAGGCAGACGACTTTAAGAACTTGATAAACGACGCAAAGATAGTGAGTGACGAGGTAGAGTTCGCAGCCTACGACGACCGCCTGGAGGTAATCTCTGTTAGCCCTCAGAAGAAGTACCAGGGCATATTTCGTGTCGGAGACCCTCTCATAAGCCTTGAGGTACGCACGAACCCGCCAGTCAGGGCAAAATACTCCATAGATCTCCTAAAGGCGAGTCTAAAGGCTACATCAGCGGCCGACGTTGTGACCCTGCAGTACGGCGAAGCACTGCCTATGAGGATAAGCTTCGAGCTCCCCGGTGAGGGCGTACTAGTATACTGGATCTCGCCTCGTATATAGCTGGGAACGGGATACGGTCCTCCTTGATGCTATTCTTCTTCAAGCTTTTTGAGAAGCTCCTCAAGGGCTCTTCTCGCAGGGACTGTGGGCTTAGGTCTCTTCTCAGCCGGCCGCAGAGAGGGAAACCATACGGGGTTTGGACAGACATTCCTCTCTGGACACGCTATGCAGCAGTAAGCACACACCATCCTATCAGGGTGCAGCCAGCACTGCTTAGTGGGTCTATGATGGCCACAGACATCACATCGCTCCCAGTAAATGCTCACGGCTGTTCACCCTTTCTCCACTCCGCGAAGCTGGATAAATGAAAACCCTCCTCTCCCGTTGGCTAGAGTACTGGCGGCCGACCAATGGGCACCAGTAATCGCGACGGGGTACAGTGTTAGAGAGGCGCCCCGTTTTGTAGGCTGGTGTGACGGGATGAGGCCGCCTCCATCCATCTTATATCCCGTAATTTACGTCTCACTACTGGGCTCCGGAGTCTCTACGGGGAGGCGGCCAGCCATGGCCGAGACTGTGGTAAAAGTTGACCTTGCGAAGTACAAGTTCGTAGATCTGCCTGCCGAGGATGCCATACGCCTACTGGAGGCTATAACTGAAAAACTCGGCAGAGAGAGCAATGACATAAGGGAGACCATCAGATATATTAGAAACTTTGAGGAATTCTATGAGTACATGCAGAAGAAGTTCAAGGATTATATTGCGCCCCCGCATAGGCCAAGTGACTACATCAAAGACCTTGTTGTAGTTGACAAGGTTAAGCTCTACAAAAGGGAAGGCGAACGTCGTGTCGTCATAGTGTTTGATAGGAGAGTGAGCCTCAACGTTATCAAGGAGGCACTGGAGGATATAGGGTACAGCTATAGGGTTGTAAAGGAGTTCTGAAGCGGCTAGGCACTGCTTTTTCTACGCCTCCTTTTCTCAAGGGAGGGTATCTTTACGGCATTAAGTTGTTCGACTGTTGCCTCTAGGCTGGCCTCGCCACTGATGAGCTTCTCTAACAGCTCCGTCCTCTTAACCATAACCTCGAGCAGAACGGCGTTGAGGTCGATGTCCACCTCCTCGGCTGCTTCCTCCTTCTCTACCGCACCTTCCATCTCTGTTGGAACGAGTTCCTCGGCCACGGCCCTCCTCACCCCTTTGCTGGCTGCAGGAATGCTCTGTGGAAGAGACTGGGCGACTATATTTACTACTGCACGGGAGCCTCGTACTCAATGCTCACAAGTATAGGGTCAGCTCCTTCCTTGATTACGGCATAGCCCTTAGGTAGGCTTGAGAGAGTGTATTGTAGTACACGTAGCCTATCGCTCTCATCGACTCCGGAAAGGAAGCGTGATATGTAGTTGTTCTCCTTAGGCTCCCCCTGTCTGAGTGCGATAAGGGTCCCTATGTTGGAGAGCACTGGGCTTGGAAGCGCGCTGGCTTGTTGTGTGGAAAGTAGGACTGCCAAGCCGTACTTGCGCAGCTCCATAAGCATTTTCTCAACTATTGACCCCTCCTTCGCGAAGAGGTGGGCCTCATCTATTATGAGCAATAGGCGTAGCTTGTCAGTCTCTCCGAGACTGCGTAGCCACATGTCTATATGGCGGAGCAGTGTGTCAGTGTATAGGATTTGTTGCTCCCTCGTCATGCCGGAGAGGTCTACTATGACCGCCTCATCTTCTCTTGGCAGGAAAAGCTCAAGGGCTACGGCTTTGCCCTCAAGTACCCTTGTACGCAGCATGCGTAGATATTGGAGGAGCTGTGCAGCCCTTGGTTCAACGGAGGCTGCCTTAGCGAGAAGCCTCTCTACATCGGCTAGCGTTGGTACCCTTAGGGATGAGTAAGCGTCAAGAAGAGTCTCGTAGAGTAGCTGCTGCTGTAGCGGCCCTATCTTGTAGAGGGCTACTAGCAGTGATGTAAAGGCCGCGGCTCGTTGTTCAGGAGTCTCCCCCGGCAGCGGCGCCAGGGGGTTGAGTGCAGTCTCTCTTGCCCTAATTACTCGCTTCCTTTCTCTTCGAAGCTTATCAGCATACTCGCCGTGAGGGTCAACTATGAGCGCAGGGACTATCATCCTTGATACTATGAGTGCGGCTGTGGTCGTTTTCCCTGAGCCCGTAGCTCCCGTTATCAAGACATGAGGGGACCTCTTGGGTGAAAGTCTGAGGACGTAGGGACACTCTACAAGGGGGCGGCCGAAGCCCCACCGAGTCTTCCTGGTCCACTGGAGGGGCAGGGGAGGGTCTTCCTCCATAATGGCCTCTATGGTTCCAAAGGGCTTACCCTCTCGGCGTGCAAGGGAGAGTTCCAGGGCCTTAGTTGTTGAATGGGCTGAGAGCGCGTAGAGTAATGGTAGGAGAATCACTGGGTGAGCTGAAGCTAGTACCGCGGCAGGGAGGGCGGGAAGGCTGCTGTTAACCGACTCGGCTAGCATGGCTATAACTAGATACGAGAGTATAGCTGTGGCCGCGGCCTCGACTGCAGGTGTGCCGCTCAACCATGTTACTGAGGCAGCCAATGCTGCTGCCGTGGAGGCCTCACGGTAGCTCCTACAGAAGGCCTTACGCGTGAATACTGATGACAACGTACGAGTAAGCTCAAGCCTCTGTGAGGCCTTCATTAGCAGTCTCTCGGCGGCGATCTTGATTGTGACTGCCAGGCCTGCTACGGCTGCGACGAATACCGCAATGGCCGGTGTAGTATAGTTGCTGCCTCCGAGATCTTTCAGTATCCACGGCACCTCTAGTAGCGTTGCAATGGCCAGCATTGACAGTGATTTATACCTTGTGGCCAAGGCGTAGATGAAGAGTAGCGCTGCTGCTGTGGAGGCTGCTGCTAGACCGTGTAGAGTCAGTAGCAGCGTTGCCGCGGCAGCAGCTGTAGTAAGGGCTAGCAGAGTCTTGAGCGGCCTTGCTGGGCTACAGTCAGTGCACATTAGGGGCTCTCCTCTCTCCCGGGGCTGCTCCGGCGGCAAAGGTGCCCAGTATTGGTGGGCGAGGGTGCGCTGGGGGCTTTTGCGCTGCTCCCCCCAGGCCTCCGCCGCGAGCTGGCGAGGAGGGGGATAAGGCAGCCGACACCAATACAAGAGAAGGCCATCCCCTTGATAATGCGGGGTTATAGTGTAGTCGCGGTAGCCCCTACTGGTAGCGGTAAGACCGAGGCAGCGATTCTTCCCGTATTCGCCAGGCTGGCGGGTGCAAGGCCTACGGGCATAGGCGCGGTATACATTACTCCGCTGCGCAGCCTCAATCGCGATGTTGTTAAACGTATAAGGAGCTATGGAGCGGCTGTCGGGCTAAAGGTTGCTGTTAGGCATGGCGACACGCCTAGTGGCGAGAAGCGCAGGTTCCTCCAAGAGCCACCACACGTAATGGTCACTACCCCCGAAACATTCTACTTCATGCTCTCCGTGCCCAAGTTTAGAGAACATATACGTAGCCTACGTTATGTGATAGTGGATGAGCTGCATGAGGTTATGTCAAGCAAGAGAGGTGCGGAACTCGCGGTTGCGCTCAGTCGCGTCGAGCGATGGTATGTAGGCAAGAGGTTACAGATGATAGGCCTCTCGGCGACAGTACATGATCCCCTCGAGCTTGGCCGTAGGCTCATGCGTGGAAGATACTTCGTAGTTGTTGAGGCCGGCGGGGGCCATAGGTCACGCATAGTCGTTGACACTATTGAGGGAGGGCTTACGGAGAGAGCTAGTTTAATAGCCAGCTACGTTGAGGGGAGTAGGGGCGTAACGATAGTATTCACGAACACGCGTGACACAGCCGAAATTCTTGGCGCTATGCTTAAGGCGATGCTTGGCGGGGAAGACGTTGAGGTTCATCATGGTAGTCTGAGCAAAGATGTTAGGCTTAGAGCTGAGGAGAGGCTTCGGCTTAGAAGGGTAAAGGCTGTCGTAGCTACATCGAGCCTCGAGCTCGGAATAGATGTGGGTGACGTTGATCAGGTAGTGCAGTATATGTCGCCACGTCAAGCGATTAAACTCGTGCAGCGTGTAGGTAGAGCTAGGCATAGAATTGGTGAGGCTCGCGGCGTGGTCGTTGCGACTGACAACGTATTCGATATACTCGAATCGGCTGTTCTTGCCGCGCGTGGCCGCCGTGGGGACCTTGAGCCGTTGCCCTTCTTCAAGAAGCCCTACGACGTGCTAATACATCAGCTCGTCGGACTGGTTCTTGAGCGGGGTTCTGTGGGGCTCAAAAGAGCCTATAGTGTTGTAACCAGTAGCAGCTACTACGAGGAGCTGAGTTACGACGAGTTCCTTGCTGTAACGGAGTTTGCGTCAAAGCTACGCCTCCTTAGGATAGAGGGTGACGAACTAAGGCCGGGGCCCAGGGCTAAGAGCTACTACTTCAGTACAACCATGATACCCGATGTGAAGCACTACCCCGTCAAGGACATTGAAAGTGGGCGGCAGATAGGTGTGCTGGACGAGGAGTTCGCTGCAAGCCTCGAGCGTGGAGCGGTATTCGTGCTCTCCGGGAGCATCTGGGAGGTTGTGGATGCTGAGGGTGACGCCGTGCTGGTTAGGCCCGCGAGGGCTGATACGCTTGTGGCCCCCTCCTGGGAGGGTGACCTTATACCAGTAGAGTGGAAGATTGCGCGCGAGGTAGGCAGT
>CAZIWH010000028.1:0-19973 GCA_964542985.1 uncultured Hyperthermus sp. | reverse complement strand
AGGCATATAATCCGGCTATCCTCGAAGAGGTACGCGGCCTCTATCGGCACGGTGCCGCCGCCGCACATGGGGTCCAGTATTGTGTCTCCGTCAATTGCCCCGGAGAGTCTTATCATCGCGTATGCGAGTGTCGGCTTCAACGCGGCCGGGTGGTCGTAGACCCTGTAGCCCCTCCGGTGCCACGACATCTCCCCGCCTATCTCAACCGAGACCGTTAGCTCGTCCTCCACTAGGTCAACATGTATAACTGTGGAGGGGTAGTCCAGGTCAACCCTCGGCTTCACGCCGGTCTCTGCGACAGCGGCCTTTATGACGGCATCGCCAGCCACGCGGGCGATGTCAAGGGAGCGGAATGCGTGGCTGCCCACACGGTTAGCCCTCACAGCGAAGCTGCCCAGGCGTGGGATGAAGCGGTGCACAGCACTCTCTTCCACCACGCGAGCTATCTCCTCAAGGCAGCGCTCCTCGCCGCACACCTTGGCTTCTGCCACCACTATCCTGGCGCGGTGGATGCTCCTAAGCAGGTGCACAAGCTCCAGCGACTCCTCCTCGGCCTCGACAACGACGCGGCCGCGGCCCTCACGGATCTCTAGGACGCGGGCCTCGAGGCGGGCCTCCGCCTCCTCTGCCGCGATGTCCTCTATCCCGGGGTTCGTAGTGAGCATCAACCTCAAGCCGGGTCACCCTTCCCGGCTATGAGCCTGCGGAGCTTCTTAGCGAGAGCGTATAGGGCCGCTGCCTCTCCACGGGTGAGGCCGCAGCGCCAGAGGATGTGACGTAGGGCGGCCTCGGCTTGCGGCAGCCTCTCCTCGTCAAGCAGCTTCTCGGCGACCCAGCGCAGCATGGAGTATATCCTCTCAAGCTGGTCGGCTGCAGCCTGCTCGACGTGTAGGGAGGTCTTGCCGGCGCTGCGGGCAAGCCACAGCTCGTACAGCACTATAGCCACGGCGTGGCTCAGGTTGAGGACAGGGTACTCGGGGTTGGCCGGGATGTGGACGAGGAGGTGGCAGCGGCTTATCTCGCCACGTGTGAGGCCGACGCTCTCCCTCCCGAATACGGCTGCGACGCTTCTGTACCTTGGAGCTATCTTCTCGGCGAACTCCCTGGCGGAGACAGGGTGGCGGAGCACATCACTCTTCTGCCCCACTTTGGCGCTGGTGCAGGCGGCCAGCTCCACCCCCTGGAGGGCTTCATCAAGGCTGTCAGCAATCTTGAACTTGTCAACCATGTAGGCTCCGTGGGCGGCGAAGCGGCGCACCTCCTCGCTGAATGGGTCAACGCTTGGGGAGACGAGGTATACCTCCTCGACTCTGAAGTTGGCGGCTAGCCGCGCTATGAAGCCCAGGTTTATCTCGCCCTCAGTGCCCACCAGCACGAGCCTCACACGCGGCTCCTGCATGCCGTCGCCACCACTATGTCCTCGAAGAACATGTGGATACCCCTACGCTTAACCGTGAACCCCGCCTCACTGAGGGGCCTTAACACTTCCTCCTCGTTGCCGCTCAGCGAGGAGTAGACGAGTACTACGCAGCCCTCCACGATACAGCGGGAGGCGAACCTTGCAGCTCTCGATGCCTCGTCTATCCCGCCGCTCCAAGCCAGCGCTTCAAGCCCCTCATCCTCTACAGGTAGATACGGGGTATTGTAGATAATCACGGCGCCCCTGGGCAGGGGGCAGCGGAGGCAGCTGATGGAGTCACACTGGGCAACATCAATCAGCCAGCCGAGGCCGGTGGACGCTGTGTTGGTGTGGGCACAGTAGGCGGCACACGGGTTGAGATCGATGAGGAGAGCGTAGCCGGGGTCACGTACGGCGCAGTGGAGACCCAGCACCCCGGTCCCTGTGCCAATGTCTACGCAGAGCCTAGCCGGAGGCAGCTCGTCGAGAACATTAAGGGCTAGCCATGTGTCCTCGGCGGGCTCGTAGACGCATGGACAGGTGCGCAGCCTTACCCGGCCCGTCTCGATGGCATAGCCTTCCCCACTGCACGGGCAACTATAGCCTAGCGGCTCCAGGCCAAATCCCCTCCCTGGAGGCTAGGCGGATGAAGTCCTCTACTGGTAGCTCGTAGACCCTCCTACCGGCGAAGCTGGAGAGACTTACACGCGGCACGCCAAGGCACCTAGAGGCAACCTTGTCGGCCAGCTTGTTGCGCTCGGAGAACATGCAGCGAGTAAGCTGCTCAAGCCTCCTCACAAGGCTCTCGGGGGGAGCGTCTGGCCGAGGCTCAAGGTATACGAGCCTTGAGTAGACCCTCGGTCTGGGCTCAAAGGCCGAGGGCGGGACCACGCGCCCAAGCCGCACCCGGTAGACGGCTTGGACAAGCACGGTTATCCTGCCGTAGGTCCGCGTCCCTGGGGTGGCTGCGAGCCTCTCAGCCACTTCCCGCTGCAGAAGAAGCATTGCCGGCTGCCGAGCCTCCAGGGCCAGGAGGCTGAGCAGCGGCCCAGTGATGTTGTACGGTATGCTTCCATAGATACCATCGAACGCGGTGAGTCGTAGAGGCGGGTGTAGGGCATCGCCGTGGATCATGCTGAACCAGGGTGAGACAAGGGAGAGTCCAGCCGCAAGCGGGACCAGGCGGCGATCAAGCTCAAGCCCATAGATCATTGAGTCGGGGCACCTTGAGAGAATCTCTCTGCTGACTGCGCCCTCGCCCACCCCTATCTCAAGGAGGAGCCTCCTGTCGCAAGCCCATTCGGCGAAGAGGCGGGTGACCCAGCGGGCGCGTAGAAAGTTCTGGCCTAGGCTCCTCCTAGGCCTGGGCCTGGCCACCCCTGTCTCCCTCTCCCTGCCTGGCACGGTGGCGCAGCTCCCGGTAGATGGCTTCCAGGTAGTTGAGGAACCGTGGAGGCACGGGCTGCTCCATCTCCCTCTGGGGAGGGTGCACGAATAGGTAATACCTCTGTCCACCCTTCAGCTCCTCGATAATCCGCTCGGTTATCGCCTTCACGGGGTCTATATGTGCCACCTGCTTTATCTCCTCGAAGCTCTCAAAGGGCTTCTTCTCCCTGTACTCGAGTATCCTGTGAAGCGTCTTCTTGCCGACGCCGGGGAGCAGCTCGAGGCTATGGAACCTGAGGGTTATCGGTTGAGCCACGTTGAAGAACATCACGAACACGGGCTCCTTTTTCTTCACTATATCGGTCAGTATCTGTGGCAGCATATCTCTTGCGATAGTCGTTAAGTCCTCGTAATCTATCCTTGTGTCAACCTTCTCTATCTTGAGCCTCTCCTCGTGCACGGGACCGACATAGACCCTCTCTCCGACCTCAAGCTCGGCGCCGGGTCTCGGAGTGGCCTCCATTAGCGTGAAGTAGTCCTCGCCTATCAGTTGCGCCACGGGCTTGTTACGGTGCCATAGATGTCGGTCCGAGGGGTTCCCGAACCTCATGTAGTCTAGCACATAGGCGTAGTTGTCGCGCAGCCAGTGCCTCCGCTTACCCCTCCCCGGCCTCCGCCTACCCTTGTGCAGCATCTCCTCGCACCCGGCGCCTCTACAGCCCAGAACAAGCTAACAGTCTTAGGCAATAAACCCCGTGCAGGAGCCTGGCAGCAACCTAGGCTGCGGCTGAAACGTATGTCAGACTCCCCATGAAGAGAGAAAATAGGAATCCCTACGTTCAGGCCAGGGAGGACTCCTCTCCGCCGCCGCAGGCCTCGGAGAGCATCTTTACAGCCTCCTCTATCTTCTCGTCCTCGTAGCCGCCGTCGATGTCCCCGAGTAGGGCCTTCGCCTCCTCCACGTCGCTGGGCATAAGGTTTATCAGCATGGCTGCGGCGAACTCGGTGAAGCCTATGGAGACGAGCTTCTCCATAGCAGCATGAGCCTGCTCTGGGCTGCACTTGGAGAACCGCCGCGCATAGTCAAGCACCTGGAGGAAGACGTGGTTGTCGCCGAGGGTCTCCTGGAGCTGCTCCAGTATCTCCTTTACAAGGGGTACGGGGAGGGGCTTCGAGGAAACTATCTCAACCATGGTCAAGTACCTCCTCGCCGTCCTCGAGGCCGGCCTCGCCATCAACCCTCACGGAGGGCGAGGTGCGCCTAGATGAGCGCGAAACCCGAGGTGCGAGGCATAGCTCTTGTAGAGCTGGGGGCTAGTTTCACTGCTTCTCCTCCTTCGGGGGCTGCAGGGCCTCTGGCGGGACCGGCCTCAGATGCTCGGGGCGCACGAAGAGCGTCTTTATCTTGCTACCAACGCGGAGCTGTACTATGTAGGCTTTGCCGCGCTTCCCGACTATGGTTCCGACCTTCCCGTGGTAGCGGCGGTGCGGCATCCCCCTCATTATAGCAGGGTTTATGATTATGTAGACCTTGTCCCCCTGCTTGTACTCGTGCATGAGTAGGCTCAGCGGGGGAACAGCACCCTTCTCCCTCACATGCTTCTTGAGCAGCTTCCTGGTGCGGTGCCGGTAGCCCCTGGGCGCCTTGACCATAGCCTGGCCACCCGCAGCAGCTTTCCATCGTCTGGAGAAGTTATAGCCTCTCCGCCCCCGCTGGGATTACTGCCACTACGTCAAGCTCGGCGCAGTACGCCTCCGCCCCGAGTACCTCGGCGAAGCTCGGCCTAGTGTCGCCTCCGTCTCCGCTGATAAGCTCCTTGATGTAGAGTCCTCCCTCAGCGTGTATAAGTGCTTCAAAGACGCTTCTTCCGAGCTTCCGCGTGGCCACAGAGAACACGACACGCTCCCGCACCACGTCGGGTCTACGATGCCTCACTCTCCTAGGGGTGCGCTGCCTCACCTCCCTGCTGCGGAAGAACTCCTCAAGCTTCTTCAGCTCATCATCGCTTATCATACGGGAGACCTTGACAAGCGCCTTGTATACCTTGCTGTGCCTCCCGTCCTCACCCTTAATCCGTGCCACGTCCCTCCTTTTCGCGGTGCCCTCTAGTCTAACCCTGACCAAGCCCGCAGCCTTTCGGTTCACCTCCAGCTCGGCGGCCTTCAGGGAGAGCGTCCTCCTAGCAGGCTCCTTAACCTCAACTATGAAGGGTCTGCCCGTGCCCAGCATCCTTACATCGGCATCCTCCCTGCCAGCGGCGTGCAGGACGGCATCCGTGCCTTCGTAGGCTTCGGCCAGCCAGGCCAGCGCGTCCTCGACGCTGTAGGGGTAGCGGCGCTCCCCCAGCCTGGTTATCCATATCGTCTGCGAGACCCGGCGCCCCAGCTTCCAATAGCGCCCCCGCAGCAGGAAGGGGAGGCGCTGCACGGAGACGCTCCAGGAGCCTACGTCAACCTCCACGAGGACATGAGGTGTGTTGAAGTCGGGGCGAAGGCCGAGGCTCCGCTGAATCCTCTTACTCACCTCGCGGCGCACCTCGGCGCCGATCGACTCAGAGTACGTGAGCCCGTAGCTAGCCTTGATCTCCTCCTCCCGCAGCCTAGTCTCTGGGGGAATCTTTGCGGCAACGAGGAACGTTTCCACGTCGAGCGTCCTAAGCAGCTCCACAGCCTTGGCGGCGGCCTCCTCTATGCCTGGAGCCAGGCCGCCGCCGCATATGGCGCATCTCTCTTCGCCTGGCCATTCCCCGAACAGCTCGGTGTAGAGCGTGCGGGCCACCTCCCCAAGGCGGGGCCCTAGCCTCCTAAGCTCCTCCCTGGCCTCCTCACTGCCTTCCCGGATAGCGGCGTGGAGTTTCATGAGGACTGCGGTTTTGATGGCACGGCCTCTCTCAGCGTTCGCGAGCCCCCTGCCGAGCAGCGCAAACATCCTGCCGAGACAGTTGTCGCAAAGAGGTAGCTCCCGCAGCAGCCTCCTCGCCTGCTCCATCACGTCGCCGGCAGACGCACCGCTCATCGTGGACAACCATGAGTGCCGCAGCCAGCCACCGGGGCTTAAACCCGGCGCCACCGGGGCCCAATACGAGGCAGCTAGGGCACTCCATGCCATCCAGGAAATCTTCTGCCGAGATGCAGCCATCGTCGCTGCAGTGACCTAACTCAAGGCTCACACCTGGCCAACGCCCCCTCCGGAGAAGGCTGCGCGCCAGCCCCTCAACCGCCGTCTCTTGGGGTGCCAGCCCGCGCACCTCAGAACCGTGAACCCGGAGGCAGTAAGGCCTCCCAGCCATCGTCAAATCGGCCTCAACGACCACCCAGCGCCGGATGTTGTTGGACAACAGGAGGCTCCACGCGGCTACACGGAGAGCGTCTAGGAGGGCATCGAAGCCTCCGCCCTCCGTGCGGAAAAGTACCTTGACCAGCGTCTCCACGGTCCACAGCCCCCTGAGAGGGCTACATGCCGGGAAGCCTCCCCATCTTAGAGAACTTCTCGAATATATCCTTGCGACGCCTCAGTTGCCTAATCATCTTCTTTACAGTCTTATAGTACGAGTAGAGTTCCCTAACGTCGCTGGGTTCCACGCCAGCACCTATTGCTATGCGCTTCACGCGGCTGCGCTCCTCAAGCAGCTCTGGGTGGTCAAGCTCCTCGTAAGTCATAGAGTTCATTATGCTTATCCATTTGTTTATCTTCTCCTCGCTGAGCTTAGCAGTTTCGTCGAACGATGGTAGCGCTGACGCCAGCCCGGGGATCATCTGGAGTATTTTCCTGAAGGGACCTATCTTCCTCATCTGGATTATCTGTTTATATATAGTCCTGAACGTCAGCTTTCCTGCCATCATCTCTTCCATCGTCTTTTCGAACTCTTTTACGCCCTGCAGCCTCTCTATCCTCTCTAAAAGAGTCTCTAGGTCACCCATACCAAGGAGGCGAGCTACGAACCTCTTAGGCCTAAAGGGCTCAAGTTCGGTAATATCCTCACCGGTTCCGATGAACTTTATGCGTGCGCCGGTGGCCGCCACGGCGGAGAGCGCGCCGCCTCCCTTTGCGGTGCCATCCATCTTGGTTACTATTATGTAGCCTATTGGTGTTGCCTCGTGGAACCTCTTAGCAAGGTCATAGCTCTTCTGTCCCATGGCGGCGTCTATCACTAATATAACTTCATCAGGGCTTATTGCAGCAGCTATTTGCTTCATCTCCTCTAAGAGGGCTTCCTCTCTGCCATAGCCGTGCCTGCCAGCGGTGTCTACGATTATGATGTCAGCCCCACGCTTCCTCAGCTCCTCTACCCCTCTCCTCGCTATGGCGACGGCGTCCTTCTCCCCCGGCTCGCCGTAGAACATAGCGCCCACGCGCTCGGCGAGCTGGCGTAGCTGGTCGTAGGCGCCGGGCCTATAGGTATCTGCCGCAACTACACCGACCTTGTAGCCCATGTCGCGGTAGAACTTTGCAAGCTTGCCTACGGTGGTTGTCTTGCCGCTGCCTTGTACGCCTACAAGCATTATTATGTAGGGTGTGTAGGGGGGCTTTATCTCGGGCTCAGTTTCGCCTCCGAAGAGTTTGACGAGCTCCTCGTAGGTTATCTTGACCAGCCACTCCCGCCTTGAGACGCCTGGCGGTGGCTGTTCCTTGAGCGCGCGCTCCCTAATCCTGCGGGTTAAGTCGAAGACAAGCCTCACGTTGACGTCGGCTGATATGAGTGCCTTTTGGAGGTCCCTGATGTACTCCTTCACCAGGGACTCGTAGGGGCCGCTCCTCCTCAGCAGCTTCCCAACAGCTTTGCGAAGATCGTCGAGGCCGGGCATCTGTTCTACCCTCCCCTGTGCCGCCTAGTGCTAGGAGTCGTGCTAACCCTAATTAGCCTGGAGCAGTGGGGCCAGCAGAGTGCAAGGGCTCACGGGCGCGGTGTCCCCAGCCGAGCCCGCCTCGGCCTCTAGGCGGCGGCACCACCTGGGGCGTCTGAGAGGTGGAGCAGCCATGAGGTTCTGCCCGCGCTGCGGCTCCCTTATGATGATGAGGGTTGAGAATGGGAAGAGGTACTGGGTTTGCCCAAGCTGCGGCTATCGTGAGGAGGCGCAGCCAGGCAGCAGCCCTGGCATGGGTGTCCTAAAGCAGAGGATAAAGCATAGCGAGAAGGAGAGGATAATCGTAGTTGACGAGTCCAGGAAGTTTGAGAGTCTCCCCAAGACCAGGGCGGTGTGCCCGCGCTGTGGCTACCACGAGGCCTACTACTGGTTAGTCCAGACTAGGCGCGCAGATGAGCCGCCGACAAGGTTCTTCAAGTGTGTCCGCTGCGGCTACGTATGGCGGGAGTATGACTGACACTGCAAACTGCCGCGAACTCGCTGAACTCTATCGTGGTCTTTTTAGGAAAATCTATGAAGACTCCTTTGAGGCGTATGCTCGTACACCGGTAACCGTGTCATCGAGGCCCTATGTTGAGCGCATCCTCCGCCTGGCTCAAGCGGGGCTGACTGCGGCAGAGGAGATGGCGCGGGGCTGCGGGGATGAGGGGCCGCAGAGCTTTAACAGCGTCCGCGAGCCACAGTCGTAGAATCTAGAACTGGGGGTTCTCGAGCCCCCTTGGAAGGGGTAGCCGGGGCTAGAGAGGTGTAGCAAGTCCTTGAGGCTTGTCTTCTTCGACGCAAGGGTGTGGCGCTACCTAATATCAGCGATCTCCAAGGTCATTGAGGAAGGTGTGTTCATAGTTAGCGAGGGTGAGGGCCTCCGCTTCAGAGCAATGGATCCTTCTCACGTTATACTGCTGGATATGAGGTTTCCTCCCGACTCCTTCGAGGAGTTCGAAGTCGAGGGCGAGCGGAGCATAGGCGTCAGCTTCGACGACCTGGCCAAGGTGCTGAGGCGTGCGATGAAGGAGGATCGCCTGGAGCTGGAGGCCGACGAGTCAACGTTCACTGTGACGCTCACTGGCCGCGGTGTGAGGAAGTTCAGCCTGCCAATACTCGACATAACGGCTGAGAGCATCCCGGAGCCGCAGCTGGAATACAAGGCCGTGGTCAAGGTTATGAGCGACATCTACCGCGACACGATAAAGGATGTTGAGCTTGTCGGGGATGTGATAAGGTTCTACGCGTCTGGTGACGAGTTCCGCGTGGCGAGCAGCAGCGAGTTCGGCGAAGCCGAGATAATATATACGAGGGAGAGCGGCAGCCTCATAGACCTCGAGGTCGAGGAAACACAGCAGTCAAGCTACACGCTGGAGTACTTCAGTGACCTAAGCGGGGCAGCCAGGATAGCTGATACGGTTACAATAAAGTTCTCCAACGAGATGCCGGCTGAGGTCGTCCACGAGCTCCCTCAGGGCGCTAGCTTCTCGTTTCTCATAGCTCCGAGGGTCGAGTGAGGGTGTCGGCGGCGAGTAGCTTCGAGCGGCGCCTGGCTCGGACACTGTTTTTCCTTGAGAGGGTCTCCCGTAGCTACTACCGCGAGAACAATGTGTGGCTTCCGCCAGATTTCGCCTTGAGGGAGTTCGCGGCACAGCTCTGGCGGGGTAGGAGCTATGTGAGGCACATGTCGTTCACTAGTAGCCAGGCGGTACAGCGTTTCCTCGTTGAGAAGGCGCCTAAGCACTTCTACTATTCCTCTGCCCGCTATGACCAGCCTGGCGTGGACGATATGGATGCTAAGGGGTGGAGGTCGGCTGACATAGTGTTTGACATTGACGCGGATCATATAGAGGGTTGTGAGGATAAGGTTGTGAAAGTGAAGACCCCGGCTGGGGAGGCGAGCTTCTTAAAGGAGGAATGTATTAAGCTAGCCGTGTTGCACACTGAGGTGCTCCTAGACATAGTCGTGGAGGAGCTTGGGTTCGACAAGAGGAGTATTAAGGTAGAGTTCTCGGGACACAGAGGGTTCCATGTTACCCTGTATCTCCATGATAGCGATGAGAGGGCCCGCAGCGGGCAGGAGTATAGGAGGGAGCTGGTTAACTATGTGCGTGGTGTAGGCTTGAGAGAGGAGACTCTTGAGCCCTGGAGGACTCTTCACTTAAAGCGGGGGAAGCCGCAGCCAGTGCCGCCCATGGTCTGGATGGCTGGTATCCGTGGCAGAGTGGCACGTGTCGCCCTCAGGATAGCCCCAGGCCTCCACAACGTGTTTGCAGCTAAAAGCGCGAGGGATGCGGCGATGCTCTACAGTTCCAGGCGTGAGAGCCTTGAGCGGGTGCTCGAGGAGGCTAAGAGGCTAGCCTTTCCCTGCATAGATGAGCAAGTCACTGTGGATACTAAGAGGCTCATAAGAGCACCGTATAGCTTGAATGGAAAGACAATGCTGACCGTCCTTCCCTTGGAGCTTGAGAGGTTCGGCAGCTTCAGCCTAGCAGACGAGCTGTCCCCCTTCCGCGGCATGGGGGCTATTAGGGTGGAGATCCTGCCCATTGAGCCACAGGCCACGGTGGAGGTGCTCGGGCACAGGATAAGGCTGAGGGGCGGCGAGAAGCCACGGCTCCCGGCGCCCGTGGCGCTCTACCTCATGGCTAAAGGCGTCGCAGTGTTAGCCGAAACGGGGTGAGTGCCAGTCTTGGCCGAGCAGGGTGGAGGCCTCGCAGCTGTGCTTGAGGCGGCCCGCGCTGCGTTGAAGGGGGAGGAGCAGCGCAGAATAATGGAGACGTGTAGCAGGCTAAGAGCCTCCCTTGCGGCAACCCTCCTTGACCTCCCTGTCGCCTCTAGCCCGGAGCTCGTGGAGGGCTACCTCTCGAGGCTGAAGGAGGTGTTAGGGGTCCTGGCGGATGCGCTTGTGGCCTCTGGGATAGAGGCTGCTAGGCGCTCACAGCTTGCAGCGTGCATGCTCTGCGGCCTCTTGGTGGGCTCAAAGGATTGTGTGCTTGTCCATGTAAGGGAAGAGTTCAGTCACAAGAGCCATGTTGTCCGCCGTGGCGCGACCCTCTGCCTGCCCCTTCCCCGGGCGCTGGGGTTGGTGGAGGCGGGGCTCGCGGAGCCCGTCCCCCTCTTGCCGGAGTTCTGCAGCTATACCGTTTAAAGCCCGGGTCTGTGTGGGAGGCTCAGCGTTACGGGTAGGCGGTAAGACCGGGGGCGGCTGAAGCCTTGAAGGTACCCAAGGTGATAGTGACGTACTGCCCCAGGTGCAGGACGCACACGAAGCACAGCGTAACCATATACAAGCATGGCAAGAGGAGGTCCCTGGCGGAGGGTGAGCGCAGGTATAGGAGGAAGCAGGAGGGTTATGGTAGCAAGAGGAAGCCAGAGCAGAAAAGGTTCGCGAAGGTCACTAAGAAGGTCGTGCTTAAGCTGAAGTGTCAGAAGTGTGGCTACATACTCCACCGCCGCGGCATTAGGCTCAAGAAAGTTGAGCTCGTGGAGGTGAGGTAGCAGTGGTGAGCCGGCTCAAGATACTAGTCCCCCAGCCCAGGAGCAGGTTCCTGCTCGTCCGCTGCCCGACCTGCGGCACCGAGCAGGTAGTGTTCAGCCACGCCACCTTTCCCGCCAGGTGTCTCGTCTGCGGCACCCAGCTGGTGGAGCCAACCGGCGGCAAGGCGAAGATACTGGGCCAGGTCGTCCGTGTGCTAGGCTAAGTCCAGGTTTCTTGGCAGCCCTTCCCTCTCTATGTCTCCTCCTCATCTCCAGGTTATGCGCTCAGTACATTTTAGCCCGAAGACCCGTCCTATTTGCCGCCGGGATTAGAGAGGGGGTGACAAGCTATGCCCATAGCCAAGAAGGAGCTGCCCGACGTCGGCGAACTTGTAGTCGCCACGGTCAAGGAGGTCTATGACTATGGCGCCTACCTCGTCCTTGACGAGTACGGCGACCTCGAGGCTTATCTCCCCTGGAGCGAGGTAGCCTCGCGCTGGGTCAGGAGTATCTATGACGTGTTAAAGCCGGGCCAGAAGATTGTTGTTAAGGTAATCCGCGTCAACAGGAGACGGAAGCAGGTAGATGTGTCGCTCAAGAGGGTATACGAGAACGAGCGCCGTAGGAAGATGATGGAGTGGAAGCGTGCACAGAAGGCCGAGAAGATACTAGAGATAGCAGCTCAGAAGCTGGGCAAGAGCCTTGACGAGGCCTACCGCGAGGCAGGTTGGAAGCTTGAGGAGGCCTACGGGGAACTAATGGCGGCGTTTGAGGAGGCCGCGATAAGGGGTGAGGAGGTTCTCCGCGAGGTGGGCGTCCCAGAAGAATGGGTAAAGCCGCTGATGGAGGAGATAAGGAGGCATGTGGAGGTAAAGAGGGTCAAGATAAGCGGCATAATAATGGCGCGCAGCTTTGCAGGCGATGGCGTGGAGCGCGTGAAGAAGACCCTTCTCGCGGTCAAGAACTCTATACTCGGCGACGAGGACATGAAGGTACGGCTCTACACTGTTGGCGCACCGAGGTATAGGCTAGATATAGAGAGCTACGAATACAAGAAGATAGAGAAGGCTCTCGAGAAGGCGCTCAAGGTCGGCGAGAGGACGGCGAAGGAGCTGGGCGTTGAGTTCAGTTTCACGAGGCTCAAGAGGTGAGCCCTGGGCTTGAGGTGGCTCATGCGGCGCTGCCAGAGCTGCGGCCGCTATACGCTGAGGAGGGACCGTTGCCCCGTCTGCGGCGGTGAACTCGTGGTGCCCCATCCGCCGAGGTTCTCGCCAGAGGACCGCTACGTCGTCTATCGCTACAAGATGAAGCTGGCTGCGGGTCTCTTGAAGCCCGGGGAGGACGAGCAGAGGAGCCAGTAGTGCTACGCAGTGCTTTCTTGTCCCTTTTGCGTCTCAAGTATCTCCTACGGCTACCATGGCACATCCTTGAGCCCGAGCATGTGTGCAGCCTTGTTGGTTAGTCTGTGTATGAATGCCACGGGTAGGGCCATAGCTGCAGCGGTTAACGGGTGGACTATGTAGCCGGCAACGTAGAGCCCGAGCAGCGCACCAGCGTAGAAGTCAAGCTGGTCGAGCAGCGGCGCAGGGGCCCCTCGGCGCAAGCCTAGCCTTCTCTTGATGAACGCTGCAGCTATGTCGCCCAGCAGGGCTGCGAACGACGCAATAGCGCCTGCATAGAAGAGTAGGAGGTTCCCGGCAAGCGCGGACAAGAGGTAGGCTATTGTTGCGCCGTTCAGTGTGCCCAGGGCTAGCCCCTCAAAGGTCTTACCCTTGCCGAGCAGCGGGCGCCCGTCGACGAATCTTCGCCCCATGTCTAAAGGGTGGCCACGGCCCCGGAGGAGGACAGGCGAGCCATTGGCGACTAGCGCCGGTAGTAACACCAGCACGGTAGCCAGCGGGCTCAGCAGTTCAGCCATTCCAGGCCATCCCCCGTTATCCTGTAGCTGTAGCCCCTGCCTCTCGGGGGCTGCCACAGAACAGCCTCCAGCGTGTCGCCGCCCCTCCGCTTCAGGGAGAGAATAGTGTTGCTCCACGTCTCGAGCCTGGGGCCAGCGGGCTCGGGGCCCTCGCCAGGCCTCTCTCGTACCTGGGCGGTCTCCACAACCTTTACCCCATAGGTCTCGGCCATCCTATACAGCACGGCGGCGAGTAGAAGCGTCAACATGTAGCCGCTGCCAGGGGAGGCGTACGCATTTATAGAGTCCACGACCACAACGTCGTAGAACACCAACCGCCTCTCAGCTGCCAGGCCCAGGAAGTCGTACTCATCTACCGCTAGGTAGACCTCGAGCCTCTCAAGCGGCACTTCCAGCTGCTCAGCTCTCCGGAGGAAGTCGAGGCGCTCAGTTGAGACATAGAGGCATCTGGTCACGCACAGCTCTCGCAACAGCTCCAGGGCGAGCGTAGTCTTACCCGTCCCCGCAGGGCCGTAGATCAACGTAACCCCGGGGCCTGCGAGTGCCTCGTAGAGGGGGCGGCATATACCCAAATTTACCACTCCGAGAGCCTGCCTCAGAGCCTACACGGGTTGACACGCCGGGCTAGTGGCAGAGGACTCGCGGTAATATGGAGTAGCGATAGCAAACTCGCAGAGACAGTTGTTACAGCGCTCCAGGTTTCAGGCTTCTCAGCAGTAGTGCCCGGTGCAAGGTCCGCGCGCAGGCTCTGCAGCCGCGCCTCACTCATAGTCCTCGATGCTAGAGACGAGGCCTACGCGCCTCAGCCCTGCAGGAGCGGGGCCAAGGTCCTTCGCCTACCCCCAGCCCCAGTGGTGGCCTCTGTTCTCCGTGTGCTATCATTCGTGTCGAGCACAGAGGTGCTCATAGGTATAGACCCGGGCGAGGCGTTGACGGGTTACGCCGTGCTGAGCAACAGCGCCCTCGTCTATGGTGCGGTCTATAGCCTCCCTCCCCGCGTGCTCGCCGAGAGAACATGCCTAGCGGCTGCGGCCTACGATAGGGGGCAGGTGCTTGTCGGCATCGGCGCCTCGTCAGCGGTGAGGAGCACAGCCCTTGAGCTTGCGGCGAGGATATCCAGCTGTGGTGTGCCCGTAGTCCTCGTGGACGAGTCGGGCAGCAATAGTGAGCACGTGAGAGGCCTTTGGGGCCTGGAGGGGATTGTGAACAGCCACATCCGTGCAGCAGCGGTGATAGCGCTAAGGGCGCAGATGCGGGACGCTATACTGGGGTAGAAGCCGGGATGAGGCTCCGGCTCCGCCTAGAGCAGGGCCAGTTTGCTCGCGTCTACGGCCCAGCCAAGGCAAGAGTAACGGAAGGCCAGGTGATGGTTCTCGGTGCAATCTATGGTGACGGTAGCGAGTTCACTGTGCCGCGGTATCGCAGCTACGCCCTCAAAGGACTAGTGGAGAGCGCTGTCGAGATGGAACTCGGCGTTGGAGGCACAGTGGAGAACCCGACGCCAGGCGAAGAGCCCCTCGACAAATGGGTCGCAGAGATAGACCGTGCGCTGCGCCGGGGCTGCAGAGGCTTCATGGTTCTCGGCCCAGTTGACGCCGGGAAGTCCAGCATAGCCGCGCTGATAGCAAATCGTGCACTCCTCTACGGCCATAGGCCTGGCGTAGTAGATGCCGACGTAGGACAGGCAGACATAGGCCCCCCGGCGTGCATCTCCGCTGCGAGGGTCAGGAAGCCCATTCTCTGGCTCCGCAGCCTCCGCGCAGAGAGGATGAGGTTCGTCGGCTACATAACCCCGCAGAAGGCTGAGAGGAGGATAACGGCAGGCATAGTGGATCTGGCGCACTGGTTGAGGAGCAGTGGAAGCGACGTCATTGTTGTAGATACCGATGGCTGGGTGCAGGGAATACAGTCTCTCATGTACAAGCTTGAAGCCGCCCACCTAGCCGGTCTGGACACGCTCGTCGTCGTCGGAGACGAGAAGCTGAGCCGCATGGCGGTCTCGGCCTGGGGGAGACGAGGCTGTGGTGTGATCGCACTCGCCTCTCCGGCGAAGAAGAGGACTAGGGACCGTGGGGACCGTAGGAGCCTGCGCTCGGAGGCCTACCGCCGCTACTTGAGTCCGCTAGTCCCTCGCGAAATAGATTTGTCAAAGATAATGGTTCTTGGCAGCTGTTTCTATAGCGGCGAGAAGCTCCCGCCCGAGACGGCTTCGGCGTACTCGGCAATGCTCCGGGTTCACGTGGAGGCGGCAAGCGAGACCTACGACACAGTCTATGTAGCCACGTACGGGCAGCCCGACCCCTCATCGATAGCGAAGCTCTCGGACGCCCTCGGCAAACAAGTCTACATACTGGACAAGAACAACATGAGGGGAACGCTCGTGGCCCTCGTGGCTCCCAGCGGTGTTGAGGAGGCTATAGGCCTCTTAGAGGAGATAGACTTCGCCAGAGATAAGGCGGTCATACGCACCCCCTACAGCGGTGATGTGGTAGGGATAATAGTGGGTGGCACGAGGCTCAGCGAGAACCTAGAGGATACGGGGAGGCAGCTGCGATGCGTGATATAGCAAACCCCTATGCCAGCCTGGATAAATATCTTGGGATCGTCCGCGGCCTGGGTATAGAGGTTGTTGAGTCTCCTACGCCGTTAGCGAGGGAGTACGAGGCAGCCAGGTTCATCAAAAAACATGATAGGAAAACTATAGTGTTATTCAAGCTAAGAGACAGTGGTGACATAGTTGCAGCGAACCTCATTCCAAGCCGCACAGCCTTGTACAAGGTACTTGGAGTGGAGAGTGACAAGGAGGCCTACAAGAGGCTCTCCGAAGCACAAGCGAAGCCGGGGAGCCTCGTAGAGGAGGACTTCGGCGCGTGGTTCCGAAGGGAGATGGGAGGCGCGGAGAAGCTGCCCTTCCTACGCTTCTACGAGATGGATGGAGGATACTACCTCACCTCGGCAGTGTTCATTGCATGCCTCCACGGGGTCTGCAACGCATCCATACACCGGGTCATGGCGGCGGCCAGGGAGTGGGGGAACATAGACTACCTCGCGGTCCGCGTCGTGCCCAGACATCTCTACAGGATGCTGAGCGAGAGCCCCCAGGGGCTGCCCGTGGCCCTAGTCATAGGTGCCGATCCAAGGCTTCACCTCGCCTCAGCTACGAGCCCGCCCTACGGCTTCTTCGAGTTACACGTGGCGGCAAGGCTGCTAGGTGGAGAGCTGAGAGTATGCCACACACCTCTCCATGGACTCCCCGTGCCTTGTGGTGCCACGATGGTCGTAGAGGCTAGGCTTGGCCCGGAGCGCCGACCCGAGGGCCCCTTCACGGACCTGCTTCAGCTCTACGATCGTAGACGGGAGGAGCCCGTTCTGCGCATAGAGGCTGTCTATCGGAATAAGGCTAGTAAGGCGCTGCACCAGATACTGCCAGGCGGCATGGAGCACATGCTGCTCATGGGATTCCCCAGGGAGGCCGCGATATATGACGCGGTAGCCAAGGTGGTGACTGCAGTCCGGAAGGTCAGGCTAACGCCTGGGGGAGGAATGTGGCTCCACGCGGTGGTATCAATAGAGAAGTTGCATGATGGTGACGGGAAAACAGCCGGCTTTGCAGCCCTCGCGGCCCATCCTAGCCTGAAGCATGTCGTTGTCGTCGATGGGGACATAGATCCGGACAATCCATGGGAGGTGGAGTGGGCCATAGCTACTAGGCTAAAGGCGGATAGGGGGATAGTGGTAGTGCCCTACGCCAGGGGCTCGACGCTGGATCCGAGTGCTTGCAATGGCATAACCTCCAAGGTCATAGTTGACGCAACAATAACCGTTGACAGAGAGTGCGGTGTAGGCAAGGAGGCGTACAGGAAGCCGAGAATACCAGGAGAGGAGGCTGGCTAGCCGTGGAGCTCACCAGGGAAGAGGAGCACATGCTCAGTGGAGACTACGGTGAAGCCACAAGACTTGCAATGAGGCTTATAGTCCGCGTCGGCGAGGCCCTGGGTGCCGAGAGGCTCATAGAGATAAGCCACGCGCATGTCAGCGGTATCTCCTACGACAACATAGGTGAGCATGGTCTCTCATTCATAAAGGAGCTCGCAGAGAAGGGTGGCAGGGCAAGAGTATACGCCACCTACAATCCTGTCGGCTTAAGCCTGCTCCCCGGCCCCCTCGGCCCTGAAGAAGTAGGGGAAGCCTTCTACCGGAAGCAGATGGAGATAATCAGGAGCCTCGAGCACATGGGGTTCAAGGCGAGCGCCACCTGCATACCCTACAGGCTGCGCAGGCCCCGGCTCGGAGAACACCTCGCCTGGGGCGAGTCCAGCGCAGTCGCGGTGGCGAACACACTCTATGGGGCCAGAACCAACCGCGAGGGAGGCCCACTGGCCCTCGCGGCAGCCCTAACCGGACGCACCTACTACTGGGGCCTACACCTCGAGGAGAACAGGCGCCCTGATGCACTTGTATCCTACACGGGCGGCCCCCTAGGGGAGCCCGGCAGCGGGCTACTAGGATACATCATAGGCCAGAGTCTCCCTGACACCGTGCCCTACATAGACGCGGCAGTGGAGAAGCCCCGTAGCGTACAGTCCCTCTGCGCAGCGGCGGCCGCCTCGGGCAACACGGCGATGTGTGTAATCCGGGGTGTCTCACCGGAGGACCACGGGCCCCCTGAGAGGCCGCGCGAAAGACTAACAATAACGCCTGAAGACCTTGAGAGGCTGCGCCGCGACATAGCACCCCTAGAACCCCGCGAAGCTGAGCTGTTCTTCACCGGCTGCCCTCACCACGGGGTAGAGGAGCTGGATCGCATAGAGAGGCTCCTAGACGGGCTAGGCCTGGATCGTGCCCCCAAGCCTGTGTGGGTCGCAGTGCCAGGCCTCTACTCGGCGTCGCTCCGGGAGAGAGCCGAGAGGCTCCGGAGACGGAACATCCACGTCTTGCCGGGCACCTGCATAGTCGTCGCAAGGCTCATCCCTGGCGCGAGGATAGCCACCGACTCGCTGAAGGCGGTTTTCTATCTGCCGAGGCGCCACGGGGCTGAGGTTGCGGTTACAAGCCTCCGCGAGTTCCTAAAGCAGAGCCTCCACGGCTAGGCCGGGGTTCGAGGAGGGAGACTGAGCTGTGGAAGAGAGGCTCTACAAGCTCCGGGGCCTAGTGGAGGGGGAAGCCGAGGCAGAGCTACTGGTGCTTACCCGCCCCCTCTCGCTCTACGGTGAGCTGGATCCGGAGACGGGCCGGATACACGGCAATGGCTCTGCTGCAGGCAAGGTACTGGCCATGCCGGGTACGCGGGGCAGCACTGTCGGCAGCTACATACTCTATGCGGCGGCGAGGAACGGTGTGGCGCCCCGGGGAATAGTCGTGGCCAAGGCGGAGCCGATACTCGTAGCGGCAGCGGTCATGGCTGAGACGCCGCTCGCAGAAGGGCTGCCGCCCAGCGCGCTAGAGGAGCTCGCCGAGAAAAACTGCTGGGCAAGGCTCAGCGTCCAGCCTCCCTATGCTCTCCTCCGCCTCCGCTGTTCTCATAACGCCTCGGAGCCCGGATCATAGACAGTATCCTCTCGGCCCTCTCTAGCACCGCCAGCCAGTCCTCAAGCTCCCTAGGAGAGCCGCCACCTCTCCTGGCCTCTTCGAGCATAGCTGAAATCCGCTCAGCCGCCACCCTCTCAACCTCCTCGAGCACCCCCTGCACGGCGACCTTCACAGCCTCGGAGTCGCTGCGCACGACGTAGACGCGGCCATGAACAGGGCAGACTATCTCCCCACTCCGGAGCCTGAACAAGGGCAGCCCGCAGATGGGGCAACGCTCTGGCAGCATCGCCGCACCGGCGCGCAGCAGGTCAGCCATTCGCTTCACTGTCTCGGGGCTAGCGCTGCGCCTGGCCACAGCTACAGCACCCAGGCTAGGGGAAGACCCCAGGGTCAAAGAGTATAACACCCGGCGCCGAGCAGAGCGCAGCTCGGCCCCTCCCCCGTGACTCCCCGGAACCCGGGGGAGGCCGCAAACAGCGCCTCGAAGGAGGTGAAGAGGCTATGGCCATGCCCTTCTACGACAACGAGGCCAAGATAAGGCAGGCAATACACATGCTAATGCGCATAGTAAACGACACAGCCGTACCCAGAAATATAAGGAGGGCAGCCACCGAGGCCATAAAGCAGCTGCGTGACGAATCCCTAAGCCCAGGCGTCCGCGCGGCAAACGCAATAAGCATCCTCGACGAGATAAGCCAGGATCCAAACATGCCCGTCTATGCTAGAACACTGATATGGAACGTTATATCACTCCTCGAGACGGTAAGAGATTGACCACGACACCAGGGTAGGGGAAAAGAGAAGAACCCTTACGCGGTGACGCGTTTTTAAGGCTCTCAAGGATGAGAAGAAGGCTCTCGCCTCCTTAGACTATTATCTCAAACACTTGAGCCCGTGTGTCAGGGACCGTGACGCGGCTCGTGGGCAGCTTCATGCCGGAGCTCGTCAGCAGCATCTTAATAGCTTCCCTTATAGCCTCGCTCCTAGACATTCCCTTCTCCCGCGCATAGAGGTCAAGCATCTCCAGCAGCTCCTGCGATATCTTGAACGTCACGATCCTCTGCATGAATAGTCCCCTCGCCCCTCCCCAGTTGTATGGTGTTACCTTGTCGGCTACTTATACAATTCTGAACACTCTGTACATAGAGGGAGAGTAAAGCGAAACTAAAAGTGCAGAATCGCACCCCAACCCAAAACACACTCCAAAAGAGGAATCAAAAACAATGAGATGGCTCATAGCGGCCGGGTTAGAACGAGGCAAAGAATCCATAGAGTAATTGGCGGAGACACAATCGAATCGTCGGGCAATAGGCTCGTAGTTGTGACGAGCCGTCATGGAATCTAGAAGGAATTAGAAGGTTTGTGGTGCGGGGGGTGGGATTTGAACCCACGCAGGCCTACGCCAGCGGGTCC
>CAZIWH010000027.1:0-19982 GCA_964542985.1 uncultured Hyperthermus sp. | reverse complement strand
AGCACCATCTCCTTGTAGGCGGGGTCTATCTCGTAGCCCTCCTCCTCAAGGTACTCTATGAGGGCCTTTGTACGGTCTATCAGCGCCTGGAGCTGCGGCGGCAGTATGTTGCGTAGGGCGTGCCAGGGGTTGAACCATGGGTTGTAGATGTCCGGGTGCCAGGCATGCATTATACCCATGTTGGCTCCGCGGCGCTTCCCGCCCTGCTTAACCATCTCCGTCACGGTGTCGTAGATGCGTATGAAGCTGAGGGGCCCGGAGGCGTAGCCGCTGGTGCCCCTGACTATGTCCCAGCGGGGCCTCAGCTCGCTGAAGCTGAAGCCCTGGCCCCCACCGTACTTGAACGTCAGGGCCTGTACAGTGGCGGCATCCATTATCGCCTTCATGTCGTCGTATATCGGGGTCACGTAGCAGGCAGAAAGAGTCCCCTTAGCACCGTCGGCATACATGTTGAACAACGTGGGGCTGTTGAACATGAAGCGGCGGCCCACCAGCAGCCTGTACAGCTTCTCCGGGTCGGCGCGGCCCCCGAACCCCAGCGCAACCCTCCTCATAACCATAGCCGGGGTCTCCATGGGGACGCCGTACTCGTTCCGGGTCATGTACCTGGCCATCAGCACACGAATAGCGTTATAGGTGAAGCCGAGGTCGTCCCCGCAGGGCTCTTTGATACCCTCAGCAGCCTCCCGGACACACTCCGGCAGCTCCGCCAGACGGCCACCGTTAGGCGCCACCGGCTTGTAGGCCCTGACGACCATCCTGTATATCTCTGTGAGCAGCAGCTGCTTCGCCTCCTCCTCAGCCTCCGGCCTGTAGAGGCTCTCCCGTATCAGCTCCAACTGCCGTCTGTCGCTACTCATCTGCATTACTGTCAGCACCCCCGGGATACTATTGTATCTGCGGGGAGAGGCGAATAGCAGGTACCCCCGGAGTGGGCTGTATTACCTCATGCGACTTCTCCTTGAGGCTAAGCCTTGTGTGTAGAACACAGCGATACCGATTCATGGAGGTAAGCGGTCGCACCACACATGTCGGGGGTATTACTCTCCCGGGGCTGTGCCTGTCAGGGAGGGCTGATTCACAGTCAAACTAGATAGATTATTATCTTGTCATAGGGCTCTTCCTCGAAGTATATCTTCCTTCTAGGCTTCATGTGCAGCAGTAGCTCGTGGTTTGTAAGCACCGCGTAGTCGTAAACGTGGCTCGCGGGCGTTATTACTGTGAGGTATTTTTCGAAGCCGAGGTCGGTGTGTATTACCTCGAAGTTGCCTAGGTAGTTGCGCCCCAGTATGTCCACCCTGGGCGCCTCTAGCGGCTGGAGAGACTCGGCAAAGCCGATTATCAGTGTCTTTCGGTTCGTGTCCTCGACCTCCTTCTTGTAGCTGTATTTTGCTTCTACTATTACGCTTCTAGGCTCAAATGTTATCTCGAAGTTGGCCCCCCGGACTGTTAGGACGTCGCCCGAAACCTGTAGCTCTAGGGCCCGCGAACCCCCCCAGCGTATGTAGTAGCTTGTGCGCCTCAAGGCCCCCCTGCACCTTTGGCTAGGTTTCCTCAGGCTCGTCGGGGCCCGGCACTTCTAGTATCTTCTGTAGCTCGGATGCTATCATACGTGCCATGACTGAGGCAGGGAGCGCTGAGTCCTCCTTCCTGTAGGGGGTGGGGGCGAGAACTCTCATCCCGACACCGTCCTTTATCTCTATCTCGTGCATCCTTAGGCTGTGCTCTGTCTGTCTCATCTTCTCTATTATCACGTAGCGGCGCAGCTCGCCCCTTATCACGGACTTCCTAAACCTTATGATGCCGTCCGCCACGTGCTCTATTCCGAAGCCGAAGCCTAGGCTTGTTGTCACGGCGTATTGGCTTATGAGGAGGGCTGTGAAATCCCAGCGGTAGAGTATCCGCTTCACATAGTAGCTGTACTTCCTGGCCATAGCCGGCTTGTCTAACCAGAAGGCCGACATAGAGTCCACTACTAGCCTAGCTCTGCCGTAGCCTAGGTAGCGTTTGGCCTCAATTATCTTGTTGACCAGGTTCTCTACCGTGAGTTCGGTTATGCTCCAAGGGTCATCCCGCACACCCATCAAGGCATCTATTATGACTAGCTTCTTCTCCTCGATGGCCTTCTCGAAGTCAAAGCCAAACATCGCTGCCTGCTTTATTATACTGTCCTTGGACTCCTCTGTCGTCACATAGATGTTCTTGTCACTCCTCCTTATGCCCTCGGCGACAAAATGTATTGAGAATATAGTCTTCCCCGTGCCCGGCTCGCCCACCACAGCCACGAAGAAGCCCCGGGGTATGCCACCCTGGATCAGCTTGTCGAAGCCAGGCACCCCTACGGGCAGCCTCTCTATACGCACTCTGGGCCTCTCCTTCACCTCTACCCGCCTGTGCACGGAGGCTGGGACAGCTTCTCCCTAATTACCGGTTCCCGGGTGGGTTCTTCACGGTAGTAGCTGCACATGCCGGTAGCTGTACATGCCTCAACGTAGACGAGCGCTACACTGACGGGAAGCCTGGGGGAGAGGCAGCGGTGTATGTATGAGACGAGGGCCTCTGCTGTCGCGTTCCTTGTGTCCAGGACCTCGTTGAGGTTATGGTGATCCACGCGCTCTAGGCAGCTGCGGAGCACACGGAGGAGCAAGTAGTGGTCAAGCACAAGCCCGCTGCGCGGCTCACCCTCTACGCAGACCCGTATCTTGTAGTCGTGGCCGTGCAGCCTACCATACTCGCTGGGAACCGAGTCTATGAAGAGCGCTACAGAAACCCATGTCTCGACGCAGACTCCGAAGGGCACTTCCGATGCCCCTCCGTCTCCCGCGCAGTCATGCACAATGTTTCTATCGGGCGCCGAGCCCTCTGGGGGCCGGGCCCTTGGAAGAGGTGGAGCAGGTATTAAGAAGCCGGAGGAAGGATGGATCTGCGTTAGCGTAGCTTAGCGTGTAGGGTGTTTCCACCGTGGCGCTTCCAGGCTACCTTGCAAGCTGGTTTGTTGGACTCGAGGAGGCAGAGCAGGTTCAGCCCGCAGGAGTGGACCTGCGCGTCGCCTCGATAGAGGCTTTCGACGACACCGGGATCCTCGGGCGCTGCGACCGCGTGGTTCCCCGGGGGCGGCGACTGGAGCCGCGAGAAGGGTGGTGGCTGCTGGGGCCTGGCGCCTACCGGGTGAGGTTCCTCGACGAGGTCCGGGTGCCGCCCGGCTTCCTCGGGCTCTGTTTTCCCCGGAGCAGCCTGCTCCGGATGGGGGCTGCGCTTCACTGTGCTGTCTGGGACCCCGGGTACAGTGGGCGGGGTGCTGCGCTGCTGGTCGTCCACAACCCTGCGGGTGTGAAGATTGAGCGGGGAGCGAGGGTTGCGCAGATGGTGTTCCTCCCGTTGTCGCTTCCTGCTGCATCTCTCTACCGCGGCGCGTATTTCGGCGAGGGCCTTACTTCATCCGACTGAGTAGCTTCTCGTAGAACCTTCTCTCGCGGCTGTTTCTAGTAGTCTTTAGGAGCTTCGTGACTACTAGCTCCGGGGTAGAGCGGGCCAAGTAACGGTAGCGCGGCGTGCGGTCTACTATGAGGTTGTAGTTCTCGTCGAGGCCCCGTGCCTCTATCCCGTCTATCCTGACGGTCTTCGCCGCCTCGGGGCTGAGGCTTTGGAGCACTTGTTCGGCCATGTGAGTCACTATTACCGCTACTGTGTTCTTGGAGCGGGATAGCTCCTCTATGAAGACGCTGAGGATTTTTGCTGCCGCGCTGGCCTCTGTGACTGCCTCAAGCTCGTCTATGAGGACGAGCCTCCTTTTATGCGGCTCCTCTACTACTGACGCCAGTTTCTTTAGGAGCGTCTCCAGCGCCCCCGCGCTGAGCATGCCGGTGGGCTTTGAGATGAAGTGGATCTCGTCGAAGCCTCCGACCCACGCCTTCTCTGCCGGCGCTGGGAGCCCTGCCTGTGCAAGGGTCGCTGTCTCGGCGAGGAGTTTGAGGAGCGTTGTCTTGCCTCCACTGTTGGCGCCGGTGAGGAGTACTATGTTCTCACAGCTCGTCCCCTCTGGCTTGTAGGGGGTGCAGCCCACGACGTAGCTCACGGGCTGCACGGGCACACGTGAGCGTAGCAGGTCTAGTTCTTGGCCGTTCACGATTCCTACGCCTAGATAGCTGTGTGTCAGCTCGGTAGCTGCTCCGCCGGTTTTAGCGGCATACTCTGCAAGCGCCAGTACTACGTCGATGGTCTTTAGGATTCTGTAGGCCTTCTCGGTCGACTCCATCGCCTCAAGGGCTATGCGGGCTAGGGGCTTCATCGCCTCATGTGCCGCTGCCGCTGCTCTCCTGGTGAGCACCTGGCGGAGGGCCTCTATCTTGGAGCGGTCTAGCTGTAGCGGTAGCCTCGGGGAGGGCTCCACTACGCCGGCAAGCGCTGCCGCTTCCTCCGCTGTGAGGCCTAGCTGCTCTGCTAGCCTGTTCTCCGCCTCCAGGGCCAGTTCCTCGAAAAGCCCTGCTACCGGTGGCGGCACGGGGACTGTGCCTAGTGCTATCTCGTCTATCATCCGCAACAACTCGGCTGCCGTGAGCCTTAGTTCGAGGCGCTCTAGTCTCTTTTTCGCCTCCTCGTTTATCCAGACCTCGATGTCGGTTACAACGGCGTCGAGGTTATCGAGGATCTTCTTTAGCCTCTCGTATGGCTCGCCGAGCCTGCCCTCGAGGTACGCGTTTACAGTATCTACTAGCCTCCTAGTTTTAGGGAGGAGTTTCTCAGCCTCGCTTGGGTAGAGGCTGTGTAGGAGGCTTGGAGCAGCGCGGGCTAGCTCGAGGAGGAGCCTGGCCGGCCCGGAACGCTGGGCCGCGCATTCAAGTATGATGCGTGGCGCCACCTCCTCCAGAGTGAGCTTCCTAGCTACGGGGGCCTCTACCAGCACACCATGTGGGTCGTAGAACACCGTGTCCTCTGTGTAGCCTTCAGCCATCCTCCTCTCAAGGTCGGTCACGGTTTCTACTTTGAGACCCGGGATGAGCTTCTTGAGCTTCTCGAGATCTCTCCTCGCTGCCCGGGCCTCCTCGAGTTCGATGATTAGCGTCACAGAGGCCTGGGCTCTACATGGACGGAGCCAATCCAGCTGCTCTAGGACGCTGCGGGCTCTCTTCCTCTCCCCGGGGCTCGCTGCCTGGGCCCTCGCGGCTAGGCCTAGGAGCCGCTGTAGCCTCTCACTTGCAGCCTCTGCGCAGCCCGAGGGATGGGGCGCGAGCGTGGCTATCCAGGCCCCGCCGGGCCGGCTCGACGTAAATGAGGCTACATAGCTTATTGACGATGTTGCTATCATCCTTGCATCGTTCGTCGCTGATGCGTCCCCGCTGCAACCTGCAGCCGCCAGTCTGGCTGCCCTAATTATCCTTAAAGCCCTCCTCTCGGAGCCGACCGCCTCAGCAACCGGGCCAAGCTCTGCGTCAAGGAGGGCCCTCAGCGCTGCCTCTTCGGAGCCGAAGTAGGTTACAAGCTGCGTGGCGAGCTTTTCTCCGATGCCCGGCACCAGTGTTAGCTTCAAGCCCCTGCCCCCGGCTTTGCGATCTCCCATGGCTTCCGGGAGGCTAGCCTCTCTATTGCGTTAAGGAGGGGGTTCTCCGACCCGTGTGCACGGTAGCTATAAAGCGTTGGCTTCGGGGGCTGCGCGGCTGCGGGGATGCGCTGTGGCGCTGGAGGGCCTTGAAGCTGCGGCGCGCGGCGTCGAGTCGCTGGCTACCAGGATGCGCGAGGTTGTAAGGCCGGCGGAGTCTCTGGCCGAGAACAAGGCTAATAACATAATCTATACTGTTAGCGAACTTCTGGACGAGATAGCGCTCGCCATAAGGAGGCTTAAGTGCATAGCCGAGGTGGCCGGAGCCGAGGAGGGCAAGGTATCCACTATATGCACCACATGGAGGCTCTTAGAGAGCGATGGCTCCACCATGCTTGTGCGCATCAAGCCGGAGACCGTTATCCGCGTGGAGCCCGGTAGGCTCTTCTTCCATCGCGACGCCGTACGCTTGACGGTGGAGGGCACTAGGGTCAGGATGTGCAAGTGGAGCTACTGCAAGGAGTTCGACACAGCTAGGAGGGAAACGATAATCGAGGAGCTGCCGCAGATACTCTACATCCTCCGCCACGTATCCAACGCGGTCAGGAAGAGCGCCGAAGCTGCCCTGGTCTGTGCCAGGCGCACCGCAGCCGCTTGCGTCCGCATCCAGCCTTGACACCACGGGGTCCCATTGAGGGCTGGATCGCGTTCACAGAGAAGACCGTTGGGTTTGTTAAAGGCTGCTTTCAGCCCCTCCCCCTCCTCTACTACGTGCCCAGGCTCGTGAAAGGCGTAAAGACCTGGAGCCACTCCGTGCACGTCCACGGGGATCCCGCCCTAGTCGTAGCCGAGGATCCATGCCTGGGCGGCCGGAGGCTCCTCCTGAACCCGCATCGAGCTAGGCTCCTGAACCCGGTTGAAGCTAAGCGGCGGTTACGCGGCTGTGAAACCCGCGTCTGCCGGGCCGCACAGCTTCTACTAGAGTACCTTGAAGCAGCTGTAAGCAACGACGTGGTAGGCGTCACCGGAGGCCTAGTCTATGACACGCGGGGCGCCGGCGACGTGGATGTCGTTGTCTACGGCAGCGCCGTTCACGAGGCCTACAAGGTTCTCCAGGAGCTACGGAGGCTCGGCGTCACAACGCCTTTCACCGGCATAGGCCATGGCTGGAGCAACAACGACGCCGAACTCGGGGAGAAGCTCTCCAGCTCTAGAGTTCTCTTCGGCTACATCGAAGGCGTGGAGTACAATGTAAGGCTTGTAGCATGCGAGGAGCCAGCCCGCTGCTACAGGGCTAGGGTGCTAGGCCGCGCCAGGGTAAGGGCCCAGCTCTGCGGGGGCATAGGTTACACCACCCCCGCAGTCTATACTCTCTGTGGCACCAGCAAAGCCAGGCTCTTGATGAGCTTCAGGCTCCGCTACACCGAACTACCGAGCCACACCCTTATCGAGGCGGAAGGTGTGCTGGAGGAGCACTGTGGCATGAGAGTACTCGTGCCCGACCACGGCGGCTGGATACGGCTGCTCGGGTGACGACTAGCCACACTTTTGCCCGCAGCGCCTCCCTGTAGAGGGCCTGGAGGGTTGTCAACTATGGGACCTCGCCTCTTCGTCACCCGGAGGCTGCCTGGACCCTGCTTCAAGAGGCTCCTAGAGGAGTTTGATGCCGAGGTCTGGCCGGAGTGGAGGCACCCGCCTTACGAGGTCTTGCTGGAGAAGGCCGCGGAGGGCTTTGATGGCTTCGTGACGCTGCTCACCGATAGGATTGACTGCGGCTTTATCTCGAGGGCCGCGGAGCATGGTACGAGGATTATCTCGCAATACGCTGTAGGCTACGATAATATAGACATTGAATGCGCGACTAAGCATGGGGTTTACGTGACGAATACGCCTAATGTGCTTACCGAGGCTACAGCTGAACTCACATGGGCCCTCATACTGGCCGCCGCTAGGCATATCGTGAAGGCGGACCGCTATGTGAGAAGTGGAGAGTGGTATGGGAGCGGCACGGGTTGGCACCCGGAGCTGCTACTAGGCCTAGAACTGCGGGGCAAAACACTCGGCATCATAGGGTTCGGCAGGATAGGCCGCGCCGTGGCCAGGATAGGGGCAAAGGGTTTCGGCATGAAGGTACTGTACTATAGCCGCCACCGTGCCCCAAGGGAGGTTGAGGAGGAGATAGGGGCCAGGTACGCTGACCTAGACACTCTCCTAAAAGAGTCCGATGTCGTGAGCATACATGTACCGTTGACTCCGGAGACGAGGAGAATGATAGGTGAGCGCGAGCTGCGGCTCATGAAGCCGACAGCTATACTTGTTAATACTGCCAGGGGCGCCGTCATAGACACTGATGCCCTGGTCAAGGCTCTCAGAGAGGGCTGGATAGCCGCTGCGGGCCTTGACGTGTTTCACGAAGAACCCCTACCCCCTGGCCACCCGCTGACGAGGCTGGAGAACGTGGTGCTCGCACCACACATAGGAAGCGCTACCCGTGAAGCACGCGAGGCCATGACGTGCGCAGTGCTGGACAACCTATTGGCGTTCAAGAGGGGCGAAATTCCACCTAATCTTGTGAACAAGGAGGTGATTAAGAAAAGGAGGCCGGGGTTTAGTTAGAGGAGGCCACGGAGCTTCATGGCCTCTACTACCCTTGTTACTGCGAGAGCGTAGGCTGCGTCCCGCATCGAGTGCTTCTCCGGCTCTAGCTTCTTGTACCAGTACTCCCATAGTGTCACTGTATTGTGGCTCATCTTCTCCTCCAGCATCCTCCTAGCCTGCTCCTCTGTTATGAAGCCACCCATTCGGTTGTTCATCCACTCTATATGGCTCATTATCACGCCGCCGGCGTTCGCAAGTATGTCCGGCACCACTACGATCCCCTTCTTTACCAGTATCTCGTCAGCCTCCGCGGTAGTCGGACCGTTGGCGGCCTCCACTATGACCTTGGCTTTTATCCTGGGCGCGTTCTCTTCTGTTATCACGTTCTCTATTGCCGCTGGGACAAGTATGTCTACGGGTAGCTCCAGTAGCTCCTTGTTGGTTATCCTCTTCTCGGCTTTCGCGTAGAATATCACGGAGCCAGTCTTGTTCTTGACCTGCTTCACCTCGTCGGGATCTAGGCCTTTGCTGCTATAGATACCACCTTTGCTGTCGCTCACAGCTACTATTACCGCACCCATCTCGTGAAGGAACTTAGCTGCGTAATAGCCGGCATTCCCGTAGCCCTGCACCGCGACAGTGCGGCCCTCGATGCTGCCCCAGAGCTTCTTAGCAACCTCGCGCGCCGCCACCGCTGTGCCGAAGCCCGTGGCTATTATCCTAGCCTCAAGGCCTCCAAGTATCTTCGGCTTGCCCGTTATGACCCCGAAGTGGTGTATGCCGGTTAGCCTGTAGTACTCGTCCATCATCCATGCCATTATCTGGGGGTTTGTGTAGACGTCAGGTGCTGGTATATCATGGTCGGGACCAATGTACTTGTAAAGACCCCTTATATAGCCCCTGGAGAGCTGCTCCAGCTCCCTAGGGGACAGGGCGTGGGGGTCTACACGTACGCCGCCCTTGCCACCGCCATAGGGTAGGCCGGCAAGGGCATTCTTCCAGGTCATCATCATGCTAAGGGCCTCAACCTCCTCCATGGTTACAGCGGGGTGGAATCTTATGCCGCCCTTATAGGGGCCTAAGGCGCTGTTGTGCTGGCTCCTCCATCCAATGAACACCTTGACTGAGCCATCGTCCATGCGGACAGGTATCTTGACCTGGATTACGCGTTCAGGGTAGCGGAGGGCGTCGTAGACGTCGGGTCCTAGGCCCAGGAGGTCTATGGCGCGCTTGAGAACCTTCTCCTCCTCTACGAGGAGGAGCCTGGAATCCGTTACTGACAAGAGCCCTTACCTCCACTTAGTCTAGTAGGCGGAGGAGAACGATTTTAGCATGACGTTAACGTAGCGTGGTGGTACAACCGTGCCTAGACCTAGGCGTGTGGAGACCTCCCATGGACTAGTGGAGGGCACCGTAGTGGTTATCGACCTCGACTCTTTCGAAGAGGTCGTAGAGGAGCGGGGCTGGAGCCGCTACCGGCCCAACCCAGCAACCGGGCTTCTCAGCAGCCTAGTTGAACAACTTGCCAGGAAATGGAGAGGCCACATAGTCTACGGCCTTGACTGGGAGAGGGGAACCGAAGAGGCTGTCATAGAATTCCCCATGGTTGAGCCAGAGGAGCTCAGAGAAGATCTGGAGGAGATACGGAGAATAATGAACGAGCTCGGGATCGGCGTAACCATTGTGGCTGTTAAGGGTGCGGTGGGGCTTCCCCAGAGAAGAGTCGACCGGAGAGCTGCCTACACTGCGACCCCAGCTAGGCGCCTTGCCGCGAGGCTACTGAGGGAGGCCAAGAGAAGGGGCGGGAACCGCGTCATAGTAGCGTAGCTAATAGCCTCACAGCCAGCGCTGCAACGCTCGCCGCGATGAAGTCGTAGAGCAGCGCCGCCGCAACCAGCTTAAGCCTTCTCGTCTCGGCATACATCGTCGCCAGGGTGGCCACACAAGGCACGTAGAGGGTCACCGCTATCATAATAGAGAGAGCTTGAGCAGGGTTTAGATGATAGGCTTCAAGGCCTCCGGAACCTGGGGCTACTGCCGCGAGCGCATCGAGAAACACTTCCTTCGCCACGAAGCCCCCCAGGAGGCCGAAACCTATCCTCCATGCAATCGTCTCGTTCACGCCGAACACTGCTTCAGCGTATGGGGCCAGTATCTTGCCCATGTCCACAGCGTAGCTCTTCTCCGTCACCGCCGCGGGGCCTAGGTAGCCTCCGGGGCCGAAATTTGCTAGAACCCATAGTATGATGCTGAAAGCCACTATCACTGTACCGGCTCTGAACAAAAAGTGCTTTATCTTATCCCATGTTAGCCACCACACCACTTTGATGCTGGGCCTCTTCACCGGCGGCAGCTCCAGCACAATCTCCTCTGGCTCAGCTCCAAATCTTCTAGAGGCAAGCCGCAGGGTAAACAGAAACGCCGTCACAGCCACTATGTATACGAAGAAGACTGCCACCGCCCCGCGCAGCCCACCGCCGAAGTAAACCTCAGCGAAAGCCAGGAGAACCGTGAACCGCGCCATGCAGGGTATCAGCGGCACCGCGAATATTACCGCATGGCGCTCAGCAGGGTTGTCTATCACTCTTGCCGCAAGGACTCCAGGCACGTTACAGCCAAGGCTTATCATAGCCGGGAAGACAGCCTTTCCGCTGACACCGAAGAGTCTGAAGAACCTGTCTATGCCTGCAGCTATCCTCGGTACAAGTCCGGAGTCCTCGAGAGCACCTATAATAGCCATGAGCACCACTACTAGAGGCATGAAGGTTAGCACTAAGCCCAAACCATAGCTCGAAGAGAGCACACCCTCGCCCACCAACCTGGCCAGTACCGGGTTCGGGATAGCATGCTCAACAGCAGACGCTATAGCGTCCATTAGATGTGCCACTAACTCCATAAGATTGTAGCTCTCGAGCAACCTGGCCGCAGTATGGAAGCCAAGAGCGTCAAGTATGATATCGAGAGGAGAGCCCGTGGTTATAACATACGTAGCCAGGAAGACCAGAAACATGAAGCCGAGGCTAGCTATGGGGCCGAGAACCGGATGAAGGAAGACGCGGTCCCAGCGGCTCAGCTCCACAAGCTCCGCCCGGCCACCCTTGATGCACCTAGATGCTATCTCGGAAGCTATCCTATACTTCTCGGAAGCAAACGCAACGACCGGATCAAGGCCTGCCTCCCTTAACCTACGACTTTCCTCTTCAACAATAGCTCTAACCTCCTCTACGTCACCAAGGAGGCGGCCGGCCAGCTGCCAAGCCCACTCACTACCCTCAAGTAAACGTGCAGCAAGCCACGCCGCGAGCCGGGGACTGACACCTCTACCCTCAAGTATTCTTGTAACCTTTTTGTGGCTCTCCGCCGCCTCCGGGGCCACTACAACCCCAAGCCTAGGCCTCGGCTTAACCTCTCCAAGGGCTACCTTGGCTACCGTCTCTATGAGTTCACGAATTCCTCTGCCCTTCAGCGCGCTGACCGCGATCACAGGCACTCCCAACTCCTTCTCTAATTCCTTCACGTCTATTTTGTACCCACGGGCCTCTGCCTCGTCTATCTTCGTTAACACTACAACAACTTTGTCAAAGAGTTCCATTACATCTATAGCCAGGAATAGTCCTCGCTCTATGTTCGTCGAGTCTACAAGCACTATTACTGCGTCAACCTTCTCATTGAGAATGAAGTCTCTAGTTACGCGCTCCTCCGGACCCGCACCGTCCACGCTATAGGTTCCCGGCAAATCCACGATACATAAGTTCAGACCATCGATTCCGACCCTAGCCATCTTCACGTCAACCGTAGCGCCTGGCCAGTTCGCTACAAGCTCACTAGACCCTGTTATCGCGTTGAAGAGCGTCGTCTTGCCTACGTTAGGCGCACCTATTAGCGCCACTACCTTGTCGCAGCCACGAGCCACGACGCCGTCTACCCGGGCGTAGAGGCCGGGAGCAAAGGGAGGCTCTTTAACGAGGCTGAAAGGATAACCGAAGCTTGTTCTCGCTAACGTTACTCTGCCGTCACACCCGCTGCAACACCCGTCGCCGCGCTGGGCTCCGCCGGAAGGCTCACCGTGCCACGCACCATTGGCGTCTCCTCCACAGGCTGCAGTGCTAGCAGCTCGTCGAGCTTTGCCTCAAGCTCTTCTACGGGCCTGGCACGTAGAAGCTCTATACTCTCATAGAGCTTCTTGAAGGCATGGCTTATGCCGAGGTAGCCATGGTTATTCGAAGCCACATCAAGTATAACCATGGAGTTGAAGAGGGCACGTGCCTCAAAGCTCTCAACCAAGTCTGTAAAGTCTACGCCCAGTCTTGTCCTCGCTTCTTCAAGGTATGTTCTGAGTATCTCTATTTCCTTCTCGCTCTTGAACACCGCCGGGCCGAATCGTACCCTCTTCCTACTAACATGCCTCTCCCCTATACCTGGGACTATTATCTTTCCATAGGCTGCCTTGTGGCGCCACGTCTGCGTGTCACCGCTCTCTATACCTATGTAGCGGAGGAGCGGTATCATGGCAGCCGAGGCCAGCCCCATGGCATGTAGGCGGCCACGCCAGAGCTTACGGACGATCATCATGAAGAGTATCGCCTTCCTTCTGGACCCCTTCCCCGACTTCTGCATAATGTGTGGTATCAGCCCCCCTATCGCAGCCGTGTCTGCATTAGGCTCATACTCGGCTAGCTGCAGCCTAAGCGTCTCGCCCGTGGATAGGTGAAACACCGGCACAAGCCTGCCCTGCTCGGCCAGCGGGCGAAGCTTGCTCCTAAGGGAGATGAAGCTTGAGACTGTTTTAGCTATCTTGAGCGAGCGCAGCTCCGGGGCATCGCGAGGCCCCGGAGGGTAGTCGAGGCTAACATAGTAATCGGCGTCTATTTCCTTGTAGAGCCTTGCCAGCTTATCCACGCTGATCTCTATCCCTCTGCGGAGGAACTGGTAGCCGCCACTGTCTATCCAGAGCTCCATGTCGTCGTCGATGCCGAGAGTCTTCCGGAGCCCGCGGCCCCGGAGTTCCCTCCAACGCCCCATGGATATAATCTCATAAGCATTGACCATGACGCCGTGGAACTTGAGCTTAAGCCATGGGCGCGGGATGGCGTATAAGGGGGTTCCAAGGATGATCATGAAGCCCTTCATCGTGCTACGCCAGTATTACCTGGGCAATACCGATGAGCAATGAATTTATGGAGTATCGCAACCTAGAAGAAAAATATGGTAAACATATGTTAATAGCGGCTGTCCCCATTAACCCCCACCCCGGCTATCAAACCACGGCGGCATGAGGAGGCTCGAAAGGTCAGAGCCCTCTGAGGGCAGTGAAGACCCGCGCAGCACCGACCGCTCCCTCACCAAAAGATAAAAGGCTATGAAAACCAGATTGCTAGGCGGTGATGAGGTTACGCACTGCAGAAGCCCTCTAGGAAGAGGGGCAAATGTAGAAGGCTCGTTGCTGAGCAGCTCTAAGTACGTAGGCACCAAGCTGCACAGCTGGGACAGCGAACCATCCCGTGGCCCTCGCTGGCCGAGGCAGTACACTCCCTTGGGACAGGTACGCCAGCCCGCCCCGAGATATAGTCCGCACCCATCCCAGAGGCTAGCGCATAGAGATCCAGCAGCATATTCCTCGCAAGCCCAGCAGCCGAGCCCGGAAGCGCCTTAGAGAGGCACCAAAGAAGGAGCGGCGCCACATGTTCTAGGTCACAAGAGCCCTCAGTTATGAGCACTACCCGTACATCGCCTAAGACTATCTCGGCGCGCTCCAAGGCCTTGTTTCACCGCCCAGGCTCGTAGACGAGGCTAGGGTTTGTAGGCCTAAGCCCTAGGATCCTTAGGCGTCGTCGAGCCGGGGGGTAGAGCACCAGGGGTTCAACCTCAATATTCTCAACTATGCCCGGGCCGACACGTGCAGAGAGTTCCGAGAGGAGCCGGCTCCAACACTCTCTTGTCCCGAAGGCAGCGAACACTGAGACATGGAAGGACACTCCGCTCTTAGCCAAAGCCTCGGCGGCCGCGAGCTGCAATTCAAACCCCCTCTCAGAGGCACCTGTAAGCAGCTTGAACCAACGAGGGCTACAAGCCTTCAAAGAGAGCCTCACATGAACTAAGTCTCCGTATTCGGCCAGCTCCGCCGCTCTTGACGCCTCGTGGCCGATAAGCACGCCGTTCGTCTCAAGGACGAAGAGGCGACCACTACCTCTGAGCCTCTCAAGAAGACCAAGCAAGTGATGCCACCCTATGGTAGGCTCGCCGGCCGAAAGCCTAACCACACGTCCACGGCCGCGGGAAAGTGAGATGAGCCTACGGGCAGCCTCCCTAGACGAGACGAAGAAGCCGAGTCTCAAGTCGTCCCTAGCGCGTCCAGTCCAACAGAATACACAGCGTAAATTACAGCCAACAACATCGCCAACAGCGCTGCCGCCATAGAAGCGACTCCAGCGAAAACGGAAATATTTTCGCTCATCGCCTCTCGTTACATGCTCCTCAACAAGCCTAGCCAGCCGTACTGGATCGTAGCCGCGAATCCGTGAGAGGAGTCTAAGCTCTCTTTCATCTAACCCCTCCCGGTCTCCGCGCATCACAGACCCGGGCCGGGGATATAGAGCTACAGCATTATAGAGGAACACCGAAACACGTTGAACAAAAAGACTAGGGAACGACCCGCCGACCCCGAGGGGCCGGGAGGGCTGTATGAGCGAGAGAACCCCGGCCGACCTCCACGGGAGAGCCGAGAGGAGTGCGGAAGTCCTATCCTAGCCGAGGCTCTCCCGGCTCCCCCCTTGGGGTCGGCGGGGCATTATCCTGCGAAGTGTTAACGAAGTATACACTAGAGGTGCACGTTCTCAAGTACTATATTCACGCTTCCCTCATGCACATTGAAAGCTTTTGCAAGTACTGGACAATAAGCTGTGAACAAGTACAGTATCGGAACCCTTAACGGATTGTTTTTGAAGTATAGTGTTGGTATATCATTTTTGACCACTACCAAGCTAGCATCGTTAAGCAATTCTATTACATGTTGCGACTCCTCGGCCATAGGCACCGCTTGATCACCGTCTATCTCCACTATATCGTCAAGACTATCAGTATAGCCCATGTTATCTAAGTCTCTGAGAGTTACATAGTCCTCGTAGCGCTCGCTGCGTACAACACCAACAATCTTTATGCCAAACTCCTCTCTGAGTTTGCTGACTACATTAATATCGTAGGGGAGTTCATAGACTGTTGCAAACACGTAATAGACTGTCCCGCCTTCCCTGCCTATCCTCTTTAGATACTCTACGGCATTCTCTGTATGGTCTATGCCAAGGCGTACACTTGCGAGTTCAACCTCAAGAGGAGGTTCCTCAAGCAATCTCCAATGGACAGGTAGAGGCTTGTATCCGCTTGCAAGGGCCGCAGCCCTTAGGAGAGTAGGTAATGCTTCCTCCGGTTTCTTCCCAGAGACTATCTCCGCTATCCTCTCAGCCCTGCGGCGCGCTTGTCTACCCACGGTATCTATGAGTGTTTCATAGAACTTCACTACGTGCGGACTCAGAGTCTTCATACGGCGAAACGATACTGTTGCCAACTCGGCTACCTCTATGTCGGGGCCTATGTAGAGACCCATTGCTTCAAGAAGCTCGCGAAGTACCGAGAGACGCTCCTGGTTGTTCTCATCGCTGTACATCTGCTCTAGCTCAACCGACCTTTTAAGAATTATGCATGCCGTGCATGATGGTGTAATCTTCAAGGCATGCCTGCACCTCACGCCTAGGGCGGCCCCTATGTGTTCTTGAGCCGCCGCCCTCCTTGCAGGGTTAAAAATCAAGAGTCGTGGACGCGGGGGAGCGCGGGGGCGGCTCTGAAGCTACGCCTCTACTTCTTGCTAGCACGGTACCTTTCAATAGCCTTGGCTATCTGTTCCTTAGCCTTCTCAGGACCCAACCACTCACGTACCTTGACCCACTTGCCTGGCTCGAGCTCCTTGTAATGCTCAAAGAAGTGCTTGATCTTCTCTCTTAGTATATCGGGTAAATCCTCCACGCTCTTTATGTTCTTGAACTGGGGGTCAAGCTTATCTTTAGGCACTGCTATTATCTTGCTATCGGGGCCTTCTTCATCCTCCATAACCAGGACTCCTATAGGCCTAGCCTCTATCACTGTGCCCGGGAAGACAGGCTGAGAAGTTATGACCAACACGTCCACTGGGTCACCGTCCTCCTCAAGGGTGCCGGGTATGAAGCCATAGTTGAAGGGGTATACCATTGAAGTGTAGAGGAACCTGTCCACGCGGATAATTCCAGCCTCTTCATCGTATTCGTACTTGACGTTGCTACCCATGGGTATCTCTATAAGAACATTTACCATTTCTGGCGCCTTTTTGCCGGGACCCACGGTCTCATGTATGCTCATTACATTCACCGGGTAATACACGCACCCGGATGCCACGATTTAAGCGTTAGAGCCCCGAAGGCTCGCCGAGAAAATAAACCCAGAGCAGAGCGGGGCGCCTATGTCTCCTCAGAGGGAGGAACGGGATAGACGAATATTCCTCTCCTGCGGAGGGACGCTGCATTTCACGGGGGTGTGCTAAGCCGTGGCCATAGACAAGGAGAGGATAGAGAGAGCTGTCAGAATGATACTGGAGGCTATAGGCGAGGACCCAGACCGAGAGGGGCTGCGTGAGACTCCACGCCGCGTAGCGGAGATGTTTGAAGAGCTTCTAGAGGGCTATGAGCTTAACGGCGAATATACATGGTTTACTGAGGCCAGTGACCTCGTAGTTGTGAGCGGTATAAGGTTCTACAGCCTGTGCGAGCATCACATACTTCCCTTCTTTGGAGTTGCCCATGTAGCTTATCTACCCAGAGGCAAGGTAATAGGTTTGAGCAAGATTGTGAGGATAGTTCACAAGTATACTAGGAGGCTGCAGATACAAGAGAGGTTGACCATGCAAATCGCTGAGGAGGTTATGAGGGCTACAGGTTCACCCGACGTTATGGTTGTAACTGAAGCCATCCATCTTTGCATGGCTATGAGGGGGGTCAAGACGCCTGCACCGACGGTCATAGCCGCCGTCCGGGGGGCGTTCGCTACCGATAAGTCGCTTAAGGACGAAGTTTACAAGATAATAGCGCCTCATAGGTTCAAGGGCTTTCCTCTCTAGCTTTCCTCGCTTGCCTCTCAGCCTCGTATACAGCTATGGAAAGGCTTACTACCACATTGTAGCTCATGCCTTGGACCGCTATGGGTATCTTTGCGACTACCCTTCTCCCAGGGAGTCTTGCAGCCTCATCCGGCGGAATGCCGTAATCTTCGGCTCCGACTACTATCCATAGTCGCTTCGCCGAGGCTAGGTCAGTCTCGTGGAGATAGCGTAGCCCATAGGTCTCCAGGACTAGGATCATGTCTTCCGGCTGTACGTGGTCTCTAAGCTCCTCGATGTCTTCGAGCCACTCAACGTGTAGCCCTGGCCGCTGCATAATCTCGTAGAGTTGGCCAGGCCTCTTCACAACATATAGGGGTACACGTCGGATTGCCGCTATCGAGGCTACGTCGAGGAGGTTCTGGGGGTTCTTGGGATGGTAGAACACGATGCCGGCGAGCTTCATGTCCTCGTCGCCTCGCCGCCCAGCTTGTTTGACGCCGCTGTGCTGCTGCGCACCCTCTATACTGCTATCGGCCCAGAAGGGTGGAGGCTATACATTTCGGGACTGGGCAGCAAACTTCCCCTGAAGCTCCTCTCGGAATCCCGTGTACCAGTCTCGGTGGCCACCGAACGGGTTACCGTGAACAAGCTGCCGGAGCCTCAAGGCCGCGTCTACGTTGTTGATCCACGTGGGATACCCGCTTGGAGCCTCGAAGCGCCTGACCTCCTGGTTATAGACTACACGGGGATGGTTCGGAGGCTATACAGCGGCGCCACTCCCGTTTCTGCTGCAAGCCTGCCGGCGTTAACTTATGAGGCCGCTGCATTGATATACGAGTTCGTTGTGAGGAGGAGGAGCTGGGGGCCCGACGATACACCATTCTCTAGAGATCCGAGGCAGGGACTCTACCTAGCACGCAAGATGCTTGAGGCAGTCACAGTGTTTGATAACTATGTTGTACTTGAGCCTAGCGTCGTCACGTATACTCTTAGAAGGGTCTACTTAAGCAAAGGCCTGCTCATAGACCCTGAAGCGTTCCGTATAGATATTGACCCCGTATCGGGCACGGTGAGGGAGGAAGTCAGGCTAAGGGCGTATAACCGCAGGCTCAAGCCCAAGGGATGCATACTCGCTAAGTTCGACGGCTTTGTCCTCCTTGTTGAGGACTGGGAGGGCACTGCATTCAAGATAACAGTGGACGCTGCACACATGAAAGCTTGTGCTGCACCAGGGCTTTGCGTGTCAAGAAGCAAGGAGGAGCAAGGAGGCCGGGTTGAGCTATGGCCCGTGGAGTCCTAGTATCGCTTGGACATGTGAGAGCGCTCGTGGTGCACGCACGTTGCATCACAGGCGAGTGCTACTTAGTATTCACGAGCTTCTCCGGCAGCCCCCTCCTAGCCGTAGCACCCGCGCAGCCTAACCCCTTCTGCATACAAGCGCCGCGTGAAGCCGCGAGGCTGGTTTTATCCGTCCTTGAAGCTGCGGGTGCAGCTACGGGCTACCGTATCCCTATCTGCATTGTGCCAACATGGCTGATTCCGGACTCTATCGAAACTGCTATCGAGAAGTTGATGGGGCTAGGCGTTATACGGGAGGTTCTTCCTCCTACAGCGGAGGGCGGCCGCTGAGCGACCCTACGCAGGTCCGAGCCCCCACGCGGGAGCTATCCTCCCCCTCTGGGGCTGTGGCGAGGCTCGGGCAAAGGCGAGGCTGCCCACTATGCGGGTCTACTTTGATGAAAGGAGGCTGCTCAGCTTCGTTAGACGCTGCAAGGAGAGGTGGAGAGACTTCGAGATCGAGAAGGTGGTGACTAAGAGGAGGAAGCAGATACTCTATGTGAGGGTTCAAGGGTTTAAAGTTAAATTGATAGTGTATGGCGACGGGAGGCTCCGGGCTTATGGCAGGGCCGAGGGCCTTGCCTATGCTGTGAAGAAGATCGCCGAGCGGGTGCTAGGCCTTGACAAGGGAGCTTGACGCCCGTGCGGCGAGGGAGACACAGAGGCAGCGTATAGAGGCTGCAATGGAAGCATTATCCGCTATACTGAATAAGGGCGCCACTGAGCGAAAAGAGGCGGTCAAGATACTTGAGGAGACGTATAAGAGGCATGCTGTGCAGCCAATAAGGGGAAAGGCGTGGCCCCCTGACATATGGGACAAGGAGATGGCCACACTGTTCACGCTTGCCAAGTACGCTTTCATGCTGGACGAGGAAAACCCCGATCTCTTCAACAAGGTCTTTAGCTACGAGGAGACGCTAGAGGAGGCTGCAAAGATTATCCGAGAGAAGCCGCCAGAGGACGCTAGAAGGCTTGTACTCTTTCTCCTGGGCGGAAACATAGATGACAACACCGTGGCACGCCTGCTTAGGGTAGAGTCAACCAAGGTTATCCTCGGCTTTGAGGACGAGGAAAAGCTCATAGAGCTACTCCACAAACTCCCTAAGGTCTTCCCGGAGCACGAGAAGACCGTCAGAAAGTACACGAGGTACTACATCGCACTCCGGCTAGCCCAGGCCATAGCTGCCGGCATAGTTAGGTCGAGAATTACGAAGGAGGCTTTCAAGCAGGCCCTCGCAGTCAAAATAGGCCTTGAAAAGACTATGCCTGATGACGAGTACGTGGAGCACATAGCGCTCACAGTCTTCGCCGTTCCTAAGAGGAGGCTTTCAAGGATCCTTGGAGGCGCTAAGCAGGAGCGGCGGGCGAGGAGGGGCAGGTAAAAGGAGA
>CAZIWH010000026.1:0-20591 GCA_964542985.1 uncultured Hyperthermus sp. | reverse complement strand
TCAGCCACATAAAGTGGAAGGAGTGGATTAAGGAGAAGCTGGGCGTCGAGATACCCTTCCCGATCATCGCAGACCCCATGGGCGAGGTCGCCAAGAAGCTCGGCATGATACACGCCGAGAGCGGCGTGGTGACCGTCCGCGCCGTCTTCGTGGTCGATGACAAGGGCGTGATAAGGGCCATACTCTACTACCCGCTCAACGTCGGTAGGAATATTGACGAGATACTCCGCCTCGTGGAGGCTCTACAGCTCACCGACAAGTACGGCCGCGCCCTGCCCGCCAACTGGCCCAACAACGAGATCATAGGCGACAACGTGATAGTGCCGCCGGCGAGCACCGAGCAGGAGGCCAAGGAGAGGCTGCAGAAGTACAAGTGCTTCGACTGGTGGTTCTGCTACGAGGACAAGGCCACCCAGGAGGAGAAGGAGCTCGCCAAGAGCTTCCTCAAGCGCGTCGCCAACTGCCAGTAAGCTACTTTTTCTCACCCCCGCTCGGGGCCTCCTTTTCACTCCTCCTCGCCGAGACTCATTTTCAGCCTCAGCCCGGGCTCAACCTCCCTTATCACGTTGAAGTGTTTGTCGAGAGTAACTAGCTCCATTCCCCGATTATAGGCCACAGCGGCTATGACTAGGTCTATGGCGGGGAGGGGGCTGCCGCGGCGGCGTAGGAGAGCCTGCCACTTCACCGCGAGGGCATAGTCCCGTTTACCTGGGTAGACTATCTCGAGCGCGTACCTGGCGGCCGGCGGGTACTCTACGACAGTGAGTATGGTCACCGCGCCGGGTACCAGGCGTCGGCGCCTCCTGGCTACAAGTTCTATCACTGCGCTCGTGTCGTAGAGCGTAGCCTGCTCCACTCCAGCTCCCTCATCCTCTCCTGTAGCCCCTCCTCTCTCCCAGGGGGCAGGGGCTCCAGGTCCTCGTCGCCTAGGCCCAGCTCGTGGAGCCTCTCCAGGAGCCTAGCTGGAGGCTCCACAGTCTCGGCTTCCTCGAGCTTCTCGAGGTACTCTTCTATACTCCTCCTTATCACCTCGCTCCAGTTCACCTCCCTGTGCCTCTTCATCCTCTCGGCAAGCCTCCTCGGGATACGAACACTTATAGTCACGCTCGACAAGATCCAGGCATCCCCGCGCCGGCTTCCAGGCCTGTATACACGCATCTACACGTATATACATGTAGCCTCCCGGGGTGTTAGCCTGGATACTGGCTGCTACTCTCCACGGCACTCAGGCTCATCGAGGCCTACGGGGGACGACAAGATAATCCTCCTAGGCTCTAATGGGGCCAGAGAAGTCCAAAGAAAGCATAGAGGCGGCTGCGGAGACCCTTGCCCACCACGGCTTCGCCGCCGTAGACTAGATGGAGGATCGCGGTGCAAGGTTGGTTTTCTGCGCTCTTTGCTTGTCTCTCAGACTTAGCTCTGGGAGAGGTGGGTGTTTGCTTATAGGGCTCGGGGTATGGTCGTTGACTTGAGTGGCGCAGCACCATGGCCGAGGGAGCGGTTGAGGAGAAGACGTACCGGGCTTTCATAAGGTTCGCTGGTAAGCGTGCCTCGTTCCGTATGAGGGTTTCCCGGGGGCCTAGTGGGCTTGACTTCTCGATAGTTGAGGTGGAAGGTGGAGGGAATCCTGCTGCTGTGGCCTCTGTTGTTGAGGCATTGTTGTTCAGGGAGAAGGGGAGGAGGAGTAGCTGGCTCTATGACCGGAGGAGGCGCGGGAAGAGAGTTGTTGAGAAGGCTCATGCTGGGCCGCTGCGGGTGACTACAGAAGCCGTCTACGACGAGGAGGGCTGGCTCCTGAGGGCTAGGATTACTGCTCCGGGGTTAGAGGCTGTTATTGAGCAGGAAGGGGCCGGGGCTGGAGGGTAGACGGCTCAATGCCGGCGGGGGATGGGTGGGGCTGGGGACCCGAGCATCCTAGCTGGGTTCTGAGCGGCGTGGTTGAGTCGCCGCTCCGTGGCCGCTGCATTGCGCTCGGGGTTACGGGGAGCGCGGCCATATACAAGGCGTTGGACTTGGCGAGGATGCTGCTGCGGATGGGTGCCTCAGTCTATACGGTTGTGTCTCCTGCTGCTGCACGGCTGGTCTCGCCGAGCCTCTTTGAGTGGGCCACGGGGCTTCCCGCTGTAACGGAGATGACTGGCAGGATTGAGCACGTGAGTCTCGCTCGCCGCTGCGACGCCGTCCTCGTGGCGCCGGCGACGTTGAACACACTGGCCGAGATAGCGGGACTCGGGGCTTCGAACACGGTGACCGCGCTGGCCCAGGAGGCGCTGGGGCTCGGCAAGCCCCTGCTCCTGGTGCCAGCGATGCACGGCGGCATGTGGGTGAGAGCAAGGAAGGCGGTGGAGGAGATAGAGGCTGCGGGTGGCTACGTGCTCCGCCCCCTCCTGGAGACTGGTCAAGCGAAGTTCCCCGACCCCTGGCTCGTCGCCTGGTGGGCGGAAGCCATCATTGAGAGAGGCAGGGACCTTGAAGGGGTTACAGTCTACGTGAACGCGGGCCCCACGCTGGAGAGGCTCGACGCCGTCCGGGTCATAACTAACCCGTCCACCGGCTTGATGGGCGTGAGCATAGCCCTGGAGGCTGCTTGGCGCGGCGCCCGTGTCCGGCTCGTACATGGGCCGCTACGGTGCTGCTGGTGGCGCGGCTGGAAGAGCTACCTGGAGGCCGTAGACGCGGTGGAGACCACCGAGGAGATGCTGGAGAAGACCCTGGAAAGGATAAGGGGCGTTGATATGGCCTTCTACGCGGCAGCCGTCGCGGACTACCGGCCCGCGGAGCCGCTGGAAGGAAAACACCCCACCGCCTCGGGTAGGCTCACCGTGGAGCTAGAGCCCACGCCAAAGGTAGCCCCGAGGGCCGTGGAGGCGGAGCCCAGCGCGGTCCACGTAGGGTTCGCGGCCGAGCCCCTCACGGGGGATAGGCTAGTAGAGAAGGCATTCGAGAAGCTGCACCGCTATCGCCTGGACGCCGTAGCGGCGAACAGCACCCTGGAGCCCGGCTCCGCTTTCGCATCTGAGACGAACCACGTCTACCTCGTTACGAGAGGCGGAAAAGTATACGAGATACCCAAGGCACATAAGAGGCTGGTTGCCCGCCGTCTCTTAGACCACGCCTTGAGGCTCCTAGAGGAGAAGAGATAGGCCTCGGGGTGGGACCCGCCGGGTCACCCAACAGCCCCCAGAGGCTATGGGGGCGTCGCCGGCGCGGCCACCGGGCTGAATGCGTGCCTACCCCCTTCTAAAGGCCACGGAGCCGGCCGCGCTGGAGGGGGAACACTCTTGCCGTTACAGGAAGAGGGGCCAGCAGCAAAGATGATTATACCGCTTCACGTAACGGGGCTCTGGCTGCCCTTGAGAACCGGGGATCCCTTGTCTACGGGGAGCCTGGGGGCTGGGCTGCTCCTCTCACCACCCGCCGTGGCGGAGGCCAGGCCATGCAGCCCTGGGAGGAGGTGCGGCCTCCGCATAGAGGCCCCGGGAGCTGTTAGAGGCGTCCCCAGCGTCGTCCTGGAGGCCTACAGGCTCGCCCCAGGGGCTTCAATGTGGAGCACCGTGCTCCGCCTCCCGGTTCCACTGGGCTACGGCTATGCCGCCTCCGCGGCCTCGGCGCTTGCAGCCCTCCTACCCCTCCTCCTCGAAGGCAGTAGCCTAGAACATGTAGCCAGGCTGGCCCATGTGGCGGAGGTTGAAGCCGGTACGGGACTAGGAGACGTGGTGTCAATGCTTTATGGCCGTGGGCTTGAGGTACGCCTATCTCCCGGCGCGCCGGGGCTCGCCAGGGTTGAGTCAATACCCGTCTCCGTCACGGTCATAGCAGCGGAGACGGGGAAGGCTACGACTACTGCCGAGATGCACGCAAGGCTGTCCTGGAGGCTGCACAGCTTGGCCGCGCCGAGGCTAGCCAGGCTACTAGAGGAACCTGGGCTGAGCCGCTTCCTTGAGGAGGCTAGGGCCTTCTCCATTGAGGCCGGCTTCGTGGACAAGGAGCTGGCAGCGGTGCTGGATAGAATGGCGTCGAGGAACGTCGCACTCGGATGGTATGCGAAGAAGAAGGTTCTCATAGTCATCCCGGAGCCGGATCGGGTTGGAGAAGCACTACACGTACTTGAGGAGGCCGGGCTGAGGCCAAGGCTTATGCACACCGCGTCCTCGCCGATCCAAGTGGTGCTGAAGGCAACTTCTCCGGAAGAGAGATATCACCGAGACCCTTGAATCCGTAACCCCGTTTCGGGGGAGAGGAGGCCTCCCCGGAGGGTAGCTAAAAGTGAAGGCCAAGAAAAAGGACTACAAGCTGCTTATACTGGCGGCCACGCGGGCACTAAGGCTGCATATAGGCTTCTGCAGGTCTAGGAGCCTCAAGTGCCTTGACCCGCCGCTGCTGGCGCCACGTCTGCTTCAACGCCTCGGGATATGGGGCTACGAGGCCCGGAGGCTATGGCGTGAAGCCCGGGAGGCGGCCAAAGAAGAGGCCAGCAGCCTCGTGCTCTACCACTGGGGCTCTACGCTGTGGCGCCTGGAGCCGGTGTTCGAGCTAGGAGAGGTGTTCTATGACCCGGTCACACTCATGCCCATGGATCCAGATGATTGTAGACTTGTAAGCAGCTGCGCAAAGGCCCCAAGGGCCGGCACCTTCAAGGTCTATGTCTCGGGTATCCATGGAGACGAGGTTGTAAAGCTAAACATAGTATACATAAGCCTTCTCGTGGAGGAGGCCACGGGGGGCTTGGCTTCTGAGGCCCTCCAAGCCTTCGAACAAATGCTGGCACATGAAGCAGGCGGGGACTATACCCTAGAGAGGTTCGTGGAGGAGGTTATAGCTAAGGGGTGTGGCCTCCTCCGCCTCTTCCTCCCGAGGCCTCCCTGCAGCATCAGCGAGTTGCTCCGCTACTCCCCGGCCTCCAGAATGCTGTTCAACCTGTTCTCGGGGCGGCGAGCCTCACACTGATCTTCGGGGCCTTGGCGGCTATCCTCTCCCAGACATCTCTGTTAATTATGCAGCCCGGGTCGGGGCCCATCGGGTCGCCCGTGTAGGCGTAAGCCCTGGCGCGGCAGCCCCCGCAGACATACTTGTAGGGGCAGCTGGCGCAGCCTCCTTTCAGCTTCCCCCGGTCACGTAGGAGCTTGAAGAGAGGCGCTGTGTCCCATATTTCGCGGAAGCTCTTCTCCCTAACGTTTCCAACCTTCACTGGCATGAACACGCAGGGTGTTACATCACCGTTGGGCTCTATGGCGGCGTATATCCTGCCCGCGCCACAGCCGCCAACGTACTCGGCGAGGGCCTTCACTATCTTGTCCTCGCCCACGTAGAAGTGTGTAGGCGAAACTTCTTCGCCACCGCTCTCCTCTATCGCTACTCTGGCGTAGTATGGGGCCGTGCTCAGCACCATTACTCTCCTCTTCTTGTTCTCGCGGAAGAGCTTGCGGAGCAGCTCCTCCCTCTCCTCGGGGGTCAGGTCAAGCCACGCGTTCTCCTCCCCTCTTCCAACCGGCACGAAGTTGAAGAATATCACTCTCTCAACGCCTATCCTCTCTGCGAGGTCGAGTATGTCGTCAACCTCGTCCTTGTTCAGCCTGGTAAGCGTGACCGCCATACCGTTGCTAACCCCTAGTTCAACAGCGTTCTCCAGAGCCTTCACGGCGCGTTTCCAAGCACCCGGCACGCCGCGGAACCGGTCGTGGATCTCTGGCCTGGCGCTGTCGAGGCTAACCTCAACATACTTGACTCCTTTCTCTGCCGCCTGCTTCAGCCTCTCCTTGTTGGCAAACATCCAGCCGTTAGTTGCCACTGACACGTATATGCCTCTCCTGGCCAGCTCCTCAACAACCCTGAGGAAGTGCGGATGTATGGTTGGCTCGCCGCCACTCAGCGCAACCGCTGCGACTCCAGCCTCATCTAGCTGACGCACTAGATCTAGCTTCTCCTCCAGGCTCAGCTCATCGGGAGTCGGCTTATCCGCGCGCTGGTAGCAGTGGATGCAGCGGAGGTTGCACATGTTGGTGAAGTTCCAGACGACGAGGAAGGGCGCCGGCATCCTCTGGGGGACAGTTACCCCGTAGCGTCCCAGGCCCTCAAGCACTAGCGCTATGCCTCGTCTGAGGCTCGGATCCCGTAGAGCTTCTTTCGCCTCCGAGGGATCAGCATGTAGTATTTTAAGGCCGAGGCTTATTATGCTGTCGATGAGGCCTATTATGAAGCGCGCTGTGAGGGGGCAACCCTCTACGGTGACGCCGGCGTACTTGGCGAGAGCGTAGTAGGCTATCGGCTTCTCGGAGTCCATTATCCCGTCGCTTGTATGACATGTTGCTCTCCTGCTCGCTCCGCGGAGCACGGCCTTTGTAATAGGGTTATTGAATACGAGCCTCAGGGTTGTTAAGTATGCTCCTAGGCCTCCTACCTCTTTTGCCTTCCGGCTAGGCATGCAGGTCCCCGAGAATAGATGGTTGCGCGTGTGTACCCTATCAAGGTAACTAGAAAAGAACGCGTAGAGGAAAACAAAGACTGTTTGACGTAAACAGCCGAAAACGTTGCCTTGGCTAGAGGCTCAGCCTCTCCCGTAGCTTCTTTATCAGCAGGGGCAGGAACTTGTAGAGGTCTGCGACGACACCATAGTCGGCGTATTGGAATATCGGGGCGTTCTTGTCTTTGTTTATTGCCACTATTATCTTGCTGTCCATCGCCGCTGCCATGTGTTGCGGAGCGCCGCTTATACCGATGGCTATGTAGAGTTTGGGCCGTATCTTCTTCCCGCTTATGCCTATCCACCTGTCCTCGCTCAGCCAGCCATAGTCTGCCACTATGGGGCGAGAGGCGCCGACCACGCCGCCCAGCAGCTCCGCCAGCTCCTCAGCCATGGCTATGTCTTCTTTCCTCCGGAAGCCTCTGCCCACGCCTACAACCACTTCAGCCTCCTCTATGTTGACGGCCTCATGCTTTTTCGGCTCGAAGCCCAGTATCTCCACCGTGGCGGGCGGAGCGGGGTGCGCCCTTATCTCTGCGCCTTTCTCGAGCCCCTCGGCCTTTTCCTCGTAGAGCCTCGTGTCGACCGTGACCACGGCGGGGAGCCCGGCGCGGAGCCTGGCCACAGCCCTGCCGCCGAGCACCTGCCTCTCAGCCACTATGCCGTCCTTGCTCACCTCTACAGGCCTCGCCTCGGTGAGCATTGGGAGATTGTGCGTGGCTGCAAGCCTGCTCCCTGCGTCGGTCGCGTTCTTCGAGGCAGGGCCGATGACGAGGAGGGGGCTGACCTCGGCGTAGAGGCCGCGCAGTGCCTCCGCGAGCTGCCCCGCAGTCAGCCTCTCGGCCTCCACGTGGTGGATGCAGCCGAGCACCTTGTAGGCGTTCTCCTCGACGCTGCTCTTCGGCCCAGCGACGAGCGTCGCCCCGGCGCTGAGTCCCAGCGTGGAGAGGAGCCCCGCCAGGCCGCGGAGCTGGAACCCGTTCTCCGCGTAAACGAGCACACGCATACCCCGTGCACCCCCGTGGGCTACTTCTTGGGGAGTACGCCCTCTTGTTCAAGATACTCCACGAGCTTCTCTGCAGCCTTCTCCAGGGTGTCGGCCTCGATTATGATGTTCTTCCTCTGCACCTGCAGCACCTTGAGGGATAGCACCTCGGGCTTCGGCGGAGCCTCCACACCGAGGTCGGCGAGTGCGTACCTCTTGACCGGCTTCCTGAACGCCCTCCTGATCTGTATCAGCGTGGGTATCCTCGGCTTATTGATCTCGCCTGTCACGCTCACCACGGCGGGCAGCTTGGCCTTAACCGTCTCTAGGCCCTCCTCCAGGTCGCGGATAGCCTTGACTTCGCCGTCCTCCACCTCTAGGCGCCTAGCGTAGCTGATGAACGGGAGCCCCAGCAGGGTGGCGATACGGCCGCCTATCTGGCTGGATATCATGTCCATGCTAGCCTCGCCGGTGAGTATGAGGTCGAAGCCGCCGAGCTTCTCGGCGAGCGCCGCGAGCGCCTTGCTGGTGGCAAGGGGATCGCCGGGGACTAGGGCCTCGTCTACAATGATATGAGCCTCGTCGGCGCCCATGGCTAGGGCCTCCCTTATGACCTGCTCGAACTCCCTCTTCTTCCTTGCAATGGGGCCCCAGGTGAGGACGGAGAGCACCACCACGCTGCCGCCATGTTTCTCCTTGAGCTGCAGCGCGGCTTCCACGGCGTTCTTGTCGTACTCGCTCATCGCCAGCGGCATCGCGGCAGTGTCGACGCTGCCGTCCCCGCGGGTTCTAATCATGTTGGGGTCGAGCGACGCCTTGACGAGAACAGCTATCCTGAGCGCCAAGGCCACAGCTCACCCGCGCGGCGCTGCAAACGCGTCGCCTTGACTAGAGGAAGTTTCTCGGAAAAATACGCGGCCCCTTCAACGCCTAGGGGGAGGAGGGTCGGCTGGGTAACCGCCCGGCCATCCCCTCCCAGGCGGGGAGGGTGGCTCTCCCCGAAAAGAACCTCATCCCCGTTCGGGGCGCGGGCTACGGTAGAGGAGTTATGCGGGTTTCTCGGCCTCCGTCTGCTGTGTCAGCAGCTTCACAGCCTCCAGCAGGGCTTCGCCCTCGCCAGTCAGGCCGCTGCGGCCCAGATACTTGCAGGCCCTGGCCACCACTAGGGCGTCTTTGAGCTCGTCTAGGCCGAGCCTCGTCTCCTTGACTAGCTTGGCCACATCCTCCGCGGTCATGAGCTTCTTGACTGCCTCGAGGAGCTTGATTATCCGCGGGTTCACGGGGGTAGCCACGCCGCTGGGCGCGCCCACTATCGCGGACTTCACCAGGAGCCCCGGCTTGGTTATCACTAGGCGGCCGTCGGGCAGCGTCTCCACCATTCCCCTGGACTCTAGCTTGCCGAGAGCATAGCCTATGGACTCCTCCTCGCCGGGGAAGCTCTTCTTTAGCGCCTCTATGCGCATGCTTCTCTTCTCGGGCAGCCTCTTCAGCAGCATGGCCTCGAGCCTAGTTACCAGTATGCTCCTCCTGGCCTCGCGGCTGGCCCGCTGCAGAGCGAGGCCGTACTTCGTGGGGCCGCCGGTGCCGAGGAGGCCCTCCTCCCTCGCCCTCGGTGCCCATTCCTCGCTGAAGCCGAGGCCCTGGTCAGCCTCAACGAGAACCCTGCTGCCGAGTGCGGTGGAGGCCCTGCCCTGGCTCCTCGCCAGCACCTCCTCGCCTAGCCTCGTCAGCCGGAGTACTGTGCGCTTCACCTCCTCGTTGTACTCCTCCTCCAACAGCCCCATCGACTCTAGGTGGTAGATGGTGAGCCCGGGCGTGTAGTAGCTGTACCTTACGCCCAGCTTCTCCGCCCACTCCTTGACCAGCTTGTGGCTGGGAGCCAGCTCTGGGTTGCTCTCGGCCTTCTCCCAGAGCAGCTTCACTATCTCCAGCGTCTTCAGCTCATCCTCGCTCACAGCCACAGGCGCCGTAGCCACCGGATACTGGAGGAGACGCCACGCCCTCACCACAAGCCTCCCAGCAAGCGTCGGGGCGCCTGCGGCTGTTAGGAAGCCCAGCTCGCCCAGCATCTCCCGGAGCTCCCTGGGCACCTCCTCTCCTCTAAGCGCAGCCTCCAGCGCATCATAAATCAGGGGGTTCACCACCGCGGGAGCGTTGGCAGAGAGATTGGCCATGCGGAACGCCTTCTTCAGCAGCCTGCCGGGCCTCGTCAACGCAGCGTAGAGGCCATTGGGGACACTGCGCACCAGGAGCCCCGAAGCCTCAAGGGTGTCGAGGAACCTGGAGCTGTAGAATCTCTTCTCAGCCGGCCCGTCGGGCAGCGCAACCAGAGCCAGGGCTATCGGCCTGGTTACCACGGGCCTCTTAGGCGTGGAGGCCAGAGTCTCGTAGACCGAGTAGCCCTCCGGCGAGAGATCACCCTCCTCGTCAACGAAGCCCCTCTCCTCGAGGAGCCGCCGCCACGTCTCGGGCACCCTGCCACCGGCCACGACGGAGGAGTAGAGCATGGTGTAGACACGGCTGTCCAGCCACGGCTCTGCCGAAGGCCTGCCGGAGGTCCTCCAGGCCTCGACAAGCCTCCTCCCTGCATCGGTTACCACGAACTCACCGCCACCACGGTGATCCAGGAGCCCCTGGCTGTAGAGATCCATAAGCGCCTGGAGGGCCGGCTCCTCGCCCCCAAACCTCTCCACGAACTCCTTGAAGCTGAACACGCCTTCGTCCAGCTTCTCGTCGAGAACCCTGACCATGTCTACGCTCACATACACCATACTGCAAACACCCGAGGAGGGTCGCCCAGCTAATGAGTTAAAACTATTTGGATAAACAGCCTGGTAGACACCAATACTAGTATAGCTCTCCCTGATTGCACGGCTGCACAGCCGCCTCCTTGCTCTCCCCTAGAGCTGCCCCGGAACCCCATAGCGGGTGCTAAAGGAGGCGGCTCTCCCGATTCATGGGCAGGCTGCCATACCCGCTGGAGCTGGTTCAGCGCAGAGCACGAACTGAAACCATATACAAGCTCTTATACCCCGTACGGGATCGGCTCCGATTACCCCGCTTCTACGTCTATATCAGCTTACCGGTGTCCGATTGAAGATACCGTACGCCTATAGAAACCATGCATGCGCTTCTTCGTGTATCCTGGCTACACGGGGGCTGGGATACATGGGAGACATTGGAGTCTATAGGTCGGTAGCAATAGCGTTAACCATACTCTTCGTTGCAGCGACTACGACAGCAGCAATCCTTTACACGAGGCTCTACTCAGCTACTATGAGCCTCCTACATGCCAAGGACAAGCTGAAGACAACAGAGGCCAGCCTGGCCAAGTGTAGAGACAAGCTCAGAGCCGCTGAGAAGAGGATAAGCCTGCTAGAGTCGAACATCTCTAGGCTCACGGAGGATAATCAAGCGCTTACGGGAAGACTAAAGGCGTGCGTTTCGGAGAACAAGAGGCTTGAGGCAGAGAACCGGAATCTCACAGCTAGGCTTAGGATGCTCCAGGATAGGTATAGGGCGCTCTACGAGAACTATACGAGGCTGCAGTCCAAGCTCCAGGAGGAGATAATGGCCTACACCTCTGTCCTGGCCAAGCTCAACGCCACCGAGAAGAGGCTTGAGGCGGCATTGGCCGAGCTGGCAGCGCTGCGTAGCAACTACACTAGGCTCCGGAACAGCTACAACAGCCTCCAGGAGAGGTACGCGGCGCTCAAGGAGGCTTACAGCACGCTCACGGAGAAGCTGAAAGCTGCACAGGAGAATTATACTAGGCTCCGCAACGCCTATGACTTGCTGCTCTACGATAAGCAGCGGCTCCAGGAGGAGCTGACGGCGCTGCGAGACCGGCTGGATGCAGCCGAGGAGAAGCTTGCCGAGGCTGAGGAGAACCTAACCACCCTCTCGGCCGAGTACCAGGAGCTCCGTAGCCTGGTCTACCAGGCGGACAGCTGGCTCGGGGTCTACAACAGCACCGAAGCCGAGGCCAGGTTCTACACGATGCTTCTCAACGCTTCAATAGATACTGCAAAGAAGCTTGTAGACCTACTGGGCTACAGCGGCGACCTGGGGCGCAGGGCACTTGAAGTATTCAGGGACGTGACGGTCTACCTCACAGAGTACGTGCCGGACGACTATGTACGCTACGTGAACCCAGAGACACTGGAACTGGGAACTATAGACAACGTGTGGCAGCTGCCGAACGAGACATACATCAACGGCGGCGGAGACTGCGAGGATCTAGCGCTGCTGGTGTACTCCGTGCTAGCCGCCAACTCCAGGCCCGGTGAGAAGCTATACCTGGTGCTCTTCAACAGCCTCTGGGTAGGCCACGCCATAGTACTAGGCGTTGAGAAGACCCCCACCGGGCCACAATACTACGCCATAGACCCGGCGGGCAACTGGTTCAACGGGCTAAGCACAATGCTCCGCCTAGAAGCCAAGGCCAACGACACCATGTGGTACCTCTACCTAAACCCGGCAGAGATGGCGCCAAGGCTCAAGAGGTGGTTGCTAGACCGGAGATTCGCAACAATAGTCTACAGGGACCACTACACCCAGACCTACAACGAAACAGTGAATATACCCTACTACACCAGCGCCTTCACCGCACTAGACGACCTCATAGTAAGGTACTGGGAGCTCCCCGGCGTAGACAAGATCATAGTCATAGCCCCCAACGTCTACAAGGAGTTCACAAGCATAACAGACGCAGCCAAATGGATAGAAATGCACGGCTGAATAGCGGAAGCAGGTGGAAGGCAGGTAAGAGCCACCATTCTTCACCCCATCACTCTATTATTTTATATCTTCGGCTGCCTAGTCTGCGTAGAAGGGCCTCGTACTCTCTCCTGCGGAGCACAGTGACTATCTCCACTATGCAGCCCCTCGGCGCGTAGACTACGGCTACATTGTTCCAGCCGAGGGCGAGGTAGGTGTCCCGGTGCTCATCGTAGACGAGCTGCACCGGGCTGCGCAGAGCCTCCTCGACGTCCTCCTCCCCTATGCCCCGCTCCCTCATCCTTCTCCGTGCGTGGGCGGTGTAGCGGAGCACCCATCGGGGCATAGGGTAGCGGCACACCCCTACCAACGTGATAGAGCCTCCATTGTAAGCCTGAGCCACGGCTTACTCTCTTCTACGGCACGCCGGTGGAACCGGGCTGTGCTCCTCTACACCCAGGCGCTAGGATACCATGATCTCCGCAGCTTGACCTCCAGGATGCCCCTGGTCTTGAACCCCATGTCGGGTGGCAGCCTGTGGCCGTCCGCGGCGTAGAGTTTGAGCACTGCGCCCTCGCGGCCCGGCCATGCTGCTGAGAGGCGTGGGAGCTCCCATGGCTTTGGGGCTAGGCTGAGCACTAGGCTACGGGGATGCCTGGCGCCGATGGCTTCGGCTAGGCTCCTCTTCTCCGCGGGCACCAGGTGCCTGGCCAGGGGTGCGGCCTCCGCTACGGGGCCTACGTGGGCTGGGGCCCTGGCGGCGTCGACGAGGGCTGCGCTCAGGGGCTCGCCGCTGTGCCAGCCCTCCCCGCTCCCAGTCACTGGGCCGCCGTAGAGCTCGAGGTAGAGCAACTTTCCGCCCCTGGAGGCTTCCGCCGCGTCTACAGCGGCTTCGCGGAGCAGGCGCTGGAGCCTCGGGCCAGGCCTCCTGCCGGAGCCAGTGTAGAGGCGGCCGTCGTAGGCGACGATGAGGGTGCCGTCAAGCTTCTCCTCCAGGTATAGGGGCGCGCCTTGCCTTGGACGGAGCCTTCGGCGCCGGAGCAGCCTCTCATAGTCGGCTGGGACCGCTACTGGGTGGAGCCTCGCCATAGGCGACCCTGCCTCGGCCCGGGAGGGGCCCGGGAAATGAGCGTATCCCGCCGCTGGAGGCCCGGCTCCTGGTTTAACGGTTTATTAACCGCTAAACCTTAACTGTGCTTGCTCTCTGCTTCGCGGGGCGTCCGGAGGCCCGCCGGTATATAGAGGACGTGTACGCCTGCAGGGCGGAGGCCTTCATGCTTGAGGTTAACGTCGCCGAGTTCCTCTACAACTACGCTAAGGTGTTTAGATGGGATGCCGCCCTCGTGAAGCACAGCATGCTGCGGAGCAGCCCGATAACAGTCCTGGGGGTTGACGAGGAGCTTACCATTACAGCGGCTAAGCTCAAGCCGAGATACTACAACAGGCTATCGCTTGCGGACTGCTATCTCCTCGCCCTCGCTAGGAGGAAGAGGGCCGCCGTGGTCACCACGGATCAAGCGCTGAAGGGCGTGGAGGGCGTGCATGTAGCGGTGCTGCCTCTGTAGGACGGCATGGCGGCTACGCTCCCCTCGTGTTTCCGGGGCGCTTAGCGTCTAGAGGCCTCCCAGGGGCTTGCAGCGGGCGTTATTTCAGCCGGCTGGAGGGCGGTGGGGCCTGGGTGGGCTCCGGTGGCCAGCGTTCTGCGCGGCCCCGCGTTGCGCTCCCAGTGGCCGACGCTTGTGGACGCGCTGCTCGGCTACGCGTCCGAGACCCCCCTCGCCCCCGCCGTGGTGGATACCGTGGGCGGGGCCTACACGTACGAGGGGCTCCTGCGGGCCTCCCTGGCCGCTGCCCGTCTGCTCGCCGAGAAGGGGGCTGGGCCCGGCGCGCCGGTCGCGATGGCGCCGGTGAATACTGTGGAGCACGTGGCGGCCCTCCTGGGGGCATGGCTGGCCGGCGCCACCGCGGTGGTGATGGACGCTGCCGGGCCCTGGGAGGAGCTGGTGTTCCAGCTGGAGAGGCTCGGCGCCAAGCCCGCGGCGCTGGTCGTGGACGAGGAGCTGGCCGGGAGGCACTGCCCGGCGGCGGAGAGGCTCCGGGTGCCCTGCCTCCCCGCCCAGGAGCTGGCCCGCGGCAGCCCCTGGGAGGGCTACGCGCGGCCCCGGCCCCACGAGGATGCGCTCATCTACTTCTACGCCGGCGTCGCGGGGAGAACGCTACCCGTCATCCACAGCCACGCTGGCGTCGCAGCCTCCGCTGCTGCGACCGCGCAGCACTATGGCCTGAGCCCCGTGGACGCCTCGTTCGTGTCGCCGCCGATAAGCCACGCCCTCGGCCTACAGGTGGCGACGCTCTCCATGCTCTCCGTCGGGGGCAGGACGGTGCTCTACACGAAGAGGGGCCGCCTTGACCCGGGGCACGCCGCGGCGGCGATGGCGGCTAGCAGGGCGACGATAGCCTGGGGGGCGCCAGGGTTCTACCAGGCCGTGCTCCGCGCCGGCTACCGTGGTCATCCCGGACTACGGGCCGCGGTGAGCGCGGGGGCGCCGATGCCCCCGGGGCTTCAGCGGGAGTGGCTGGGGGCGACGGGGGTTGAGCTGCTCCAGCTCTACGGCATGACCGAGGCCGCGCCGCTCACCGCTACGCTGCCCGGCGCGAACCCTGAGGGCAGCATAGGCTTCCCCATGCCGGGCGTGGAGCTGCAGCTCCTGGGTGAGGGGGGCCGGGTGGAGGCTAACCTCGGCGAGGCGGCCGCGAGGGGCCCCATGGTGATGAGGGGCTACGGCGATCCCCGCGAGACGGCCGCCGCCATGCTCCCCGGCGGCTGGCTCCGGACGGGGGATATACTGGAGGAGCGTGGCGGCTTCCTCTACTTCAAGGGCGTGAGGAAAAGGATGCTAAAGTACAAGGGCTACCCCGTGTTCCCCAGGGATCTGGAGGAGCTGTTGGAGAGGCACCCGGCGGTGGCGAGGGCGGAGGTCTACGGCTTGGAGACGGAGCATGGCTTGGCTCCGGCTGCGAGGCTGTGGCTCCGCCGGGGGGCGGAGGCGAGCCCCGAGGAGATAATGGAGTGGGTTAACCGGATGCTGCCGGGCTATAAGAGGCTGCGCCGCGTCGAGGTCGTGGGCTACTCCTGAGCCGAGCTGCGCCGCCCCTAGGGCGGCCAGCCTAAATGGTAATACCATGCTCTTTCTCCGCTCATGTAGACACGCGGCTCCCCCGGCGGCGTAGCCACCGGGGACCGGGGCGAGGAGGCCTTGAGGGACGGCGCGTTGAGGGCGGGGAGGGCTGCCGGCGGCGAGCCCGTAGGCATAGTGTCGGGCGACTCGAGACCAGACCAGTTCGTGTTCAGCGTCGACCCCGACAGCATACCGCCCCTCTATGACTACGTGTATGTCGAAATGAGGGAGACGCCGCCGGGGGAGGAGGAGCCCGCGACAGTCAAGGTCCTCGCCCAGATAAGGGGGATAAGGAGGCTCGCCCTCGGGGTCTCCCCTGAGCACCCCTGGGCGGTTCTCCGCAACATGGGCGTCCCCCGCGGCGGCGACACCGTGGTTGCGCTCGCGAGGGTTCTGGGCTACAAGTGGAGGGGAGGCATCTACCTCCCCAGGAGGGCTCCGCCCGTCGGCTCCTGGGTCTACCTGGCCCCCGACGAACTCCTCGAGGAATTCTATAGCGTCGACAAGCCCCGTCGCCTCCACGTGGGGAGCCTCATCTCCAGGCCCAGGGTGCCCGCCTACCTGGACGTGGAGGGCCTGAAGAGACACGTGGCGATAATAGCTGCGACGGGCGCGGGGAAGACATGGGCCAGCGTCGTCCTCATAGAGGAGTTGCGCAAGAAGGGCGCAACCATAGTCGTCATAGACCCTCATGGGGAGTACACGGCTATGAAGAGGACTGCCCACAAGCTGGGCCCTGGCTACGAGCACGCCGTACGCGTGATAAAGGCTCGGAAGGACCAGGAGGGGGACATACAGTACAAGATAAGTGTTGCCAAGATGACTGCAGACGAGCTAGCAAACATAGCCGGGGTGCCCCCCAAAGCTACTAGGATAAGGAGCGCCATCTATGGAGCCAAGAAGGTTGCCGCCTGGCTCGCCTCCGTCACCGGGGAGAAGAAGTGGCTCGGGCTACGCGGGATAATAAAGGTGCTCCAGGCCGGGATAGACGCAGCGGAGACTACTAGGCTGCAGCACAGCGACATGAACAGGTTCGTCCAGAACCTCCTCACCCAGCTGGCAAAGCTCCTAGCCAGCGACGACCTACGGAAGGCTGTACAGAGCGCCAAGAAGCTCGACGCCCTCGCCGCGATAGACGAGAGCCTAGCCCGGGGAGTGAGGAGGCTCTGGCTAGCCCTGGGGAAGGATAGCAGCCCCGGCTACGACGCGATAAGGTACCTCGAGGAGCTGCGCCGCATAGGAGTCTACGGCACGAAGACTGTGCCGATAGACGTGCTCCTCGAGCCCGGGACGGTGACCGTGATAAACCTGGCGGGGCTCCGCGCCGAGGTGCAGGACCACGTGGCCTACAACGTGTTGAAGCGCGTGTTCTCCGCCAGGCTCCACCACGTCAGAGGCCTCGGGGGCGAGTCCTACCCCTACCCCGTGGTGCTGATAGTCGAGGAGGCCCACAGGTTCATGCCGCCTCCCCAGAAGAGGCTTACCAGGAGCCGCGACGTGGCGGCCACGATAGCGAGCGAGGGAAGAAAGTTCGGCGTCTTCCTCGTAGCGATAACCCAGAGGCCCTCAAGGCTCGACCCCGACGTGCTCAGCCAGCTCCAGGGCCAGATAATCCTGAGGATAGTGAACCCCCGGGACCAGGACGCTGTGAGGGATTCAAGCGAGCAGGTGAGCCAGGACCTCCTCGACAACCTCCCCGGCCTCAACAAGGGCGAGGCCGTGGTGGTCGGCCCCCTGGCGCCCCGCCCCCTAATGCTCCGGCTCCGGGACAGGGTACTCGCCTACGGAGGCGGCGACCTAAGCCTAGTGGAGCTATGGGGCTCCACTCGGGAGGACGCGAGGCTCGTGGAGGAGATGAGAAGCGAGGCCATAAGAGCAGCCGAGAGGCTCCTAGGAGAGAGTTTCAGGAGCCTCGGAGAGGCCATAGCCGCAGTCACGGGGATAGAGTTCCCGGAGGAGACCGTGGAGAGGGGGCTCCGGCTCCTGATCCGCGGCGACGCCTGGGCCAGCTTCAACTCACGGAACGCGACGATATACGGAGAGGTCAACGTTGGAGCCGCGAGCTACGAGGTGAGCGTGAACCTCAACGAGAGGAGAGTCAGCTGCAGCTGCGGCTCCGAGAGGCCCTGCAGCCACGCAGCCGCCCTGGTGATAAGAGCTCTGCTGGACAACGTGCTGGAGAACAAGGCAAGGGAGACCATGGAGAGCCTCTACGACGACTTCCTAGCGTAAAAGATAGGGGCTGGAGGCTAGGCCTCGCCGCCGGGCTCCTCCTCAAGCGCGGCCTTGTCTGCTGTGGCCTTCTTCTCCCTCGGGGCTCCGTGCTTCACCGCTATCTCCTCCAGCTTCCGGCGGGGCAGCGGGTAGGTTGTCTTCTCCGGCAGCAAGCCCTCCGGCTTGAGCATCAGTACCAGCACCAACACTAGGCCTAGCACCAGGTAGTGGAGCCACGCCGGGCTGAAGGGTAGATGACCCTTGAAGAGCGCCTGGTTGTAGGTTATGAACTGGTAGACGTAGGTTAGGATGAAGGAGCCGACGACTACTCCCAGGTTGTTACCAGCGCCGCCGAGTATCATCATGGCCCATGGCCAGAAGGTCCATGTTATCCTGTCGTATGCTGTCGCTATCCAGCCGAGCGTGGCCATTATGTAGAGGGCGCCGGCTACTGCTGCAACAGCGCTGCCGAGCATCAGGGTCTTGAGCTTCACCTTGGCGGTGTCCTTTCCGACCGCCTCAGAGGCCACCTCGTTCTCCCTCACACCCTTCAGCAGCCTGCCAAGGGGGCTCCTGACCGCCAGCTCCAGGTAGACCAGTACCACCGCCGCAGCCAGCACCATCATTATCATGGTGGCTACCTGGTGGGCCTTGGAGCCCAGGGGGCCTGCCAGCAGCTTGTCGAGCCACTCCAGGGTGTTGGGGACTGACATGCCCTGCGTCCCGCCGAGGCTCCCCGCGTTGTAGGCTATCACGAGCACGGCCTCGCCCGCAGCCAGCAGTGTTATCGCCAGGTAGTCCTCCTTCAGCCTTGCCGCCGGGTACGCGGCCAAGTAGCCCGTCAGCGCACCAACAACCGCAGCTACTATGAGGGTCAACAGGAACATTACGAGAGCGAACGCCGGGTTAGCTGCGAAGTACTTGTTTATCTCGCTGGTTATCAAGCTGTTGTAGTCGCCGGCGTAGGGAGGCAAGCTCTTCGTCCCAGCTATCGATAGTATCTCCTGCTTGTAGGGCTGCGGCAGCAACGCGTAGCTAAGGTATCCGGGCAGCGCAGCAGCTACTATAGCGCCGACTACCACCGCCAGGTGTCGGCCGAAGTTTGGTATACCGGTAAGTCCCGCCTCCAGGTTCAGGCTTAGGGCTATCACCGCGTACGTGGCAAACCAGAACCAGAACTCCGGCGTCCGAAGCACCCCGAGGAATATATTAGCCAGCTCCGCCAGCGACACCATAGCCTACACCCCCATGGTGTAGCTGGTACACGTGACGAGCATAAAAATCATGGCTTTCTCGAGCCACGTATCTTGGATAGTACTCTCCTCCAGTCTATGCCCGCTATACCCTCTGGCGCGAACAGCAAGGTAACTATGATGAACACCATGGGTATAGCCCTCCTGTAGGCGCTGAGGCCGAGCAGGTAGGCGCCGAGAGTCTCGCTGAGGCCCACAATGTAGCCGCCTATTACTGCACCCAGCAGGCTCTGCAGGCCACCCACTATGCTGGCAGCAAAGACAGCCACTATCTCCGTGCTACCCGTTATCGGGTTCAACTTCTCCGCGAACGCCATGAGCCCACCACCTAGCCCCGCTAGGCCGCCAGCAAGGATCCACGAAACCATGTTGACGAGATCCACGTTGACGCCCAGCACCTCGGCCAGCGAGGGGTTCTCTATGCTAGCTCTCATAGCTATGCCGAACCTCGTCCGGGTCAACAGCAGGTAGAGGCTGAGAAGACTCAGGAACGTTATTATGAAGGACAGCCATAGCCTCAAGGAGGCGCCAGCGAAGCTGCCGTTTATGTAGCTGCTGAGCCACCAGTCCCTGGGCGTGCCGGTTATGGGGTGCTTGGAGCGCAGTATGTCAGCATAGATGTTGAGGAGCCCTATAAGGAAGAAGTCCACGCCTAGCGTTGATATCATAAGGCCTAAGCTAGTGCTACCCAGCTTGGACAACGGGCGTAGCACGAGAAGGTACTCCATTAAGCCCGCGAAGGCTCCACCCAGAAACGCTACTACGAAGCCAAGGATTATTGGACCCCACGCGGTTGTGCCCTGGTACGCCGCCTTCATGACTTCTTTGCCAAAGACTATAGTGACCACCGTGAAGAGCATATAGGCTCCTACCATGGCGAGGCTCCCGTGAGCAAAGTTAGGCACCTTAGTAGTCATGTAGGTCAGCGTGAGCCCTACAGCAAGCATGACTATAGTGTTCGCGAAGATAAAGTTGCCCTCAATCATTATAGCAGGCGGGAGGCTTACCACGGCCCCTTCCCCTCCCCGGTATCCATTATCCATTGCTACTGCTTGCCCTCCTCGGCGACGAGGCCGAGGTACATGCGGCCAAGGTCGGGGTGGTTGAGCAGCTCCTCCGCAGTGCCCTCGAACACTACGCGGCCGCCTACGAGGAGCACGCCGCGATCCCCTATCTCGAGGGCCTTCTTCGCGTTCTGCTCCACGAGCAGTATCGTTATACCATGCTCATCGCGCAGCTTCTGTATGATGTCCAGTATCTCCAGCGCTATCTTGGGCGCAAGGGCGGCTGTGGGCTCGTCAAACATCATGAGCTTCGGCCTCCTTATCAGAGCTATAGCCATGGCGAGCATCTGTCTCTCTCCGCCGCTGAGCGTGCCAGCCTTCTGATTCATCCTCTCCCGGAGTATCGGGAACATGTTGAGCACCTCCTCAACCCTGTCCGCTATCTGCGACTCATCCATACCGTATCCCGCCATCTTCAGGTTCTCTCTCACAGTGAGCTTGGAGAACACGTTGTCCGTCTGAGGCACATAGGCTATGCCTAGCTTGGCTATCTTGTGCGGAGGCATGCCTGCTATGTTCCTCCCGTCGAAGTCTATCATGCCGCTATAGATGGTGGCTATCCCGAAGATCGCCTTCAGCGTGGTGCTCTTGCCGCTGCCGTTGGGCCCCACTACGACGGTTATCTGCCGATCCGGAACCTTGAATGACACGTTGAAGAGTATCTGGAGCCTCCCATAGCCCGCGTTCACATCCCTGAGCTCGAGCCTGGCCACGCCG
>CAZIWH010000025.1:19656-20900 GCA_964542985.1 uncultured Hyperthermus sp. | reverse complement strand
TTCGAGGTACTTCTCGAAGTCCCTGTCCCTCGTGTCGCCGAACTCGGAGTAGATTGGGTAGTCGCTGATACTGGTCAACACGGCCGTCCCCTCGAGACCCGCCTCAGCCACGAGCCGGATATCGCTCACCGTAGCCCGGACCCAGCCGATGGGCTTCGGGTACTCGTAGCCGAGCTCCAGCACCCTCCTCACAAGCTCCCGGTCCCTGCCCGTGTAGAGGAAGAACTCTGCACTATAGATAGATCCGTCCCCGCCTAGTTCCACGAGGGCCTCATATATCCTCAGCCCCTCCTCTACGCTAAACGGCCTCCAACCCTGCTGCCCATCCCTAAGCGTAGTATCAGTCACCACTATCCTATCTGGCTCGAACCACTTAGAGCCACCGCTCACCAGTATCCGCGGAGGCTCCACGTAGGGAAACACGTCGCGGAACAGCTCAACCCCACTCATTGCCGAACACCCGTCACAACAACATGAAGCACAGACTCTCATCGAGCCGAACAACACTATAGGATAAAGAAGGGTAATACACACATTGTTCGACACAGTTGTTCGGCCCCAAGTGCGAAGCCCGCGAACGCTGTCCGGAGGAACCGGGTAAAATATTAGCATCCCCTACGCCGGTGCAGGAACAGCACCGTAACGGCCGATAAGCCACATGCCACAGAGCAAGCAGAGACATGAACGGGCCGAGAAAGCGCACCGGCCCGGCCACGGCATCCAGATGCACAGAGTAAGTCACAACCCGGGGGTCTGGCCAGGGTCTGGCTACAGTGAAGAAAGATAGACGTTTCTACAGCGGCCAGCACAGAACTACGCCTACCTGGACGAGGTGAAGAAGTGTGGCCCCTGAGGCTCCCTCACCCGGTTCCGAGCCTATGCAGAAGGGTGTCAAGCATTCAGGGATGGAGGAGGTAGCTGCAGCGGCCAAGGTCGCTGCGGATATAATGAGGGAAATAAGGAATCTCGTAACCGAACTCGTCGAGCAGGCCATGAAGGCCCTTGACGGGGCTAGGCTCGGCCGCGAAGTCAGCGAGTTCTACAAGAACCTGATAGAAAACGGTATGCCTGAGGAGATGGCTCGGCAGCTAACCATGGAGTTCTTTAAGCAGAGGCTTGAGGCCGCCCCTAAGCTATCAAGCCTCATAGAGGCCCTCGCCAAGGGCTCCAAGTTGACCGAGAAGATAGCGGTCGTAAAAGGCGGTGATGGTGGCGAGAAGAAAGTGGTAATAAAGAACGATGAG
>CAZIWH010000025.1:0-19556 GCA_964542985.1 uncultured Hyperthermus sp. | reverse complement strand
GGTCGTAAAAGGCGGTGATGGTGGCGAGAAGAAAGTGGTAATAAAGAACGATGAGAAGGTAGAGGAAGACTGAGAAGGGAGAACAAAATCTGCTCCTCTCATAGTGGCCCTGACCTAGTTTCCTCTTCCGAACTTTTCACCATATTCATTTCGCTTCGCCATTCACCGGTTACAGCTCACGGCTCGCCTCGGGGTGTAGCATGGCAGTGGACGGGGGAGTGGAGGAGAGGCTGGCGAGGCTGGAGGAGCTGCTACGGCGGCTCGAAGAGAGGCTTGTGAGGCTTGAAGGGATCCTGCGCGGCTACAGCGACTTAGCGGCGGAGGCGGTTAGGCTTGCAGTGCTGGGCAACCTGCCTGCGATAGCGGCAGTCGAGGCCGCTAGGAGGCTCCTGGCCGTAGCGCGCCTCGCCGAGGGCGATCCGGTGGCCGAGGCCGTGCTCGAGGCAATGTCTAACTGCGAGTGGCTCAGCGTCTCCGAGATAGCTAGGAGAGTGAGGAGGATTAGGGGCTCCGCTAGCAGGGAGACGATTAGGAGAAGGCTCCGGCTACTCCTTGAGAAGGGCGCAGTGGTTGCCCGCGGAGAGGGGGTGAAGAGGAGATACAGGCTCGCCTCCTGCGGGCAGGGCTAAGGGCTCTCGCAGCCCTGCTGGTCTTAGCGGTTGGCTACACCGTGCTCCGCCTCCGCCTGGCAGTCTGGCGCAACTTGCAGCCGCTCAAGTTCCGCTGGGCCCTCCACCGCTCCTCCTTGCCCCGGGGGTTGCGCGACAGCCTCCTTGAAGCCTATGGGAAGGCTCTCGGCGAGGCCCGGTTGCCCAGCCTCCTGCGCTTCCTCCGCGACGCAGCCTAGCCGGTCGCCTCCTCGATCTCGGCCAGGCCTAGGCCCTCGAGAAGCCTTGGGAGGGGCTGGGGCTCGAGGCACCAGCCCTTCTTCGGGCTATACATGTCTATGGGTAAGCCTGCGCCAAACCCGCTGGTTATCACGTCGCTCAGCCTTATGCAGCCCCTTAGGGAGCGGCGGAGCCGCTCACTATACTCGTCGGGTATGAGCATTACTGTTGCGGCAGCCTCCTCGCCAAGAAACACGTTTGTTGCTGCCCATAGGCTCTTGGCAGAGGCGTAGAGCCTAGCGGCGCAGCTCTTCTCAACCTCCACGTACAGCGGGTGGAGCATGGCTGAAGCCCCCCATACGGCGCGGTAGACGAGGACCCGGCCTATGAGGCCGCTGCTGCTCAGCTGTATGTAGCGTCTGCGGAGCTTGGAGTAGTTGAGCAGAACCCTTACCCGGCGGCCCAGTCTCTCGCTCACTATCTCGCTTACATCCTGGAGCTCCCTGAGTGTGTGCAGCGGATTAATGTCAAGGGCGGAGTATATGACTAGGTCAAGGAGTTCAAGAGGCTGTGGCCTCGGAGACTGGTGGAGCATTGCGGCGGCTTCTTCCTCATCCTCCTTTCCGGGCATCGCCGGCGGGTCTCTGCATAAGGGCCTCACCGGGACGGTTATCCCGACGTCGGTCTCGCCGCCGAGCCCGTCGGTGATCCCCTCTAGTGCCTCGTCGAGGAATCTCCAGGGGACGAGGTAACTGTAGATGCAGAGGCCGTGCATCACGACCCGGTAGGAGTAGAGGAAGCGGTGAAGCGGTACACCATAGCTAGGGAGTTCTCCGAGGGTGCGGGGATCGCCCTCAATGCAGCGCCTCGTCCGCACCAGCACTGTGGCTAGGCTTAGGTGCCTTATATCGCGGATGTGCTGTGGCCAGAGCCGCTCTTTACCCATCCCTCGTAGCCGGCGGATAATTTCCGAGACATGCTTCTCGGTGTAGCCCAGCTTATTGGCTATGCGCATTCTGTCTTCCTTCAGCCTGAAGTCGTAGCAGGCGAGCAGCCGTGCCACGGCAGCTTCTTTGACTCCCAGCTCATGCATGGTGGGCCGCTCCCCATGGTTTTCCTCTCGTGGAGTCGGGGGCTCGGAGAACATCCCCCTCTAGGGCCACTTGTTATCCGCCCTATTATGATGGGCGGCTCTCGTCCCCCTGTGGAAGGGGCTAGAGGCTGAAGCCTTGACGTTGGAGGCAGAGGCGTAGCCTCTCCTCTGCTGCCTCGTAGTAGCCGTCGGGGCCGAAGACGTAGCCGAAGAGCCTCCTTGCCCGCTCCCCGTAGACGCCTATCAGCGTCTTGGCCCTCTCCTCCACCTTGTCGCCGTAGCTGTCTCTGGAGGAGAGGACTTGGAGCCCCTGCCTCGGCCTGGGCCTTGGCCTCTCTGCAGGCCACCCTATGGCTAGTGCGACTACGGGGATAGTGTAGCGGGGCAGCTCCAGCAGCTCCACCACCGGGCAGGGGTTCTCGTAGAGGGCTATGTAGACGCCGCCGAGCCCCATTGACTCTGCCGCGGCAAGGGCCCATGCCGAGGCTATGCCCACATCCACCAGGGCCTCGTAGAGGTGGGCCAGGCTAGGGGTAAGCTTGAACCCCAGCTTCTCAGCAGCCTTTACTATCTTCGCATAGTCTACGGCGAACACTATGACTAGTGGTGCCTGGGCTACGTGCTCCTGGCCGCCAACGAGGTCGGCGAGGGCACTCTTCTTCTCCTCGTCACGGATTACCATCATCACGTAGGGCTGGAGGTTCCAGGCGCTGGGCGCCCTCATCGCCGCCTCAAGTATCTTTTCCACGGTCTCCTCGGGCACGGGGCGGCTGGAGAACTTGCGTATACTCACATGCCTCTCAACCACTGATACGCAGCACTGCTCGGCCAAGGCCACAGCGCCCCCTACACTGGAGTAACACCGCATACAGTGCCCCCGGTCGGATAACCTTCTCTCTGCGGCCCAGGACTCCTCTAATTACCGGGCGTTACAGTGTACCGGGCAGCCGGGGGCCTAGCTGCCCCTTAGGCGACAAGCATTAGCAGCGGGTGGGTTGGTGTTGAAGGAGGAGACGCATAAGCCGAAGAGCCTCGTGCCGCAGCCCGTGGCGATAATAGCGGACTGGGACGCCGACGGTGCAACGAGCGCAGCGATGATCTACTACGCGCAGTACTACAGGAAGGTCTACCCGCTCAAGGGGAGGCACGAGGTTGTCCTCGAGCCTGCGGGGCCGAGGGGCTTCCCCGACGCCCTGGCGCACATACTTGAGCGGGGCACCTGCCCCGAGGCCCTCGTCGTCCTAGACATACCGCTGACTGAGAAGGTCTACGACGCCCTCAAGGGCTTCGCGGAGAAGTGCCCCAAGGCGAGGATAATCTACATAGATCACCATTTCTCCACCCTCTATGGCAGCAAGAGGCTCTACGGCTTGACCGAGGAGGCCTTCCTAGGCCACAGGCCCACCGCGATACTCACCTTCCAGCTCCTCCGCAGCCTAGGGGTGCGTCACCTCACCCCAAGGCTCACCGCATTCATGAAGGCCGTTGGCGTGCTGGAGCGCAGCGGCCGCCCCATGACCGAGGCGGAGAATAGGATAGTCCGCCTAGCCGCGAGCATATCCAAGGCCTCCACAGTGCTCCGCGACAAGGAGCTGTGGAGGAAGCTCGTCCGCTGGCTCGCCAGCCCCCTCCCCCAGGACGCCCCCATAGACCTCACCACGGTGGAGCGCGTCGTCAGGATAGCGGAGAAAAGCGACAAGGAGATAATGGACAAGGCTAAGGACCTAGCATTCTCTGCCAGGAGGATAGGCTACCTCAAGTTCATAGACGCAAGGAGGAAGTGGAGGGGCCGCGGAGCCAGCGCCCTGGCCTCGAAGCTCCACAAGATACTCAAGCAGCCCGTAGCCCTCCTCGTCCAGAGAGACGACGGGGCCCTCCTCCTCATAATAAGGAGCAGGGGCCGCGGAGCCTACCGCGTCGCAGTCGGCCTAATGAAGGAAGGCATCGCGGAGAACATCGGAGGCCACGGAGGACTGGCGGTGGTGAAGCTCCGCGGAGACATTGATATGAAGAAGCTAGAGGAGACCCTACGGAGGCTTAGCCTACGCCTCTAGCTCTTAGGCTTCTCCACGGCCCCCGCCTCCAGCAGCCTCCTCCTAAGCTCCTCCGGCACCGGTATACTCCTGCCCTCAGCCACGTCAAATGCTACCGCAACTATCCTACAGGAGGCCGAAGGTCTACCAAGAGTCTCGTTGGTTATCTCGAAGCGGTACTCTATACTCTTGTTCCCCACGGCCACGGAGACAATGTCTACGCGGAACACGTCCCCCGGCCTCAGTGGCGCAGTATAACTGCACTCGGCCACAACCCTGGGAAACGCTACCCGCGGCACGTTGCCGCCCCCGGCAAAGCTATACCGGAACCCGAGACTGAGCAGAAAGTCCTCCTCAGTCCTCTCACAATACCTGAAGAAGTTGCTGAAATGCACCAGCCCCGCGGCATCAGTCTCATGCCAGCGGACACGATACCTCGCGGAGAACACCGGCCGCGGCAAGGCGCAGCCCACACCGACCACGCGGAGGAGGCCCCCTAGGGTTTAATTGCTCTAGTCCCGGCCGAGGGGGCCATGTATAGCCTCTTGAATCTGCTCCACACTTCTTTGCACTCCGCCTCTGCCTCCTGGAGTGGTGTCGGCTGCCTCGTTGGTGCTGGATCCATCGCGGTTAGGCAGTACATTTTGAGGCCGAGCTTCTCTTGGTCCTCCCAGTAGCCCTCGAGGACCCCGCGGCCTAGAAGCCTGCGTATTGCCCACCGGTATCTTGGATGAAGTGGCCTAGGCTTCTCCTTTGCTAGGGGTGTGCCTGGGAGGGGGAGGAAGGTGTGGAGCCTGAGCCTGGCCCCCATGTCTGCCAGTTTGAACATGGCGTCTATGGTCGCCTCGGCGTCCTCGTCGGTTTCGCCGGGTAGGCCGAATATCATGTCCACGACGGGTGTGAAGCCGTACTGCTTGATCAGCCTCGCAGCCTCCAGGCCCTGCTCGGCGGTGTGTCCCCTCCAGACCCTCTCGAGGAGCCTCGTGCTCCCGCTCTGGAGGCCGACGCTTATCCTTCTGTTCGCGGCGTAGCGCTTCACCACGCGGAGCACCTCGGGGGTCACGTACTCTGGCCTGGTCTCGCTGGGGAAGCTGCCGAGGAAGGGCTGGCCCCCCGCCCTCCTCACGGCTAGGAGCAGCTCCTCTATCGCCTCAGGGTTCGGCTCGCCGGGCCTGGGGCTCATGTAGGCGAAGCCTATGGGGGCTATGAAGCGTATCCTCCTCCGCCCCGCCTTGACGTAATCCCTCGCTGCCTCCTCCACCCGGGGAACGCTCCGGAACCTCACCCTGGCCTTGAAGAGCCATGGGACCTGGCAGAAGGCGCAGTGGAAGGGGCAGCCCCTCATGATCTCTATGGGCGGGTATAGACCGAGCCCCCGGTGGTAGGGCTTGTACTCGTCGAGCTCCACGTGGCTTATCCTGGTCACCTTGAAGACCCCGGGCTCCGGCATGTAGGCTATGTTGGGGACCTCGTCCAGGCTCCTCTCCCCGAGCAGTGCCTCCACAAGCGCGGGGAGCGCGTTCTCCCCGTCCCCTACCACGGCGGCCCAGACGCCCATGCGGAGGAGCTGCCAGTACGCTCCCTCGGCGTGCGGCCCCCCGGCCACCACGGGGAATCTCGCTGCGGTCTCCGCAAGCTCCTCGGCGATCTCCAGTAGCGTGGGCGTGGAGACACCGTAGAGCACCGCCACCCTGCGGCCCTTCTCTCGGAGAGCCTCAGCCAGAGGGAGGGGGTTCTCCTCCACGAGGAGCAGCTCGGTTCTCCTGCCCAGGAGCCCCTCCTTCTCCAGCGCGGCGGCTAGGTGGGCGAACGCGTTACGAGCCCCATAGACGACCCTCGCGACGAGGACAGCCTCGTCTGCCACGCTGCACGCACCCTCCCCTCTCTGGGGTGGGGCCGGATGGCTAGAGGAGGCGTCTCCCTGCCCCCGCTGGCCGGGGTAGACGGCGACTGGGCTTATTAGCCGGCCTCTGGCACCGGCCCTTGTTTATCGGGGGTTGAAGCCCGTGCTCGTGGAGCCCAGGAGTAGGGAGAAGCAGGAGCTGCTCCGCAAGCTCGTAGAGCTAGCCATCAAGAGGTATAACAGGTACAGGGGCGCAGAGAGCCGGGCCAAGCTCCTGGGCATAAAGGGCAACCAGGTTATAGTCGCGTTCGAGGGGAGCTTCTGCGAGACCTGCGGGATAAATGACTGGGTGGACGACTTCCGCTACGTCATAGAGGATCTCGGCGGCGAGGCAGAGCTTGTAGGAATAGTTGAGCCGGAGACGCCGGATGAGTTCTACGAGTACAGGATAGGCGTGTTCAAAGTAACCAAGCTGCCGCCCCGCGAGGCTCTCGAGGAGGCCGAGAGGGAGGAAAAGGAGCTGGAGGAGTGGTTCTCCGCCGCAGCGTCCTAGGCCTGCTGGCTACTGCCCTGGCTGCTCTTCTCTTGCTCCTGCAGCTCCTTCTCCAGCCTCTTCAGCTCCTCCTCGAGCTCTTTCTCTATCTCCTCTATCGGCTTCGGCGGCGGAGTGGTGGCGAGCACGTAACCTATCCAGGCCAATATGCCGAACACGACGGCCACGGCAGCGAACACAGTTATCTTGATCAGCAGCTGGTCTATGCCCGGCCTTATCGCCTGCGGGTAGAAGAGCCCCACGGCGTAGAACACTATCACGGCAATGGAGACTGCGACAAGCGCTGCGCCAACCGCCTTGTCGCTCGGCAAGCCAGCAGACACCGGGAGACCTGGGGCAACAAACACTCCGGTATTATAAATGAGGATGGGCCTCGGCTCCTGCCGGATGCTTCACCCCCTCCCTCCTGGGAGGGTCGCCTGCGGTGGGACCAGTGTCCTCACGGGCCCCTCGTAGCTGCCTAGCAGTGGAGCACGCTTAGCAGCTCCTCCGGGGAGGCTAAGGGGTACTCGAAGCGGAAGAGCTTGTAGGTTATGTTCCTCTCCTCGGGGGGCACTATGCTGTAGACGGGCTTAGTGAGCGCAGTGGCGGTCTTTATCTCCGTCTCGACGCCCATGTGCTGGGCCCCGTAGAGCGTCGGCCGGTAGGCTATGACGTAGTCGGCCTGGGCCAGGTAGCTCAAGTCGCGGCGCTCTATTGAGGAGCCTATGTGGTCCCTAAGTATCTCCAGGTACCCCTTGTTCGCGGTTGTCTTCTCGACTGGGTAGAGGGTTGAGTTGAACAGCTCAGAGGCAAGGTCCACGGGGTAGGGGTACTCGTGGAGCCCGTTCTCGGGATGGGGCCACCGCATCCCCTTCTCTATCCTAGTCGCTAGGCCGCCGTCCCGGCTGGTTATCAGCTCGTCTATGGCCGTCGGGGAGTAGACTACTAGGTGGCTGCACCTCTCCTCCAGGAGTCTCTTGAAGCTCTCTATGTCTCTTACCTCGGGGATTTCGTCGAGCCTGGCTCCCTGGTCAAGCGCCTTCTTCCTGACCAGGCTTATCGGGTGCGAGATGTAGGCTGACTCGTATACCCTGCCCTCCTCGGTCCTCCTCTCCAGGAGCATCGCGGCCAGCCTACGGTGCCCCTCTGCGCTGTGTTTCGAGGCGTAGACGACTGCCTTGACGCCGGCCTGGGCGAGGAGCTGTGTGACGCTGTTATGTATGCTTCTCCAGTTCAACATGCCCAGGGGGTCGAGGACCTGGAACCCCGTCACTTCCGGTGTCTGGCCCCGCCGGACGCGCTCGGCGAGCCTGTAGAGGGCGTGGTAGTAGTCGTCTACGTAGTCTACCAGGGCTATGCTGGTGCCGCTGGCTGCGAGCTTCTCGAGCCTCGTTATCAGTGGGCTGAGTATTGCATTCCCTCTACGGTAGTAGACTAGGTGGGCCCCTATGATGGCCTCCTCCTCGCCCTCGAGGCTACCTATCATGTTGTCCCAGGCCTTGTTGAGCTTCTCTGCCGCTCTCTGGTAGCCGGCCAGCAGGAGCTCGGCCACGTGGTAGATGGGGGCTCGGAAAACCTCCTCCACGTAGTCCTCGTACTTAGCCATGACTATGCCTAGGCTCTTAGAGAGGAAGCTAAGCACTCTCCCTATCTCTGTGCCCGAGACGCCGGAGACTATGAGCAGCCGTCGTGGAGTCCGCATGGCCTACTGGGCCTCCTCGGGTTTGAGGACGACGGCGGTGCCGTAGCCCACCAGTATCAGCTTGTCGGGGGCCAGGCTCTTAAGCACCTCCGGCCTGTTCGTCGAGACTATCAGCGTTATCCCTGCCTGCCTCGTTATCTTGCCGAGCTTCCTTGCAACCCTCCTCGCTGTGAGCCTGTCTAGATGGGCTGTGAACTCGTCTATTATCACGAGGTTGGGCTTAGCCGCTAGGAGGCTTGCGAGCTTCGCTCTCTCCTTCTGCCCCGTCGATAGCTCGTCAAACCTCGCCCTGTAGAATATCGCGTCGCTGAGCCCCACAGCGTTCAGTATCTCCACGGCGGCGGCAGCCTCCTCGCCGGGCTCCACGAGACCCTTTATCCGCTCAACTATGTGCTCGAGGAGGGTCTCGGAGCCGAAGACGGGCTCATGCTCGCCTGGGAGGAGATACTCAAGCCTAGCGTTGCCCGGCACTTCGACGCGGCCCTCGCTCGGAGTGTAGAGGCTCATCCTCTCCTCCGGTATCTCCACGTTGGGTGCGGCGCCGATTATCATGCGGAGCAGCGTGGTCTTCCCTGCACCGCTGGCGCCGAGGACTGCTACCACTTCGCCCGGCGCCACCTCTATGTTCACGTTGCGTAGCACGTAACGCTCCACGAGCCTCTTCTCGGCGCCGAAGGCACGGAGCACCTCTTGTAGGCTCGGCGGCAGCCTGGAGACGTCGAGTTCGCTCCTGTACAGCTTCGATACATTCTCCAGCCTGACCGGGCCCTGGAGCTTCTCCACCCTGCCATACCTGCTGCGGAAGAGCTTGCCGCCGTGCTGTCTTGCAACGGGGTCGCTATGGAGGAACTCCTCTATCCTCCTCTTAGCCTCTTCTGTCAAGGGGTACATGAGGACTGGGCGGCCGCTCGCAGTGTCCCACATGTAAATGAATCCGGCTTTCTCGAAGAAGGGGTTGTAGCGGGCCATCTGGGCAATCGTCTCGACGACGTGTTTGCGGCGCTTCATCTCCGGTATTCTTCTCTCCGCCACCCACTCCACTGCAGCCTTGACCGCGAGGACCCCTATCCCGTCGCCCCTGTAGTCCGGGTGGACCACGACCCTCGCTATCCTCGCGGCGGCGGTGTTGGCGTGGTGGAGCGCCTCCTCCGCTATCTCTGAGGCGAGAGCGGCCCTGGCGAGCTTGCGGCTCTGGTAGAGCTTCAGCAGCTCCCGGAAGCGTTGGAGAAGCATTCTCCTCTTGCTGTAGGCGAGGGGCCAGAAGGTTGGGTGGAACCACTCTGGGGGGAACACTCTCTCCCTTATCATTTTCTCAACGGTGCCGTCGGGGAGCCTCCTGTGCATCAAGGGGATGGGTGTGTCCACGCGGACGTAGCCGACTATCCTGGGCTCGTAGGGCTCCCTGCGGGCCAGCTCTAGGACGAGGAACCTGCTGGAGGGGAGGCTCCCCCTTATCTCCTGGAGCTTCATGGGCACGCCGCAGTTGGGGCAATGGGGCTGCACATTGGCCTCGGCGAGATTGCCGCAGATAGGGCACTTCCATATAGCCACTATCTCCTCCTTGCTGGCGTAGTGGTATTGCTCTAGCTGCACTATCTCCTGGAAGTCCTGCTCTGAGACAGCCTCCCTTGCGACGATGTCGTACTCGTATATCTTCTCGCCGATAACGCTCTCCTTCGCCAGCCTCATCTCCTTCCTCCACGGGGGCCAGACGGGGACACGCTCACCCTGCCACAGCCGCCACAGCAGGTAGGTGTCCCTGGGCGCAACGAGCTTCCTCACAACCTTTCCCTTCTCCCTGAACTCTACCTCCTCGGGCTCCTCCAGAAGCTTCAGTGCAACCCTCTCCCCGGGCGAGAACCAGCGTGCAATAGCGCCTGGCATGAGGAGGTAGAGCTCCTCGCTCCACGCTTCGTCGCTCTTTAGCCTCACCACTAGGGCGCCGTGCCACCTCGCGCCGACGTCGGGCACCTGTGCCCTCTCAACCACAGCCTCGGCCTCAACCATCACGGGCGGGGGGTGGCGTCGCTGCATCCATCCCTGCACCCGTGGCCTCCACGGCTTGGTGCGAGGGACAAAAAGGGGATGGGGCCGGCGAGCACCGGCAGCGGCAGCGGTGGAGGCCTTGGTCAGGATAGCGCTGGTGACGGGGAGGAGGGCGGCTGAGCAGCTGAGGGTGATAGCGGGGAGGATAGCCGAGAGGACGGGCTGGAAGGTTGATGTGATTGTAGCCCATACGGAGGTCGCGGCCCTCATACCGAGGGAGGAGCTTGAGCGGATAATGAGGGAGAATGTGGGCCGCTACGACCTCTTCATAGTCCCTGGCAGGCTCGAGTACAGCGTCGAGGAGGTGGCGGAGGAAACTGGCGCCTCCATAGTCAGGGGCCCGGACGATGCGTCAGCGCTCCTCCTCCTGGCCGAGCTAGGCGAGGAGGGGCTAGAGAGGCTCCGCCGCGAGGGCAGGCTCTCCCCGGCACTGCTCCTTGACAAGATGCTCCGGGAGCTGGCAGAGCATCACAGGGCTGCGCCAGGTATGGGCGTCTGTGGTGTCAAGGTCCCAGTGAGGCCTCCGCCCATAGTGCTGGCGGCTGAGCTCTACCTGCCCAGCGGCAGGGGAGGAGTAGAGGAGGCAGTGGAGAAGGCTGTGGTGAAGGCCAGGGAGCTACTGAGCCACGGCGCGGACATCCTGGTCGCGGGTTTTGGACCGGGCTGGGAGAGGGATGAGACCCTCCAGGCCCTGGAGGAGCTTAGGGCGAGACTCGGGGCTCCAGTGGCTGTTGACACGCCCGACGTGGAGGCTGCGGCGGAGGCGGCCTCCAGGGGCCTCGCCTGCATGTACATGAGCCTCGGCCTCTGGAACCTCGACAAGGCTTCGGTGCTTCCACGCGGCCTAGCCGTAGTGGCGACGCCGGTTATGGAGGGCCTCCGGCTCCCCTCGACGCCCCTCGAGAGGCTGGAGGCGGTGAAGAAGGTGGCCGAGGCTGCGGAGGAGGCAGGGCTCCGCCCCATAGTCGACCCCGTGGTGGATCCGCCGGGGCAGGGGAGCATGGGGCTGAGCGTCTCCGCCTACTACCTGGTCTCCCACGAGATAATGGATAAGCCCCTCATGGCGGGCCTAGCCAACGTCTACGAGCTCCTAGACGCGGACACTCACGGGCAGATAGCGGTGCTCATGCAGCTCTACGCGGAGGCTGGGGCCTCCATAATGCTTGTCACGGAGGAGAGCAGGAAAGCCTACATGGCGGTGGCCGAGGCCAGGATAGCTGCCACCATGACCTCCTTGAGCCTCCTGAGCCACAGGCTCCCCAAGGACCTCGGCGTAGACCTGCTCTACGCGAAGGAGAAGAGGCCCCAGCCACCGCCCGGCGGGCTCCCACGCCGTCCAAGGCTCAGCCTAGCCGCCGACGCGCTGGCTTCGTGGCATGGCTTCCGCAGAGACCTCACCGGCTCCCACCTCATAGTAGTAGAGGACGGCGAGATAAGGGACTACTACATCGGCAGGAAGGGTACCATACTGCTCCGGAGCCGTAGTGGAGAGAGACTCTACAAGGCGGCAGCCTACCTGGGCCTAGCGGCCGAGCCCAGCCACTACGCCTACCTAGGCTACGAGCTATGCAAGGCCCAGCATGCCCTCGAGATGGGTAGGAGCTACAGGCAGGAGGCCCCTCTCGTAACGCCGCCTTGGAGGAGGGGCCAGCTGGTATACCTGCCCCGCAGAATGGGGGCAGAGAAGCTGGACAGCCGTGTAGAAAACAGTGACTAAGCAGCCTCCTTTGGCTTGACCACGAGGCTGCGGCCGCGCCACTCGTAGCGGCCCTTGCGCAGCGCCTCAAGGATCTCCTTGGCGGCTCTGTCGTTGGGGTGCTTGCGGAGGTGCCTCTCAAGCCTACGTATCATGCGCAGCTTTCTGCTCACAAGCGCCCACCTCCGGAAGGGTGCTCTTCCACCGGGAAGTAGGGGCATCCTACGGGGCGTGGGGGCTCTAAAGGCCGGCGCCCCCGGCTAGGCTGTTGCGGAACTTGGCGAGTCTATCAGGGTAGTCTGTCGCTATAGCGTCTACGCGGCGGCGTGCCAGGCGGAGGGCCCATTCCTCACTGTTAACGGTCCAGGCGAGTACGAGCATTCCCAACCGGTGGGCGAGCGCCACCGCCTTCTCGGTCGCAAGGGGGTAGCGTGGGAGGACTAGGCGGCAGCCGAGCCTCTTGCAGTCGAGTATCCTGCCCGGCGGCCTAAAGTATATCAACCCCGTGGCTAGGCGTGGCTCAAGCCTCCTAGCCTCTATTATCGCTCGATCATCGAAGCTTATTACGGCAGATTGCTCGACCGCGGCCTCACGGTGGAGGAGGTCAACCAGCGGCCTGGTATCCGAGGCCTCCTTCACGTCGAAGAGGAGTCCAATCCTGCCACTGGCTTCCGCTATTATCTCCTCCAGCCTCGGCAGCCTCTCCCCCTTGACGGTAACCGAGGCTACCTCGCTGTAGCTACTCCTTCTCACATTAAGCCTGCGACCATTGTCATCCACAATAACAGGATCGTGGGAGGCCACGAGAACACCATCGGCCGTGCGCTGCACGTCGAACTCGGCGGCATCGGCGCCCGCGGAGATCGCGGCGCGGAGGGCTACAAGGGTGTTCTCGGGTGCAAGCCCTCTGGCGCCACGGTGCCCAACCACAGCGAACGGTCTGCGTTTCAGAAAACTCAGCACCAAGGGAGGTGCTCCCCTGGTGCGAGGGAGAGAGGCTGGCAGGTGAAGAATGAGACGCTTTGCGGTTAGGGCTTCGCGTGCAGCGGGTCGGCGCCGTGCACCTCCATGTAGGCCTTCCTTATACTCTTGCCGACCTTTTCCAGCTCCTCTCTTGAGGCCTTGAGCCTGCTGCAGTCGAAGCGGCAGCCGTCGTTGCTGAACCTCGGCACGAGGTGGAGATGCAGGTGCGGTATCTCCTGGCCAGCAGCCCTCCCTATGTTCATTACTACGTTGTAGCCCTCGGCTCCCACGGCGCGGATTATGGCTGGTGCGAGCCTTGCAGCTGCCCGTATCAGAGCCTTGCCCTCCTCGGGGCTAAGCTCCTCTAGCCTCTCCACGTGCCTCTTTGGAACAATGAGAGTATGGCCTGGGTTTATCGGGTAGATGTCAAGGAAGGCTACTACGTACTCGTCCTCGTACACCTTTGTGGCCGAGACTTCGCCGGCTATTATCTTGCAGAACACACAAGACTCCACCACGTCCCCTCCCCCTCCATCCATTATTACATCCTCCAGGGTTCAACGCTCGTGTCAGGTGTTTATATCCCTGGGCCTGGGGCCGCAAAGCGTTCAAGGCTCCAGGCGTTAGCGGGGCTAGTTCGGTGAGCACTATGCTAGAGCATGTGAAGAAGAAGCTAGAGGAACTTGTTAAGAGGTTCATTAACGGCGAGAGGAGGGGGCTTGTGCTCGCCCTGGTGAGCGCGATAAGGCTCCGGGAGAGGAACGAGCCCATAACCCCATCAAGCGTGGCGAGAGAGGGCCGCGAGATAATCCGGAGGACCCGGGGGAGGATAGACTGGGGCGTCGAGGAGGAGGAGTTCACTGAGTCCATGGCGGCGGATCTCCTGGAGGAGCTAGTGGACATGGGGGTCCTGGAGCCCAGCCCGGAGGTTCTGGAAGAGCTAGAGAAGAAGTATAGGTTCAGGAGCTACAAGGAGGAAGAGGATATCAAAATAGAGGCCGTGAAGGCGATAGCGCCGATACTGGTGAGGGCGCTCTAGACGGGGATAGCGTGCCCCCACTTCTCCAAGGCTCTCTTCAGCTCCGGGCTATGCTCTGCAGCCTCCTCTAGCGGTACCCCCTTCACAGCAGCCTCAACGGCCTCCCTAACAGCCTTCGCGCCCGCCCTGGGGCCGTCGGGGTGCCCTATCACGCCTCCACCCACTTGAAGCAGTACGTCGATACCCATTCTCTGTATCACTACCGGCAGCGTGCCTGGGTGGAGGCCGCCACTTGAGACGGGGAAGACGGGCTTGATGCCGCCCCAGGGCTGGGGTAGCCTCCTCTGGTCGCCGGGCGGGGGCTCGTAGTTCTTCGCGCGCACCACCTTGGCGTACTCCAGTACCTCCTTAGCGTTGGCATCCATCTTGCCGACGCCAGGGGTGCCGACGTGGACGTGGTCTACGCCGGCGAGCCTCGCCATCTTGGCTATGAGAAACATTGATACGCCGTGCCTCGGGTTCCTCGTAAAGGCTGCATGGAAGGCACGGTGTCCGTGTATCGCGAGCCCATACTCGCCGGCGACCTCCCTGGCGTGCTGCAGCCCGGCCCAGCCGGCGGCGAGGAAATCAACCATTATGAAGGAGTTACCGTAGTCGGCTACGAGCTTAATCCTCTTCTCCATCTCCTTGGGTGGCGCGGTGACGTTAGCCAGGTAGCCCTTCCTCTCGCCCGTCTCCTTCTCAACTTTATCTATCACCTTCATTACTGCTGCAAGCCTCTTCTCAAACCTTATGAATTTCTGGCTGGCAACGTTCTCATCGTCTTTGATTAGATCCATGCCGCCTATTAGTATCTCATGCGCGACCTGCGCGTACTCCTCTGGCGTGTAGCCCAGCTTAGGCTTAGGCACAGTGGCCAATATGGGGCGGTGGTAAACCTTGAGGACATCCCTTACGCCTTGGATGCCCTTGTTGGGGCCGGGAAAGGTGTCCCGGTACTGTGGGGGGAAGTAGACGTCCTCGGCACGAAGCCCGTCCAGCGCCTTCATTCCGAATATGTTGCCTAGCACGCTGCTCACGAAGTTAGGCATGTTGCCTTCCTCGAATAGATCTACGGGGTAGGCTACGTAGACAAGCCAGCTTCCATCGCCCAGGTCTATGAACTTGTACGCTATTGCCTTTAGCCTGCTGAAGAGGCTGGGCTTCACGCTCAGCGTGGTCCATGTGCCGACGCTGCTCTCCGCGGCTATCCTGCCCGCGGCCTCCTCTATGGTTATGCCCTGCCTAGGGGTCACCCTGAACACTGCTATGAGCTCGTCTTTGCTCGGCTCATAGCTCTTGTCCACGAACTCGTTATATATTACGTCAAACTTCTCAGGCAAAACTTACCACCTATCCATAATGATAGATTCCATAAAGGGGGATAATTACGGTGTACGGTTCGGCGGACGTCGGTGCTACCATCGAAGCTGCTGGCGTCCATGAGCGTAGAATTCTATAGAAATAAATACCTGGCCGGTTGGGGAACCTTCGCGGAGCCCAGCGAGCGGAGGGAAGAGTGAGGGCTATGCCTGCGGGTCTTAGGCGCCGCGATGCGGTAGCAGCGCTACTGATAGGCGCTGCCGGGCTTGCGTTATTCCTCGTAGACGGGAAGCTGCTGGGCGCCCTCTTGTCTCTCCTCTTCCTAGCCCAGGGCGCGGCACACCTCCGCTCTCGTGGCTAGCGAGCCCGATAAAGGAGCCGGGGTGTTTTGTCCGCCGGCTGCCAGGTACCGGCTATGCGGCGCGCCTTCACAGTGCTCCTCCTGGCCTCGGTTCTCGCCTCAATCTCGGCGTCAGTTGTCCACGCCACCGGCGACAGGCTGCTCGTAGTTGAAGCCACGGCGGGCCCAGACGGATGGGCTGTCATTGCGGCCAGGCTCCCGCCGGGCAGCTACCGCGTCGTCGAGGTTGAACACCGTCTGGGCCCCGGGTGGCACGGTGCCGCGGCTAGGCCGCTCCTCTATGCAACGCTTCCCGACCCTAAGCTGTGGAGCGTACTCTCCAAGCTCCCAGTGGTGGCGCCAAACGAGCCACCTAGGCCGATGGTCAGAACAGTGGACGATGTTCTCCAAGCGGCGGTGCCAGCGGAGCCCGGCACCAGAGTAAAGATAGTCATTGAGCGGACGTCGACACAGTATCGCGTCAACCCGTTGATGGTCATAGTTGTGCCCTCGGATAGTCCCGTGGCTAAGCAGTATGCGGAAGAGATAGCCGGGCTCCACGAGAAGCAGGGTATAAGGGTGATGGTGCTCACTACGAGAGAGGTTGTGGAGAAGTATCCGGAGGCCTCGGCCCCGCGCGGCATCTGCGAGCCGGGCAAGGATGGTACGCCGCGCTATAACCTGACGGTGGCGCTCCACATAATTGGTATGGAGGGAGCCCTGCTGCACGAGGGGCTCCGCTACCTGCTCCTCATAGGTGGCGCAAGGGAGGTGCCTCCGGTCTATTACTGTAGTCCGCTGCTCCGCGAACTCGTCTCTCCTAGGGAGGGTATCGTCCCTAGTGACTACTACTACGCGGATCCCAACTATGATGGCGTGGCCGAGGTCGCGGTGGGGAGGATACCGTTCAGCGACGCGCTGGGGCTTGCATCGTATCTTGCGGCCCTCAAGGCGTGGACGAGGGGCGGCAGCTGGCAGCACCTCGCACTGGTTACCGGTGGGGCTCCCTTCGCTTCAACGCTATTCATAGGCGAGGCTGCGGCCTCGGAGGCCGCGGCGACGCTCAGAGCAGCGGGGCTCAGCGTTGACGAGCTGCTCCTAAGCCGCGGGGACTACGAGGGGCTGAGGCTCAGCGGCTACATAGGCCGCTACGGCATCTACTACATTATGGCCCATGGGTCTGGAAGTAGCCTCCTTGACTACATACCCGGCGGGCTCTGGAATTATAACTTCCAGGAGCTGCTCTATAGCAGCGACATAACCTACGCGGCTCACCCCGGTATCTACCTGCTCCCAGCCTGCCGCGACGGCTACTGGGACACGGACCTCGTAAAGCCGCCATTCAAGCCGCCCAGCATAGGGGTCGCATTGCTCCGCCACGGTGCTGCGGTGGCGTACGTGGGGTTCAGCCGTGTAGCCGTCGAAGTAATAGATGCTGTCGACGCTGCAGCAGGAAGGCTCACGGTAGGTATGGCTGGCGCCGACCGCCTCCTCCTAGAGATGCTCAAGGATATCATGTCTTCCAGCACGGTAGGCGACGCCTGGGCGAAGGCGTTGACCGCCTATAACGCGCTCCCCTCTAGCCACTACCGCGCATATCTCGCCCAGGGGGAGGAGGAGATAGGCACGCTCGTCACGAGGACCGCGGTGCTCCTAGGCGACCCGGCGGCTGTGCTGCCGTGGAGGAGCAGCTCCTTGCCGCCGGCACCTCCGGGTATGAGGGTTCCTGGTGGCATAGAAGTCGGGGCCGCGCTGGTTGCGCCGACGCTGGCCCGCTACGCCTCTGGCAGCCTCTATGCCGTGAACCCTGGGCCAGATGGGAGGCTCGTGGTAGAGTTCACGGGCGGCTGCCCAAGCGAGCTTCACGCGTGGGCTCTCGAGAAGGTAATGGGTACCACGCTCATAGGAATGGTTAAGCTAAATGCGTCAATGTATATGGCCAACGGCACGTGTAGAGTAGTTGTATACGACAATGCGGCGCCCTCAACCGTGAGGCTGCTAACGGTATTCAACCAGACACCACGTGCCTATTACCTCATAGCCGCGGGCGCCTACGTTAAAGGCGACAAGCTGGTGCTCCGCGGCCTGGACGCGCTGCTCATGGTTGGCGATGAGCCCCTCCTCCTGGAGGCAGGCAATGTTACCGTGACCACGCTGCAGGGCGGCGCGCCATATGCAGTCATACCTCTCTCCAGGCTGCCGCTGAACACGACCATTCGTGTAACCCCCCTCTACGCCACTGCAAGCATCTACGGCGGCCCAGTGGTGGCGAACCAGGTGGCTAAGCTCTATAAGCTCTTCACAGTCCACGTTGAGCAAACGGCAACGTGGAACCACGTACCGGTCTTCGCGGCCAGGAAAGCACCCCTCCGTGGCGAGGCGACGGGTGGAACAGTAGGCACCAGCAACGGTGGCGGCGTAAGCGCACCAGCACCCCTCATATGGGCGGCGTCGCTGGCGTTGCTAGCAGTGGCAGCGGCCTCGGTTGCGGCGGTCGAAAGAAGTGCTAGACGTGGTGGCTGAGGAAGTACTGGCGGAACCCCTCTACGGAGAGGAGGAGGGCGCGATAAAGCAGCGGCGAGATGAGTCTAGCTGTGGCGGCGAAGGCAGCAGTCTCCGCATCCCTCTCCTCTAGCCCGCGTAGAAGGGACTCAGTACTCGCGGAACCCAACTCCCCTCTCGAGGCTTTTTCCTCAAAGAACTTTTTCCAGGCCTCCACCTGCCTCATGTGGCGCTCCAGGGCCTCTGCCTCGGCGAGCCCAGTGTGAGTATAGGCTACAGCTCCCGGCCTCAGCCCGATCTGGCTGCGGAGGCTCTCAACGTAGAGATCGAGCCTGAAAGGCGGAGGAGTGGTCGGAGCCACAGCGTCCACGCTTGGATGCACCATGCCGGCACTATCTCCTGGGAAGAGGAGGCTCCCGCCCGGCCAGCGTAGCAGCAAGCTCTGGTGGTGGCTTGCATGTCCGGGTGTGTGGAGGACGCGGACCTCGAGGCCTCCATAGCGGTGGACCTCGCCATCATGGGTTGCTAGGGCTAGGCTCTCTGGCAGAGGGTCGGGCCTCCTGTAGTGGAGCGCGGCCTCCCCTAGGGCGCTGCGCGAGGCCTCCCAGAGCCTGGAGGGATCTACGAGATGCCTAACAGCCCTAGGATGGACGTGTACTCGGAGCAACCGCTCCCCGAGAATGGAAGCCAGCCTGCCGACGCCGCCACCATGGTCCAGGTGGATGTGCGTGAGGTAGACGACAACCTTTCTGTCGCCAAGCAGTTCGAGAGCCTCGGCAAACCCCTCCGCGGCACGGGCCGGCCCCGTGTCGAACACGAGGAGGGGCTCATCCCTCCCAGGGTCAACCACGTAGGCTATTATGTAGGGCACTCCATACTCAGGCGGCGTCACGTCCATGTAGTAGAGCCTCGCCTCGCCCAGCCTCAGCGCCGGTAGCAGGATGTTCTGCATCCACTCCCGCCCCGCTTACCTTGTTAGACCCCGGCATAGCTGCCCGGGAAAACCCGTTACGCCGGGCACACAGCCCCAAGGCGCAGGGGAACCCCTAATTTTAGAGCCTTCACGGTGAGCATCCGGTGGGGGCACAGTGGAGCCACGATTGGCGGCCAGCAGTGGGCGGAGGGATGCGTGGTGCCTGTGAGGCTCGCGGTTCCCAGCAAGGGTAGGCTACGCGACCCCGTGCTGAGGCTCCTGGCAGGGGCGGGGATTGAGCCCCTCTACGGCCCCGACAGCAGAACCCTCATGGTGCCCACTAACTGGGAGGACCTGGCACTCGTCTATGTGAGGCCCGAGGACATACCCGCCATAGTTTCCTCGGGGGGAGCCGAGCTGGGCATAACGGGGCTTGACTACGTCGAGGAGTACGGGGGCGAGGAGCTGAGCATAGAGGCTAGGCTCGGCATAGGCCGCTCGAGGCTAGTCGTGGCGGTGCCCGACGAAGCCCCGGTCAAGACGCTTGAAGACTTGCCGCCGGGCGTGAGGATTGCCACAAAATTTGTCAACATAGCTAGGAGGTTCTTCGAGTCCCATGGTGTGCAGGCGAAGATAATAAGGATAAGCGGCTCGGCGGAGGTCATGCCCCGGCTTGGGGTGGCCGACGCGATACTCGACGTCTCCAGTACGGGGACTACGCT
>CAZIWH010000024.1:5862-20975 GCA_964542985.1 uncultured Hyperthermus sp. | reverse complement strand
GGGACCCCAGGCCCGACGACGTCATGTGGACCATGGCCGACATCGGCTGGATAACTGGCCACACATACATAGTCTACGCCCCACTCATGCACGGCATGACTAACATCATGTATGAGGGTGCTCCCGACTACCCGGCTCCCGACAGGCCCTGGGAGATAATAGAGAAGTACCGCGTCACCATATTCTACACTAGCCCGACCGCGATAAGGCTGTTCAGGAAGTACGGCGACGAGTGGGTGAAGAAGCACGACCTCAGCAGCCTCAGACTCCTAGGCACAGTGGGTGAGCCCATAAACCCCGACGTCTGGAGATGGTACTACGAGGTCATAGGAGGCGGGAAGACCCCCATAGTGGACACCTGGTGGCAGACTGAAACCGGCGCAGCAATGATAGCCCCCGCGCCCGGCGTGGCCCTGGTGCCCCTCAAGCCCGGCAGCGCAACCTTCCCGCTCCCAGGCGTTGACGCCGACGTATTCAACGACAACGGCGAGCCCGCGAAACCCGGCGAGAAGGGCTACCTGGTCATCAAGAAGCCGTGGCCCGGCATGCTGATAGGCCTATGGGGCGACCCCCAGCGCTACCTACGCACCTACTGGCAGAGGTTCAGCGACCCCGAGAAGGGCGTCTGGATATACTACCCCGCCGACTACGCGGTAAGGGACGAGGATGGCTACTTCTGGCTCCTAGGCCGCGCCGACGAGGTACTCAATGTAGCCGGCCACCGCCTGGGTACAACCGAGATAGAGGACGCGATACTAACCCATCCCGCCGTCGCTGAGGCGGCAGTCGTAGGGATACCGGATCCCGTGAAGGGCGAGGTCCCGCTCGCCGTAGTAGTGCTCCGCGCCGGCTACAAGCCGAGCAGGGAGCTCGAGGAGGAGATCAAGCAGACCGTCCGGAAGGTGCTGAGCCCCATAGCCGTCCCCGCCAGAGTACTGTTCGTAAACAAGCTGCCAAAGACCAGGAGCGGCAAGATAATGAGGAGGCTGATCAAGGCGGTCGCCACCGGCGCGCCGCTCGGCGACGTATCCACGCTGGAGGACGAGGCAAGCGTCGAGGAGATAAAGAGGGCCTGGATAGAGTTCAAGAAGGCAATCGAGGAGAGCGAGCGCCTCCTCCGCGGAGAAGCCTAGAGGCGTGCCTCCTCCTCACCCATTCTCCTAGCCGCCGTTTTTCCACCCTCGGCTGCTCCTCTTCGACGCCTCTATGGCGGCTGTGTCTGCATTAGCAGGGGCGTCGTGGCTATTATCATCGCTGCGCCGGTTTAGGTCTGCCGCCATGTGTCCACGGGCCTGGACGGAAGGCGTTAAGCGCCTAAGGTTCTGGTAGTACCTCCTCTCCCTATGCCCGTACATGGCCCCTTCTTTAGGCTCCGTGGTGGTGTCTAAGAGCTACAGCTAGTGGACATAGTGGTAACTTTTTAAACCAAGACTTATGGGTTTGGCTTGGTAATAGCGAGAGAAAAAGGTGGCCCAGGGTATCATGGGAGGTGTTCTGCTCATGGCTAGGTCTCTCCGCATAGCCCTGGCTCTCGCCATGATGGCTCTAATGCTTCTGCCCTCATTGGCTCCGCTGGCAGCGGCGGCCACGCCGACGCGGCCGAATCCCATGCCGTTGTCCAGGCCTTTCATCAGCCCTGTGCTGCTTAACCCTGCCAGTAGCTTCTGGAAGTATGGTGCATTGGTTGACAGGAACTCGACGCTAACCATCCAGATGAGCAAGTTTGTTGAGACGCTGGAGTCCAGGGGCGTGCACGTGGTGAAGCCTAGCACACCGGTTGGCAGGATAATGGTGCTGCTGCCGCCTAAGCCCAGCAAGGAACTGGTCTACAGTGTGGCTAAGAGCCTCGTGTTCGTCTCCGCAGTGCTCCCCGCCGGCAGGTACACTATCGTACTTGGGCTTGCCACTCCCAAGACCATAGAGAAGCTGGCTGAGACGCCTGGAGTGCTCGCCGTCCTTCCGGACGCCAGGATAGATGAGTTGATACATACTGCGAAGCACTGGCCGCCCGGCGTGCGCGCAGATCCCGATGCCCGGCAGCAGTCCAGGGCACCAGTGCAGCCTCAGGAGACTGGCGCTGGGCTCAGCATAGGCTACCACTACACGGTAAACATAACCCGCGCGGTAGACGTGTGGAAGACCTACAGGGACATGGGCAACTACACTACGATAGCGATAATAGACACCGGCGTTGACTATGCCAGCCCCGCGCTTGGCGAGGATGCGATAGCTAGGGACAGCAACGGGTTACCAATGATACTCGACTTGAGCGGTGGCCTGGTCTTCTTCCCCGTTGCCGCCGAAATAGTCAACAGCACAACTATATACGTGAACGCCTCTAAGCTCTACGCCTACCTGCCGCTATTCATGTTCTGGAACGTTGGCGAGGAGCAGTTCGAGTACTTCAACGGGCAGATGGTGTTCTACAATGCCAGCGGCTACTACACTGTGCCCAGCCAGCTCATAGCCAACGCGCTGAAGACGGGTAAGCCGATACGCTTCGGAGTAGCGTACGAGACGGTGCTAACGCCCGCCGGGCTTGTAGTTGTTAGCGCGCCAGCAATAATAGGTGACAGCAACGGTGACGGCTACTACGACGTCATATACCTGGACCTCAGCGACGCAGCCTACTACCTTAACAAGGCAATGTACCTTGCAACGAACGGCACAATAAGCATACCCGGCGCGCCCAGCGCGCCCGACCACAGCTTCGCCGACGAGAAGCCCATAACCTATGGCAGCGAGATAGCTGCCCGCGACTTCAATGGCGACGGCTACTATGACCTAAGCTTCGGCGCCCTAGCGGGCTACGAGTACGATAGTTACGGCTTCGTCCTAGCCGCGGAGGCTGGGCTGCTGAACGACATGTTCAACAATGCTCAGCCGGGCTTCTACATGCTGTACCCGTTAACCATGTGGGAACTCTGGGACTATGAAGGCATAGGCATGACCTGGCCGGGCATAGACCCGGTCAACGGTCTCTACGCCGCCTTCCAGTACGACTTCTATAGTCACGGCACCTTCTGCGCCACTACCGCCGCTGGCCGCCCGGTGCCCGCCTACACCGGCTACGGCACCGGAGGCATACCGGTGAGCCTGGTTGTGGGTCAGGCGCCTGCAGCCAAGATAGCGGCGGCCGACATGTTCTTCACTGGCGACGCGGCGGTAAGCGTGTACTTCATGAGTGGCTTCGACCTCCAGACCCCGTACGCCGGCCTCGTGAGCGTGGGCAAGGCGCTGGTACCGGTGCCTATGGCTCTAAAGGACATCGACGTGATAGGTGCCGGCCTGGAGTGGAAGTGGGTCTACACGGGCCGCCACCAGGCCGACATAACCAGCAACAGCTGGGGCATAAGCGAGTGGGCCCTATGGGGCTTCGCCAGCGGCCTAGACCCGATAAGCGCGGTCTTCGATTACACGACCCTGGTCAGCGGCACCGCCCACTTCATAGCCATGGGCAACGGTGGCCCCGGCTACGGCACTGCCACCGTGCCAGGCGCGGCGGCGCTAGGCATAGGCGTCGGCGCCGCCACGGAGTTCACGTATAGGCCGATGTTCGGCTACCTGCCTGGCGGTAACAGGGAGGTAGTCTCCTGGAGCGACCGCGGCCCCACAGCGATGGGCCTCGCTAAGCCAGACGTGGTTGCCATAGGCAGCTTCGCCTTCGCCGTTGGGAGGACGTGGGACAGCCTGACCTATGGCGTGCTCAGCGGCAACCCGTTCTACACTACAGACCTCTTTGGCGGCACCAGCCAGGCGACACCCATGACTGCCGGCGTCGCCGCCCTAGTGGTGACCGCTTATAAGATGAAACACGACATGCAGCGCATGCCTGCCCCGCTGCTAAAGACTATACTAATGGATGCTGCGGATGACATGGGGTTCGACCCCTACAGCCAGGGCGCAGGCTTCGTTGACGCCTATAAGGCGGTAAAGCTGGTGATGGAGGGTGGCACTCTAGTCTACAACCCCTACTTCCTCAACCAGTATCTTCAGGCAGCCGGCACCGACATGGAGACCTTCACCTACGGCGGCACCGTGACCAAGGCAAGCTGGTATGAGCCGAAGCTATATCTACGCGCGATGACGGGCAGCGTCGCCTGGGGAGTGCTGGAACTCAAGGGCAAGGGCCAGTATAACGTAGAAGCGCTGCAGATGGTGAAGACGCTCTCCACGCCGTTGACCAGGCTACCTGGCACCACGGTGCTGCTGCCCACAAGCGGCGACACGCTGCTACTGCCTCTGGGCAGGCTGGGCGACACTGCAACCATACCCGTAGCTGTAATAGATCCCGCTGTGCTGGAGAAGTATGACCTAGTGAGGATATACGCCTACTATCCCTACAAGTACTTCGACAACGGAGGCCGCTACTACAACACCACTCACAGCATAATGTACAACGGCCTCGAGCTCTGGCTCTGGATAGACCTCAACGGCGACGGCGTAGTGCAGCTGAACGAGACTGCTAGAATACAGTACGACCTCCGCGGCGCCAACGCTTTCACCGTCGAGGTGGGTAAGCTGCTGCAGCAGATAGCGGAGATAGAGAAGCTGGTCGAGAAGCTCTACGGCGTAAGCGTTGCCGGGAAGACTGTGAAGCTGCTCCTAGTCTACCGCGTCTGGGGCAACGGCTGGGCCGGCACCAACGTTGTGGTGCCGCTGCATGTGCTTGTGGAGGGCTTCAACCTCGAGAAGACCTGGAACCTCCTCGTCTACCCCACGAGGGTCTACGCCTACGGCCGCCCGATGTACCTGCGTGTCGTTGCCAGGGCGCCCTACCAGCCCGGAGTCTACGAGTACTATGTCAGGATAACCGGCGGCAGCGACAATGCGGACATACTCGTACCCGTAACAGTGGTGGCGTATAGGCCCGTGTACGCCTACACTATAAGGCTCAACGACCTGCTGTACAGGTTCATAGACAGCAAGAGCCCGTACCGTGTGCTGCACCTCCGCGGCGCCTTCGACTATACCTGGCGCTACGAGAGCGGCGACTGGAGGGTGATACCGCTCTACGTCAACCCCTACATGGCTAGGTACCTGAAGGCCCTGGTCGTGGACGTGACCTGGCCGAATGCCACCGACCCCAGCTACACCAGCAACCTGGACGTGATGATGTTCGGGCCGCACACCTTCTACATGGCCAATGTCTTCGAGGGTAGCAACAGTACCGGCTACTGGGAGTACCCGGTGCAGGAGATGAAGGTCGCCGGCTACCTGCTCGGCGGCGAGCTTAGCGCGGACTTCACAGCCTACTGGGATAGCCCGGCGCCCGGCCACAGCAGGATAGTGGTGCCCATAGACGGCCCCGGGGTCTACTACCTAGTGGTCAGGAACATACAGTTCAGCGGCGACACCGCTGAGGACGTCTATAAGGTGACCATAGCCCCGGTGGTTGTTAGGAGCTTCCCGGTGTTCATGCTTGCCGGCACGACCAGGTACCTGCCGCTCTACATGTACGCTCTCGCAGGCCACGTATTCGACGGCATCAACGTGACCTACACGGGCGAGGCGTTGAAGGCCAATACAGTGGGCCAGGTGTACTCCTACTTCGACAACGCTACATTCATAAACATAACCGTTGCCAGGAGCTACGGGTTCAGTAGCAGCTACTTCAGCAGCTACAACCTGGTGCTAAAGATAAGCGTCAGCAAGGATGCGCCCGTCAAGAGCTTCGAGAGGTTGATGCCGCTGCTGATAATACAGACGAAGACGCCGGTGCTCACAGTAGGCTATGAGAGGAACGGTCTAGCAACCCCGCTGTACACGTACACCGGTATACCGCTGTTCCTAGACATAATAGTATACAAGCTGCGGTGAAGCAAGCAGCGTCGGCGGGAGCACTTCCCCTATCTTTTTTCCTGGTCGTGCTCGGCTCCTCCCCGGGCCTCAAGCATCGCGGCCCTGGCTAGGTCCTCGAGCACCGTCAGCTTGTCTAGGGCCTCGTAGAGGGCCCTCACGGGGTCGCGGTTGTAGCCTACCGCGACGGCGCCATGCTTCTCCATGACCGCTACTGGGCACTCTGCTAGGGCCCTGGCTGCCGCCCGGGCCAGCTCCCAGGTGCCTGGCTCGTGGGCTGGGACGCGGGAGACACAGCTGCCGAGATAATAGCGGGCCTCGTAGCCCAGCAGGGCGGGGTCTAGTTGTAGGCCGAGCCTCGCGGCCTGCACCGCTGCCGGGTTGTGGGCGTGTACCACCGCTCTAGCCTCTTCTATGGCCTTGTAGACTGCTAGGTGTAGCCGGTGCTCGCTGCTCGGCCTCCCCCAGTACACGTAGCCGTCGAGCCCCATTACGGCTACGTCCATGGGGTCCATGGCTGGCTTCAGCGCCCCGCCCGGGGTTATGTAGATGAAGGCTGTGCCGTCCGGGAGGACGAGGAGGCCGCTCGCGTTCCCCCCGTGGGGGTTGATGAGCCCTCTCTCGTAGAGCATCCTCATGGTATGGGCTATTGCCTCGCGGAGCCTGAGCCCCGGGGAGGCTAGGCGGCCAGGTATCACCGCGCCGGGCACCCCTGGGGTCAGCGGCCCCGGGGCTTCAGGGGTGTTATCCTTGTCGTGAGGTCGGCTGGCCTCGCCCAGTACGGGGCACTGGTCACCACCACGTCCACGTGGGGGGCGTAGAGGGCCACGTTGCCCACGGCTATTCCCCCACCCACGGCTATTTTCACTCCCGGCGCCAGCCTCCGGATCTCCTCGGCGAGCCGCGCCAGCTCCCGGGGCTCCATGTGGTCGAGCTGGATCTCGTCCACTACCCCGCTCCCGGCCGCCAGCAGGGCCTCATCCCGTGTGGCGGTCTCCACGACTATCCTCCTCTCCCCCGCCAGGCTCCTGGCTTCCCTGAGCCTCTCGAGGGCCTCCTCTAGGCCGCCGGGTAGTAGCCTATAGTGCTGGGGGAAGACGAGCACGGTGTCCCCGAGCCCCATGCGGTGCAGCGACGCGCCGCCGGCTAGGACGCAGCGGTAGTAGAGGCCCCGGAGCCCGGGCGGCGCCTTCCTCGCCACCGCCACGATGACCCGTGGGTTGGCCTTCCTCGCTTCCTCCACGAGCCTCCTCGTCTCCGTCGCGACGGCGGAGCCTATTGCAGCCAGGGTCTGGGCTACCCGCCAGGCGCGGTGCAGGGCCCCCGCCGGCCCCCGGGCACGGAGCAGCACGGCGCCCGGCTCCAGCCAGGCCCCCTCCCGCTGGGCACGGATCACGGCTGCCCCGGCGGCCTCGTAGACGGCTGCGGCCTCGCAGACCCCGCAGGCCACTATTCTCTCCCTGGATACCAGGGTGGCCTCGGCCCCCACGTCCTGGATGCCCAGCATGATTGTTGTGAGGTCCAGGAGACCCGTGTCCTGGCCTAGCCACTCGTCGACCAGGCTCCTGGGTAGGTGGCTGCTACTACACCACGGGGGCGCCATCCCAGCGCACCAGTGGCTCTGTGTCGAGGCGCCACACCCTTGTTATTAAAGCTCTACACGGCGGCTTACGGCGCTAGAGCAGCGTGTCGAGGAGAAACATGAGCACAAACCCGGCAAAGAACCCCACTGTCGCCTCGCTCTCGTAGCCGCTGCGGTGGCTCTCCGGCAGAGCCTCGTGGCTAACCACGTACATCATCGCGCCGGCGCCGAAGCCCAGCACGAGCGGCAGGAGCCAGGAGGCGGCGCCGCCAACGGCGGCGGCAAGCGCTGCGGTTACGGCCTCGGTGAGCCCGCTGAGGAGTGCGAGCAGCGCCGCCCTCCCCGCGTCCCCGCTGGCCGCGAGCACGGGGAGCGCGACCGCAAGCCCCTCCGGCGCATCCTGCGCCGCTATCGCCAGGCCCGTGGCGAGCCCCAGGTCCCTGCTCACAGCCGAGGCCGCACCTATCGCCAGCCCCTCCGGCAAGTTGTGGATAACTATGGCGAGGGAGACTAGCCACGCGGCGCGCAGCTTCCGGCCCCACGCGGGGCCCTCATACTTCTCCAGCAGCGGATGCTCATGCGGCACGAGGCGGTGCACAGAGGCTACCACGGCAGCGCCGAGGAGGAAGCCGGCGAGGGGCAGCCAGGGGCCGCCCGAGAGCTCCACCGCCGGCAGAAGCAGGCTGGTGAAGGAGGCGACCGTCATCACGCCGCTGCTGAACCCGAGCCCGGCGTCGAGCAGCTTAGGCCCAACCCTGCCTCCAAGCAGGGCGCCAGCCAAGCCGCCGGCACCGGTGCTGGCCGCCGCCAGAAGCCCGAGCCCTACGGCGAGCCCCACAGACCCCCAAGCCAAGGCGCACACAGCCGGCCCCCATCCCTCACGCGGGGGGAGGGGTTAAGCCTCGGCGCCGCGCAGCGCTGCACAGCGGTGCCCCCGGCGTGGCCTCGCTCCTGTTCCTAGGCACGGGGGGCTCCGGCCCTCCGCCGGGGAGGGCGGAGAACTGCTTCCTCCTCGACACGGGTGACGCTAGGCTCCTCCTCGACGCGGGGCCGGGCTGCCCCCAGAGGCTCATCGAGGCCGGCTACAGCGTCTGCGACGTGGACCTGGTCTACCTGACCCACCTGCATGTCGACCACTGGGCTGGGCTCTTCGACGCCGCTGTCTACATGGAGGAGACTGGCTGCGGCAGGCCACCCGCCATCGCGGTGGCGGAGCCCCTGGCCCAGGGGGCTCGTAGGCTCCAATCGATGCTGCCCAGCGTCTTCCACGGAACCATGGTGCTCCCTGTCCCAGTGACCGGGGGCTGGAGGCTGGGTGCTCTCCTCCTGGAGCCAGTGGAGTCAAGGCACAGCGTCCCAGCCTACGGCGTGGTCGTGAGCTATGAGGGCCGCCGCCTCCTCTACTACAGCGGCGACACAGCCCCAACTGAGGCCACTAGGAGGGCCGCCCAGGGAGTAGAGGCGGCGCTCATAGAGGCGACTATGCCGACCGGCATGGAGGAGGTGGCTGAGAAAACGGGACACCATACTGTCAGTCAAGCCCTAGGCTACGCGGACGGGAAGATAACCCTAGCCACAGTGCACCTCAGCATGCTGAGCCTCCGGGAGCTGCTTGAAAGGGTTAGGAACGGAAGGCTGCCCAGCCGGGTAGTTGTGCCCGCGGACCACATGGTGCTAACGCTCTAGCCCCCGGCCCTCTCGTAGACCTCGCCCTCGCCGACGTCGGGCTCTACCTCGCCGTGGATCTTTATCTCGAACCTGCAGGCCGGATCCCCCTTGGCGACGCAGCTCGTCTCCCTCGCGTCAACCCTAACCCCGTAGACCTCCTCCAGCCAGCCCGCGAGGTAGCCGACCAGGGGCTGATCCACCGGCCTCTTCTTTTTCCCCAGCCGTGAGCCAAGAAGCGCCCCCTCGACGCGGAGCACTATCCTGGTAGAGCCCCTCCCCTTCTCCACGCGCTCAACGGTAACCCTCTCCGCGTAGCCTCCAGCAGTGAAGCTCCAGAGCAGCATGTCCAGCGCGTTCTCCCTAGTGAGCAGCCCCTTCTCGATCATCCTTCTCGCCGTGAGCCTCCCAGCCTTCTTGGAGCTCGCGTAGAGGAGGCCGCCGACGAAGCGGAGCAGCTTCTCGAACCCAGTATAGAGGTCTACGAGTACCTGCCTGTCTATCAGCACGGCGTCCTCGGTGAGTATCCTCACATCATAGCTGCGGCTGGGCAAGGCAGCCGTGCACCCCCAAGACAGCCGGAGGCCTATATCAGCAGATGCAGATACATAGTGTAATATACAATTGCATTGAATACTTCGTGGCCAGAAGCCTAAGGGCTTCAGAGAGGGTCTAGCCCGAGGGATAACGAGGCAGCCTGCTCATGTATACATGTATAAATTAGAATAGTAATGATATCAGAATACAGTTATCGGAAACTATGTAGTTTAGGTGGACAAGTCGTCTATACAAAACTTGAACAGACAGTATAGCCTCGCGTGGGAGAAGCTGTACTCAGGAGCTAGAAGAAGAGGTGAACCAGGGGTGCCTGGAAGGCTCGGCCTCATAGCCCTGATAGGCATCATAGTGGCTGTTGGCGCTATGGCAGGCTACGTCTATCGTCACGGCCAGCCGGCAACAGCCACTACACCGATGGCTCCAAGCCCCGGACCAAAAGGGCCGGGAGCCCATGGGCAGGCTGGAGGCGGTGCGGCTGCTACATCAGCATCCCCGGCGGCCATAGCGCCAGCGGGCACGGCATCGCAGACCCAGACGGTGCAGTCAACGGCTACTGGAACGTCCACGGCGGTCACTCCCGGCCCTAAGGGCCCCCAGGGAGGCGCAGGCGGCGAGGGTGTGCAAGTGAGTCCCAGTGTGGCGGCGGCGTGCAGGGATGTGGGCAACGGGAAGCCTATCGGGCAGAACATAAAGTAGCTCTTTGACCACCACAGCGAGTTCCACTTAAGTGCTTCACGAGTACCCTGAGAACAAGACCATAGTCTAGATAATCACCGGGCCCAGCAAGGAGGTCCTGGAGACCCTTGTGAGCCACATAGAGCAGATGGAGTGCGTGATAGAGCACGGCGGCAACCCAAGGCCCTTCGACCCACTCTTCAAGGTAGATGCAGAGATCTCGGCAAAATACGTGCACACTGAGATAAAGTGGCTCAACGATACAGCCATAGAGGTGATAAAGAAGGCCGACAACGACTGCGCCCGGCTGGTGATAAAGCTGCACGCCCAGGTGGTGAAGGGCTTCTTCACTACCGGTCGCATTGAGGCCCAGAAGATCCACGAGGTGCCGCCGGAGGCCCTGGAGGTCTGCAAGCCCTATCTCGAGTCCAGCTCCTAGCACTCCCTTTTTCCCCACAATGTGTGTCTCTCCGTAGTTCGTCGCAGATCCGGAGGATATAGTCCGGAGTACGTACATCGGATCGGAAGGGTGGTCTCTACGGCAGTGAACCGGCTATACATAGGCCTGGCTATAGCTGTGACGATAGGTGTGGCTATAGCGCTGTTTCCTCTCTACGCGGACAAGCTGGCCTCATACATGTGGAGTTATAACCAAAATTTTCGAGAGGAGAGCGAGGCCACGGAGCGCATCCATGGCGTGGTGCAGGCGGTGTACCCGGGCAGACTGGCCATGGTCGTGGATGGCAAGACCATAGCGGTGAGGGGCTACTGGGTGGTCAAGGCTGGCGGCACGGAACGGGAGATTTGGGCAGGGAACCTGCTGTCCAAGTACATCCACCCAGGGATGAAGGTCACGGTGGAGTACAAGGAGAGTGGCCGCTGGGGCACGGTGGCCCAGGCCATCACGGGCCCCGGCTTCGAAGCGCATAGAGAGGAGGGCTAGAGGAGGGGGTGAACAGTCGTGATTAACGTGTTGCTGCTCGCACGCAAGATAAGCGTGATACTGCTCGTAACCCTGGGCTTCATAACACTGGTCTCCGGTATGCTGCTTGAGACCATGCCGCGGGGCCCCGGCAGCGGCTACGCCACGGCGCTAGGCCTTCACAAGAACACGTGGACGGACATACACGTCTACGCCGGCTCCGCAGCCGCAGGCGCCGCAGTGGTGCACGTCTACACCAACTACAGGGCACTACTATACCACCTCGGCATAATAAGGCCCAGCCGCAGAGCCCCACCTAAGCCGCCGAAGCCTACCCAAGCTAATCAGGGGCAAAGCGAGCAGTAGACCAGCCTGCGCAAACTCATACCCATAGAGCCCATAGACTGGTTTCCGGCTAAGCCTCTCCCTGATCCTAGCTCGCAAGGGTACCCCGGCGCCAGAGGGCGTGGCTTTTCAGAGGAGCTGGTTTATCTCGTGCAATAGCCCCCCTATACGGGGAGGAGGGGCACGGTTTTGGGGCAGGCCATTGTCGTCCGCGGGCGACTGGCTGACCGTGTAAGGAGGGAAGCCGGGAGGCTGGGGCTCACTGTTGACGAGTACCTGGTTGAGCTTCTATCCCAGGGCTTGGATCCCGAGGATAGAGCTGTAGAGTATGTTGAGGCCGCCGAGGAACTATTGAGAGAGGCCAGGGAGGAGCTCGAGAAGGGTAATGTGAGGCAAGCGGCGGAGAAGCTGTGGGGCGCCGCAGCCTTAGCGGTGAAGGCCTACGCGTACTGGAGGGAAGGCCGGAGGCTATCAAGCCATGGAGAACTATGGGAGTACAAGAGGATTATGGCGAGGGAGCTAGGGAGGTGGGTTCACGATGCATGGATGAACGCGGCGGGCATGCATGTCTGCTTCTACGAGGGCTGGTGCGCCGAAGAAGACGTTAGAGACGCGATGGAGAGGATTAGGAGGCTGGTGGAGGGGGTCGCTGAGAGGGTGAAGCAAAGGCGGAGGCTAGCGTAGGAGCGGTGGAGGCGACGTGGGGAGCACGAGCACGGGGATCTTGTAGACGGGGCCAGCGCCCTCGGTGAGCAGCGCGAGGCTTGCGTAGAGCCGGGTCTCGTAGACCCTGGCCTCGACTACGCCCCTGTACCCGTTGCGGCAGCGGAGCATGACCCAGCTGTAACGCGCCTCGCCCCCACTGGGTTCGCTGCGCCACAGGGGTATCACGGCGCTGTAGTTCTTGCCGGGCGGCGGCTGGCTAGTCATCCCCCCGGGCTCCACGGCTACGAGCACGTAGCCGCTGGCAGGGCTCGGGCCTAGGCCGAGCCGGGCCTCGAGGCTGCAGCCGCTCGGCGCCACCGCGACCAGGTACGGCGCCCCCTCCACCCTGGGGATTCTGATGAGTAGCGGCGCCTCTCCCCGAGCTCTCTCCACGAGCCTCACCCCCTTCTCCACGGCCCCGCCGAGCCTCCGGGGCGACATGTTCACGTTCGTGTACACCACGGCTCTCACCGGGCCCCCCGTGGTGTCGAGCATTGCCTCCACAACCGCCTCTCCCGCCCCGCCCCCGATGTAGCCGACGCCTACCACGAGCCTGCCCCCCATCACCTCTCCCAGCGACGGCAGAGCCGCCGAGAGCCGCAGCCCCGGCAGGCTCAACACGAGCCCCCCGGGCCTCCACCTCGCCCATGCCCCGACATCGACTATGCATGAAACCCCCAGCACCCTGGACGAGTTGAACACCGTGCAGCGGCTAGGCTCCAGGGAGCCCAGCCACCCTGGGGGCCACCCAGGGGCCGAGCCGCGGCCCCCGCAGCCGTGGAGCCCAGCAACATAGCCCACAGCAACACCCAGCACCAAGCCAGCCACAAGGACTACGGGGACACGGCGCAGAGGAGCAGCCAAGCCCATCCCCCGAGGTACACGCTACATCTACAGAGACAAGGAGGCCTAAGAGAAAGAGAAAAAGGCCACGAGTAGAGGGGCACCGCCCCCTTCTTCAGCCCTCGCCCTTGTATACTATGAAGTAGGTCATTAGCAGCGGCTCCTGGAGCGGCCCCGGCACGCTTGCGGCTCCCTTCTCTAGGCCGGTGAAGTAGAGGTTGTAGTACCCACCGTAGGGCGTAACCTTCAGTAGCTTAAAGTTCGCGTTGAACGTGTTTACGGTGTCGTACTGAGCGTCAAGCTTCACTACCACGGCGTCAGCTCCTAGCGTGGTTAGCGCGTAGCTGAACAAGCTGCCAGCTATGCTGGCCATCTCTGCCACAGCGCCCTCCGGTTGGATCAAGGTTGTGAGCGCTAGGCCTAGCATGCTCTGCTCCAGGCCTATCACTGCGCCGGCTATACTGGTCTCCACGTTGACAGGATTCGTGGTGTCAAGCAGCGTGTCTCTTGTGATGCTGTAGCTCTTCCACTTGAATCCCGGCCTCGTCGCCCCCATCAGCTTATAGTACTTAGCCATGTAGCTGCTGTATGCCTGGCTGCCGATCTTTATAAGCGGGGAGCGCTGGAGCGTGCTCCAGTCTATGGCGACGTCCTGGAGCGGCAGGAAGACTATCAGAGGCTCTATACGCCAAAAGGCGTGCGGATTACCCTGGCTATCGTAGACCGTTGTTTTATCGACGTAGTAGTCTATGAACACGCCGTCGCCGTCACTACGCAGGACAACGTCGGCAGTGATGAAGCCCACGTCGCCCTCCATGAACGAGTAGGGGGTTATCATTCGGACAGCTTGATTCAGCTTAAGCTTAGACCTGGGTTCATGGGGTAACACTATCAGTCCTGCAACAGATATCCCCTCCTCATGGTACTCAAATCTGCCTACTGATATTGAGGCTATGAACGCTATGTGGGATGTACAGTCGGCCTGGCATACACCCGTTATGCGGAGCAGCGGAGCCCTGGTTATCTTCTCCACGTGGCCTTTTGTTGCGTCCACCCACTGTGCGGAGGGGCCGGCTATGCGTTTCCAGAAGTCCTGCAGCGTCAGGAGGCCGGCCATGGGCGTTTCTTCCTGGCTGGCCGGGTCGTACCAGGCCTGTAGCGCGGCCTGGAGCGCCCGGGGGAGGCTGCAGGTGTTGGCCGGCACGTAGACGGCTGTGGAGTAGTGGCGGGCCATGAACCTGTAGGCGGCGGTCTTGTAGGCCCTGGGGACTCCCTGGAGGTGCTGGTAGAAGCTGGGCGGCGGCTGCGCGTTGTAGAGGTCTGGGAGGACTATGAAGTCGCTGCTGGTGAGGCGTAGGCTGTAGCTCCGGTAGTTGTCAATGGTCACGGGCGTGCAGCCCCCAGGGAGCCTCAGGCCGGCGGCGGGGGCTACGCGCGCCCCCGGGGCCCGGGGCTGGGAGCTCCCGTAGTACTTCTCAACTATGCTCCTGTAGAGGCCGGTCACGTTAACCACGGAGAACCCCTGGGCCCTAAACACTATGTGGCCGGCGTGGAGCACGAGGTACGGGTCCCTGGAGACCAGCTTGGCCGCCTTCAAAGGATCGTGGAGCCTCGCGAGGGCCACCTCGTAGCTCCCCAGCACGGCTGACGCGATGTAGTGGTTGCCGCGGCTATCGTAGAGGAACATGACCACGGCCAGCGAGGAGGCCTCGCCGCGCAGCGCCTCAGCCAGCACACCCCTCGCCGAGCCAACGGCCCTCCGGGAGGCGCGGACCAGGCCAGTAGCGTCCACGTCGAACACAACCCTGCGCTGCCCCGGCTTCAAGGGCTCCACAAGGGTGAGCGGCCTGGCACCGGGAGCCGTGGCGACCAGCTCAGCCCAGCCGAACAAAGGCCCCCGTGTGCCGGGCACACTCGGCACAACAGCCTCCACGACAAGCCTGTAGCTCACCAGCCTCAACGGAGCCAGGTACCCCAGCACCGAGACAACAACCAGGGCCGCGGCAAGGACGGCGCCGC
>CAZIWH010000024.1:0-5762 GCA_964542985.1 uncultured Hyperthermus sp. | reverse complement strand
TTAGAGTCTCCATTGCAAGGAGCAGGGCAGGGGAATGTCAAGTAAAAAGCCTTGAAACGGATTACTTTGAAACAAAGTAGAGGCCCGGCGGCAGCGGTGCTGTGCAGCCTCCGACATGATATATATAGCGTGACTGTGCTGCATAGAGTGCCTCATTAGCATTGTATCCGACACCATAGTATCTTCCATCGTTCTTGATTATACCTATCGTGAATAGCCTGGCTGGCTCGGCGGCAAACATGACGGAGAAGCTGCCCATAAGCGTCATCAGTGGTAGACATCTTGTTGACACAAGAACTTCTCCAAGGGGTGCTTCAAGCAGAGCGCTACAGACAAGTGCTCCAGCCATGGCTCCAACCGGTATATTGAAGCCGAAGCCTCCGCCGCAGGAAGCGTAGAGAGGTATACCCAACAGCTGGTTAACTGGGTCGGCTTCGTGTGGTGCCAGTGTTCTCACATAGCTCATTTTCGAGCCATGCAGCAGAGCCTCCATTATAGCTTGAGGCGGTAATCCAGGTTCATCGATTAGCGGTATGATGCTGTAGCTATGCGGTCTTCCATAGTAGCTCATCCTCTTTGCTACATATATGTCGCTGATAACAGTATAGGCCTCGTAGAAAGTCTTGTGAATAAAGGGTATGTCTAGAGGAGTCACTGTGACCTTGTAGACTACTGCAAAGGGCCGCGAATATATGTAGAGGCTGCGGCTTTCCTCAGGGTTAACCGACGTCATATTGCTCATCGAGTACTCGTCTCCCTCAGCAGCCCAGGTAGCGCCATTGCCGCGCCATACTTCAATACCTGGTACGAGCGATGAAGAGCCTTTATGTATCGCGTCTAGTACTCTGCCAATATCCGGGATAATGGCTGGGTATAGCTCGTACTTCTTGACGCTCTTGTCCATAAACATGGCGAAGGATATCACACCGCTGTAGCTGTACTCGTTATAGAGCATAGCTACGGGTGTCTCCACATAGAGCAGCAGGTTGCTGCCAAACTTTACATGGAACCATGGGTCAGGGTAGATTAGTGATATGTTCAGCGGGGTTATGTAGACTACCGGATCCCAGCATACTCGTAGAATTATCAAGTGGGGTATAGCGCCAGGCACGGCTCCTCCAAGCTTGTAAACACATACTCTCCTAGGTATGGGCTCATGGTTATCGTTGAGGGGTGGTGTAAACTCATTACTGGTTGGTAGTATTGGCTGCCTGGGGTGCGCATCCACGGCTTCGACGCGGCCGAGGTTCTTTGCGGGGTGGATGCTGAGGAGCTCGAGGGGGTTGGGCTGCCTAGCCTCCACCCTTTGGAACGTGCCGTTGCCCGCCACGGTGGCTTCCAGGAGCAGGTTCTTGTCGTCGAGGAGTGGCTTCAGGGGCACCGTTACGCTGTCGAGGATGTGTGTCAGCTTTCCGGACTTGCCTATCACTACCATGTGGACTATGAGGCCGTAGCCTGTGGTGCCCGGGCGGTGGCTGGCCCAGCGTGACGCCAGGCCCCGGAGCAGGTGGGTTGGCAGGGGGATGGCTGTCGGCCCGTCCAGCCTGTAGAGCCCGGCCATGATGGGCCTGGGGCCCTCCGGCGCCACCGCCTCGACATAGATGGCTGCTGTCGCCGGCCCCTGTACTCCTTTGACCACCAGGTAGACGCCGCTCCTCGCCCTCAGCCCCGTATACATGTAGGCGGAGGCCGCTACCGCCGCCAGGATCAGCGCGACGGCCACGCTACGCTTCAAGAGAGAGAGGCACCTCTCCTCACCAGAGCCCATAGGCAAGCCTCTTCAAGAATGTTTTACATGTTGAGCTTCGTGCCGCGTCCTAGCTGCTGTACTGTGCTAAGCATGTATGCATGCCGGTGAGAAGGATTCGGTGCCTCTTTTAGTGCAGTGTGACGCCCTGCGAATAACTCGTGGGAGGCATCTGCTTCCGGAGACAGCCCGGGCTCCCCGTATGGCCGGCCTAGGGCGGGCCTAGGACGTGCAACGGATTGGAACCCAACTCTGGAGGCTTGTCTGAGCCTTTGGTTGTTCTTTTGCCGGGTATGCGTGGCCTCGGGCTCAAGGTAAAGGGGCTCTAGGGGTGTATACTGTGGACAAGTTGACTGCCACTAGCCTCTGTGAGCCTTGGTGTGAGGTCCGCGCTGTTGCGGCTAATGGCTTGGTGTTATGCTTGGGTGTAGGCTGGCTAGTGGCTCGTCCAGGGTGACTATGTAGTCTAGGCCGTATGTCCTGGCTACCGTGATGCTTGTTGCGTCTGTGAAGCTGAGGAGAGGCAGGTGGCGCTGGTAGAGCTGCCAGGCGTCCAGGACCGTGTCGAGGGTCACCGGTATTATGTGAAAGAGGCGCCGTTCTAGGAGTAGCTCGCCTAGCTTTCTTCCCGCCTCGCTTCCCAGCTTCCGAGCAGCATAGGAGAGCACCTCGTCTATTATGTAGTCTGTGATGTAGGGTGGGCCCCATACGCCCTCCAGGATCTGCTTCAAGTGGCGTGCGGCCCAGCGGTGGTAGCGGTCCCTGCGGTTGAAGGCAGCTATTATCACGCCGGTATCGATGAGCACCGTCACGTGTAGAGCACCTCGTCTATCTCCGTGGAGGCGTCCTCGGGGCCCTCGAAGCTGTACTCCTCTAGGAGCTTTTCGGCCTCTTCGCTGCTGAGCGGCTTCCAGCCTCCCTGGAGCTCTGCGAGCACCTCGTCCCTCCTCCTCGCTGCTAGCCTCAGGGCAGCGGCCAGTATGTCCTGCAGCTTGTAGCGCACCCCGGTGTCTAGGAGTATCCTGGCCTGCAGCTCCTCTAGAAGCCTCTTCGAGGTCTTGTCTAGCTTGACGCTGGCTCCGGGCACTCTTCCACCCGGTAGACTGTTCCACCAGGACTGCCTATAAGGGAGGTGGCCTACTGGCGGAGGGGCCGTCATTTTAACCCGCGTGCATACAGGCGTCTGTGGGAGGCGGATGAAGGGGATGCGGTGGGGCGTGGAGGACGCCAGACTTGTGGGTGCAGTGGGGGCGCTCCTGGTGGCTGTGGGGTCGTCGGCGGCGCTGGTGGCGGGGCCGGGGTTCGGCGCGCTCCTGGGCGGGATGCTGTTCACCTGGTTCGCGGGCCGCGTTGCTGGCGGGGGCCGGGGTTGGGCGGCCGCCTCTACGGGGCTCCTGCTCCTTGTGGGCCTGGCCGCGGCACGGCTCGCCTGGTCAACGGGCTTGACGTGGGCTGCAGTAGCGGGGCTCCTCGCCGCCTCCCTGGCTCTGGGGCTACGTGGCCGCCTCCTCCGGGTCCCCGGCGGCGCGGCATGGGGGCTCGTGGCCGCGGCTTCCTCGGCCGGGCCGTTGCTTGGCCTAGGCCCCTACCCCTCCTCTATAGTGTTGATGGCCTACGGGCTGGCGGAGATGACCATGTGGGGCAGCTTAGTATAGCTTGAGCTGCCCCGGAGGGAGGTATTAATGCTTGCGGCTGCATGCTCCAAGCCCCGTCCTATAGCCCCTGCCGCCCGTCTGGTAGAGGCTGGGAGGGCCGCCCGGGCTTGGCCGACGTGGGTAGCCTTGCGGTGGCCTCGTTCGCGCTCATAGTCCTCGTGGCCGCGGCCTACTACCTAGGCTCCAGGATACTCTCCCCCAGGCCGAGGGAGCAGGGGGAGGCTGTGAGGCCCTACGCGTGCGGTGAGCGCGGGGAGCCACTGGAGAGTGCGGCACTGCCCTACCCCTGGGCCGTGCTCCTCTTCGCCGCCGTTGAGGCTGTGCCGGTGGTGGCGCTGGCCTCTGGGCAGAGGCTGGCCGCTGCTCTCCTCCTAGCCACGGCGGCTGCGGGTGTTCTCGCGGCCGCGCCCGACGCGCTCGCGGATAAGGGGAGGGAGGGATGAGGCGCCGTGGACGCCCTGTGGCTGGTCGCCGGGGCAACCCTGTTCCCTGGGGCGACCTTCATAGTGGCGCTTGGCCTGGCCCTGGAGGCGTATGAGAGGAAGCTGAGGGCCCGGATGCAGTCCAGGATGGGGCCCAGCTACTGGGGGCCATTGGGGCTGTTGCAGCCGCTCTACGATGTGCTGAAGCTGCTCTCCAAGGAGGATCTGGCTCCCCGTGGCCTGGACATGGTGGTCGCGGGGGCGGCGCTTGTCTGGGCGCTGGCGCTGGCCTGCTTCGTCTCCCTCTTAGTGCCCTGGGCCGGGAAGGCGTTCATAGGCTTCCCCGGCGACGCCGTGGTCGCGGTGGCCTGCCTGTCGCTGGGCATAGGGCTGCTCTATCTCGCCGCCTATACTGGTAGGAGCCCTTACCCGGTGCTCGGCGGCCTCAGGCTGCTCGGCCTGCTTGCGAGCTATGATGCTGTGCTCGCCTCCTCGCTCCTCGTGGCTTACGCGGTCTCGGGGTCGAGCAGTGTCTCCGGCATGGCGCGGGGGCTCTGGGAAGGCCTCTCATCTAGGCCCTGGCTGATACCGGTTTGGCTCATCGCGCTCGCTCTTGGCTTCATAGCACTGCTCGCGGAGGCGGAGAAGAACCCCTTCACGGCGCCGGAGGCGGAGCAAGAGGTGGCGGGCGGCTACCTGGCGGAGATGAGCGGAAGGAGGCTCGCCTTTGCCAGGCTGGTCAACAGGGTGCACGCCGCCGCGGCCACCGGGGTCTACGTCTCCGCCCTCCTCGGGCTCCCCCGGAGCCAGGGCCTACCGGGCCTTGCTGAGACCTTGGCCGCGGTCCTGGCGGTCTACACGCTCGTGGTAGTAGTGGACGCGGCGACGGCTAGGCTGAGGCTCAGGGATCTCGAGGAGATTGCCTGGACCAGGCTCGTCCCCGCAGCGCTTCTGGCGGCAGCGGTTGCTCTCGCAGCCCCCTAGGAGGGGCGACGGGCTTTATGGAGCCGGGCCCGTAGCCTGCCGGCCCTCCCTTGTAATATCGCGCCATGCCTTCCCCATTGTAGGGGGCCCCGGGTATTGCAGCCCCTCGCAGCGGTGCTAGCGGCCTCCGCAGGCTTCGCGGCCGCCTATGCAGCGGCTACGGGCAGGGATGACCGCAGCCTGCTCGCTGCGACGGCCTCCGTGGTACTGCTAGCCATGACCATGCTCGTGGAGGGCTACACCGCTGCCGCAGCGGTGCAGCTCAGCCTCGCCGCCGGCTTCCTCGCTGCCGCGGGGTTCCTCGCTCCCAGGCTCGGGGGCTCCGAGCCCGGCGCCTTCCCCGGAATGGGGCTGGCGGCGGCGCTTGTGGTGTTCACCGTGCTGGCGGGGGTTGCTGCGGCCCTTCCCGGCGGCGGGGCCCGTGGAGCGGCGGGGGGCGGTGGGGCTCTGCTTGCGCTCGCCTCTCTCCCGCTGCTCGCGGGGCTGCTGGGGCTCCGGGCGCTGATATGGGCTTGGAGGGGGAGGTGAGCCTCTGGATGGCCTCTCCGGTGGGCCTAGCCGCGTCGGCGGCCGTGCTGGCCGCGGGCATAGTCATGGTTACAAGGTTCTCTTCGTGGCTCCGAGTGCTGCTGGGCCTCGAGCTGATGGCCTCCGGGGCGGCTGCCGGCCTCGTGCTGGCGGCGGGGAGGCCCGGCGCCTACTACGCGGTGGCAGTGGTGGATACCGTCGCCGCCGCTGTGGCGGCTGCGCTGGCTGTTGTGGCTGCCCGTAGGCGGGGCGCCGGCACGGTAGATGAGCTGCGCGAGAAGCGGGGCTGAGGAGCCGTGGAGCCCGGGCCGGCTGCAATAGTGCTTGGGGTCTACCTGCCGATAGGGCTGGCTCCCCTGTCGCTCCTCGCCGGGAGGCTGGCGGGGAGGAGGGGGAGCGAGGCAGTAGGCTTGGCCTCGGCGGCGC
>CAZIWH010000023.1:0-23219 GCA_964542985.1 uncultured Hyperthermus sp. | reverse complement strand
TGGGAAGACCGTTACCGAGCACAGGGGGCACGGACACCGCGACAGCAAGTGCTACGGCGGCCAGCGTGAAGGCAAAGGCAGCTAGACGGCGCCGCAAACCCTCCTGGCCACCTCCAGGCGCTCACGTACAAGCGCATAGATGTCCCGAAGCCCAGCTTTGCTTACCCTAAGCTTCAGCGCAGCCTCTTCTAGGTTTACATTTCTCTCCACAAGTCTCACCAGGCGGCAGAATGCCTGATCCCTTGCGGCAAGGCTCCTGAACAAGGCCTCTATGCCTGCAGGCCCAGTCCTGTATATTATAAGGTACTTCTTGTACCTTATCGTGGCTACCAGCTTGAGCCGCTCAAGCAACGAGATATGCCAGGCCAGGGTAGCCTTGCTTCCGCCGAGGAGCCTCCAGAGTTCATTGAAGTGGGCAGCGCCGTTTGTCTCGAGCACCTCCAGTATCCTTCTACGGAGTGGGTGCGCCTTAGCCTCCTCTTCATTTAGCCTTATGCCCAGGAACCCGGTTGCAGCGCTACCGTCCTGACCACTGTGCCCCTCTCCCTGCCCCATGTTGTCTCCGCTTCTCTGCTGGCTAGCCACGGCGGCGGCTGCTACCGCCACCCCTGCCATGACTGCTGCTATAAACGCGGGGCCCCTGGGCGCTCTCCCCGAGGGTAGCCTCTCTGCAAGCTTTATCGCTTCGCCGGTGCAGCGTAGATACAGCACATCACGTGTAGAAGAATAGGCCCAAACGACATTGACTGGGAGAATAACAACCCAGCCATCGCCCAACCTAAAGTAGTAGGCTGGGAGGCCGCATGAGAGGTTCGTTGAAGCCATCCAGGGAGATCGTGGGAGCCAGCGGTAGAGGCTAACATTATAGCCCTTCGGGAGCCATGCAGCAGCCGAGTCGCTTGTAGGCGGCAAAGGTAGGCCAACCTTTCGGAGAGTTAGGTTCAGCAACACTGCGCCATTGAGGCCAACAACAGCCCTCGCCCCGTGCTCTATGAACGATATCATAGCCTTGCTGGCTTCAGCCGCAGCGTGGAGGTTACGTGACCCCCAGTTCGGATCCGGGAGAACTATGAGAGACGTATGCACTGCCGCAACACTGTTCAAGCCCACTACGGGCCCGGAGGGTAAGAGCCCCATTTTAAAGCCGTCAGAGAGGAACTTTTCGTCAAGCATGTCAGTAGATACGTAGACCAGGTTTACGTTCCTAGATGCTGCATAGACTATGTTGGCAGCTAACACGGCTAGGATGCTTAACAAGACTATAACGGTTAGCAGGCGGTTCTGCCTCCTCATCGTAGACGCCGGGGCCCAGGAGCTACACACTAGTTAAACTTGTTTATAGTACGCTCTCAGCGTAACCTGCCCAGCCTACTTGAACGGTGCTGTAGGCTCCTGTAGAGCCAGTCCAGCCAGAGCACGGAGTATAGGAGTATTATAGCCGCCGAGCCCAGAATGTTATGTACAAGGCCGAACAAGGACGGTCCAAACGCCATGGCTAAAGCAACGCTCGTGACTATGCGGACTATGTTTGCAAGTAGTATTATTGGAGCATAGATCAGTAAGGCGTAGAGCTTCCTCCGCACATCTATGAATGGCAGCGAGAGGCTTAGAGCCAGAAACGCTGTTACCGCGTATATGCCGCTACAGCTGGGAGTTATGATTATTGTTAGCACCGGGCCCCCTGGACGATAGGCTATGAATGTGTTCCACGAGACATCTATTACGTAGACACGTACATGGAGCAAAACATATTCTATGAGTTTCTTCTCGGCTTCAAGCATCAATAGGCCGAGCCTAGTAGCCTGCAGTGTCTCGATGCTCAGGGTAGCCGAGGCTAACGCGACTATAAAGCCAAGATACCAGTGCCTTATACCCTCACCGCTAGTCTCTGTAGAGCTGCTCATAGCGACCCCTCTTTGAAGTCACAACCCATTCCCTGCCCCTACCCGTGAGAGCCTTCAAGGTACCTATGGCATGGATTGTTGCGGACACGTATATGAACAGCAGTAGAGACAACGCTATTGAAACCATTAGACGGACGCTGAAGCCCTCTGCTATTGCCCCGGTGAGCAATATGGTCTCTATCCCTAGGAGCCACACGTAGAGCCCCAGGGGCCAGAGGCTGGAGAGGGATACGCCGTAGAGCAGTTTGTAGAGGAACGGAGTAACCGTGTTCACATACACCCATAAACCCTGGGTGAAGAAGCCACCCTGGAGCAGGTAGCCGGCCTTCTCCCAGAATGGTATGTCAGGGTCGAGGATTATCGTTGGCCAGGTGCGGAGCAGCTCTATGAGCGTGCCGCTGCTCCATCTCACCTGCTGCTTATAGTAGGCTCGGAGCGTCTTAGGGACGCTGCCCGAAGCCCACGCCTCGGGTGTAGCAAGGAACCTGGTCTCCTTGTTGACTGCGAGGTAGTCTATACTCCATCTCAGATCCTCGCTGATAACCCCGGGCGTGAAGGGCACCTGCTCTACTGCATCGAGGCGGAGGAGGCCAACAGCGCCGGTAAATATTGGGAACATCCTGAGATAGACGCGGCCGGCGAGGAATATTATGGCTCCCGCTAGGCCTGCGCGGTATATGTTCCCGAAGAGGCCTTCTGCGCCCTTATCGTGCTTTTGGTGCCCCTGAACCAGGTCAGCGTCGCTCGCCTCGGCGTGGGCCACAAGGCGGCGGAGAAGCCACCTTGGCGGCTCGAAGTCGGCGTCGAGTACAAGCATGTATCGGGCTCCGCGGTCCCGTGCAAGCCTTGCGGCGTCGAGGAGCGCGCCAGCCTTGAGGCCCTGCCTTCCAGCTCTCCTAAGGTGTATTATTTTGCCGCCGGAGCGGATGGCCATGTTCGATAGCTCGAGGCTCAGCAGCTCATCGGTCGAGTCATCTACCACTATAATGAAGTAGTCGGGGTAGTCCATCCTCACAGCCTTCTCAAGCGAGGCGAGTATCTCGTAGTCGTTGAACACGGGGTAGACTACAGCGACGCGGGGCCAGTGGCTGCAGCCGGGGCAGCGGAGGCGAGTGGGCTCCCACTTGGAGCGCCAAGGCCCTCGGGAGAGATAGGCGGCGAGGGCTGCCATGTACCAGGCGGCGTAGAGGGTTAGGACGAGGGTGCTAACAGCGTAGGCGAATACCAGTATCCCGCGGCCAGCCTCGTGGATGAGCGTGCTCCATGCATGCAGCTCAACGGCTAGGTAGTTGTACACTGCTAAATCACCCCCGCCTTGTGCCCCCTGGTGCTCCGCTTTCCCCTCGTGAGCAGTATGGCGGCCGGAATGGAGGCTGCGAGCACGGCCGCTAGGAGCATGCCCTCCGACGAAACCATTGAGAGATGCAAGGGGTTCAGTGCGACCGTCTTCGCGTAGAGGCTGGCCCTCCCGGCATCCAGGTCTATCATAAACGGCGGTGTAATTCCGGCCACAAGTACCTCTCCACGTTGTTCGAGAGGATTAGCGTCCACGGTCACCAGGGCTTTAGCAGAGAACCTTGCCGTAAGAACCAGGTTGGCCCGCACTGTGCCGGGCTTTATCCTGGCGTCGATGTTAACCAGGCCACGGCAGACCAGCCTGCCGTCGACTAGCACTTCGCCTTCCGCGTCTCTCACTACAAGCGTATTATCCGCGGCCTCAACGTAGCCGCACTGTGTCCAGAGCTTCACAGTAAGCCTCTGCCCCGGATAGAGCTTGACGCCGCAGGCCGTGCCGGAGTCAACCACCGCGCTTACTGCGCCCTTGAGGATCATGTGGCCTCCAGGAATGTTTAGAATAACGCTGTGCAGTACAGCCGCTGCAAGGGCTAGCGTCAGAGCAGCCGCAAGCCTCACAGCCGCCAAGAGTGGTCATCCTCCGCCCCAGGAGTTCATTGCTGTCGTCCCTCTCAGTGCGCGGTACATGGTTTTGTCCTGGAAAGCATAGCCTCGGCTGCTCCTTCACGGCTGTCAAAGAGGCATGAGGCACCCCTTTTTGAAGCTTATAGGCTGTTCTCTTTGTCCCCCGTCCGTCCCACGCTGGGAGTAGAGCCGTGCCGGAGATCGTGCACGTAGACCCTCGGCGGCCCGACGAGGAGCTGCTGCGCCGCATAGGCAGGGAGGCTGCCCGCGGGGCTCTCGTCGTGTACCCTACTGATACGCTCTACGGACTCGGCACTATCCCCTTCGACTCGAGGGCTGCCAGGAGAGTGTTCGAGGCGAAGAGGAGACCCTTGGGGAAGCCCCTTCCCGTCCTAGTCTCTGGCATGGGGTCGGCGGAGAGGCTCGTCGCGGTTACCAGGGAGGCGAGGCTGCTCATGGAGAGGTTCTGGCCCGGGGGGCTCACACTGGTGCTCCCCCTCCGGCCCGGCGCCCCGGTAGCGGAGGAGGTGCACGCCGGCACGGGGAGGTTGGGGGTGAGGATGCCTGCCCACAAGGTAGCCCTAATCCTCATAGAGGCGGCGGGCGGCGCCCTGATAGGGACGAGCGCAAACCTTCACGGCCAGGAGCCGCCGAGGACCGCGGAGGAGGCGCTAAGGCAGCTCGACGGCAGCGTTGACATAGTGGTGGACGCGGGCCCGGTGCCGGGCGGCGTGGCGAGCACCATTGTGGATCTCAGCGTGTGGCCTCCCCGGCTGCTCCGCCGCGGCGCCGTACCCCCGGAGGAGGTGGAGGCCGTGCTCGGCGTGAGGCTTCGGCGCGAAGGAGAGGAGCGATAAGCCTGTAGGAGGCCAATATCCTGGCCCTGTCTAGCCTTGTCACGGGATCATCCGCGTCAACAATCTCTCTGGCCACCACTATGTAGAGGTTCCTGCGATCCATTCGCCCAGTCTTCCCCGCCTTGGCCTCCAGCCTCTTCAGCACCGCCTTGGCCTCGCGTAGGCTCAGAGCGTCCCACTTGGCCTCCATGAAGGCGGCCTCCTCGCCTGGGCTTCTAGCGACAGGGTCTATCTCTTCTCCCCGGTGCCACCAGGGTCCCGCCTCTGCCACACGGAGCCCCAGGAGCATTGAGAGTTCGGGCAGGCTCTCCCAGATCCAGTCCTCGAACACTCTGGCGGCATAGGTGTCGAGCTTTCTCTTGGCGAGCCTCCTGGCCTCCTCCTCTTCGCCTGCCTCGACCAGGCTCTGGAGCCTGGCAACATCGCCGTAGTAGTACATGAAGTAGGGGTCGCGGAAGCGTAGCCTAGAGCCCCTCCTCCTACCGAGAGGGGTGACTCCGGCGCAGTATGTCCAGCTCCTCAAGCACCTCGGGTCTATGCCGGCGTGCTGCGCCGCCCTTCCCGGCTCCGTGTAGCCTGCCGCCACCGCTGCGAGGAGCCTGGAGAAGGTAGTATGCTCCTCTCTTGCCGCGGAGCCATTCGCGGAGAAGCCTCGTCTTCCCAACCCTCCTTCTGCCGTAGACCAGGACCAGCTTGAAGCCCGGCTTTCTCCATAGCCTCTCCAGTATCTCCAGCTCGCGGCCACGGTCTATGAAGGGAGGGCGTGGCACGATACTCGTAGCCAATGTAAGCGTATCGAGATACGCGTAGTGTGATATGCTTGTCGCTTCCTAGTGGATGTGACATTAACCGACCACGTGTATTTAACACTGCGTTGACATCACCGTATGCTACGGGCGATGTTGTATGCCTCTGAGCGGCCGCGACGTAGCCGCCTACGTGCTAGCCAAGATGGGCTGCCTGCACCCCTTCACTCTCAGCAGGATCCTAGCCCTCGCCGACCTCAAGAGCCTCGAGGAGAGAGGAGAAAGGCTCACTCAAGGCCTAACCTACGTCGCCGGCCCCGGCGTCTTCTACATAGAGGAGCTGCACAGCATCATAGACGGTGACGAGTGCTTCGTGAAGCACGAGGGAGATCCCAAGGCGGGAAGGCCGGGCTGCATAGAATACCAGTGCGAGCCGCCGCGGCTATCCGAGGAGGAGAAGAGGATGCTCGACGACGCCATAGAGCAGGCCAAGAGCCTCTCCATGGATGAGCTGAACAGGCTAGTGACAGGCCACAAGCTCTACGGGAGGCTCACTGGGGGAGAATAGCTATGCCCCCGGCCCTGGTAGCCGCCGTCACGGGGGGCAAGGGCGGGACAGGGAAGAGCTTCGTAGCCACGAACATAGCCGTGCTCCTCTCCAGGCAGCTGGAGCTGCTGCTCGCCGACCTTGACGTCGAGGCTCCCAATGACCACCTACTGCTTGGCGCCACTAGGCTTGAGAACGAGGAGCCCATAGCAGTCTTCTTCCCCCTGATAGACTATAATAGGTGCACAGCCTGCGGCGCCTGCGCCAAGGCCTGCGACACCGGCGCCATAGTCATGGCCCGCGGCACACCGCCCATGGTGATGCCCCGCCTCTGCAGCGGCTGCCGCGCCTGCCTCTACGCCTGCCCCTACAATGCGATAAGCAGCGAGGGCCGCAGGGTCATAGGCTACACTTACTCCACACCAATAAGGAGGAGCGGCGGCTTCCGCCTCGTCACCGGCCTGCTGAGGGAGGGCGAGGAGCACACGCCCCCCGCCGTAGTGGCGGCGAAGAGGAGGGCGCTCCGCGAGACGCCCGACGAGGGGCTGCTCATCGTGGACACGGGCGCCGGAACCGGGAACAGCATCTCGGCGGCTATCCAGGAGGCGGAGCTGGTCATAGCTGTCACTGAGCCGACGCCGCTGGGGCTCCACGACCTCAAAGCGATACTGGAGATAGCCCGGGGCATGGGTAAAAGGATATGGCTCGTAGTTAACCGCGCCGGCATAGCAGGCCACGAGAAGCACGTAGAGCTGGCCAAGGCCTACGGGGCCGAGAAGACCTTCCTCATACCCTTCGACCCCCAGGCGGCCAGGAGCTACGCCCGCGGAGCACCGGCCGTGGAGGAGTGCCCAGCCTGCCCCGCCTCCAAGGCGCTCCAGGAGCTAGCCCAGGCTCTCCTCGCAGAGGCCCGGGAGAAGGGGGTGAAAGCGAAGTGAAGGTCCCGGAGATAAGACCGCCCGTGGAGCTCGTAGTCGCGAGCGGCAAGGGCGGCGTAGGGAAGTCAACCCTCACAGCTGTGCTCGCCCTAACGCTGGCCGAGAAGGGCTACCGCCTCGTAGCAGTGGACGCCGACGCCGAGGCTCCGAACCTCCACCTAGTGCTCGGCGTGGAGGAGTGGAGCAGGGTAGACGAGGTCCGGGAGGGCCGGCTGGCCTACATCCTAGATGACCGGTGCACCCGGTGCAACATCTGCGCAGAGGTCTGCACCTACGGCGCCGTGGAGGTCAAGGACGGGAGGTATACGATAAACCCCTATATCTGCGAGGGCTGCCTCACCTGCAGCCTCGCCTGCCCCCCGAAGGCCATCCGGTACCGCTTCAGGGTGAAGAGCGGCGAGATACGCGTAGCCGAGACCCACTACGGATTCACACTCGTCTCCGCGGAGACCATGCCCGGCAGGCCTAACAGCGGCAAACTGGTGACAGAGGCAAAGAACCTAGGCAAGAAGCTCCTAGGTCCAAGCGGGGTGCTCCTCGTAGACGCCGCGGCCGGGATAGGCTGCCAAGTAGTCTCAAGCCTGACCGGCGCCCAGCTCGTAGTCCTCGTGGCAGAGCCCACGCTGGCCAGCCTAAGCGACCTCAAGAGAATACACAAGCTCACAAAACACTTCGGCATAGCACCCATGCTGGTAATAAACAAGTACGACTTAAACATCGACACGCTGCCACTCATAGAAGAGTATGCCGAGAAGGAGAACATTCCAGTAATAGGGAGAATACCCTACGACCCCAGCGTCCCCAAAGCCATGGCAGAGGCTAAGCCGATAACCGTCTACGACCCAGACAGCCCAGCAGCAAAGGCGGCTAAAAGCATTGCAAACCACATAGCCGAGAACGTGCTCCCACATTGGCGCGCATGGTGGGCCAAGTATAGACCGAGGAAACCCGAGCCATACGTACCAATAATCCTCCGGCCGGGCCAAGACAACAGCAGGAAACACGCATAAGCACCCGTAAAAACCCGCAGGCAACATCGCATAACCCTGGGCGAAGAACCTTGGCGACCATCAAGATAGCCTTCGCGACCGTCCGCGGTGGCCTCGACGACGTCCTCGCGGACAGGTTCGGCAGAGCCCCAACATTCACGATAGTCGAAGTAGACCCCGCAACCGGCGAAATCAAGAACATAGAGGTGATCCAGAACCCCGGCTACACCGCAGGAGGAGGAGCGGGAGTACGCGCCGCGCAAACCATAGCAGAAAAGGGAGCCAAGATATACGTAGGACCACAGCCTGGCCCCAACGCCTATGCAGCCCTACAATACCTAGGCATCAAGGTAATCCCCCTAACAGGCACAACCGTTCGCCAAGCACTCCAAGCCGCCCTACAACAGCTCCAGCAACAGTAACGGCCGCATCACCGGCCCCCGCACAACCCATGTTTTTATACAGCAACCCTGTTATCACCAGGCACAAAGCCTGTCCGGAGCTCTTGACACTCATTACGTAGCCTAGAGCCTTCAGCCTTCTTTGCCGCTTCTAGCCTCCCGCACGTGCAGCTTAGCCGTCTTCCAAACCCTTATTGGCTGACATCCCTTCTAGCCATACGGAGCCTTATCCACGTCGGCTTTGGCGCTTGCCATGAGCCGGGAGAACGAGCCGGGGAGCGTTTCTTTGAGGGAGAGATAGTGGATCCCTGGCGGGCGTGTGGCGGGCCCGCCGGGATTCGAACCCGGGACTTCCGCCCAGCCAGGCCAAGGCCCGCTGGTCTACGGGTTAAGAGCCCGCCGCTCTACCAGGCTGAGCTACGGGCCCAGCCACGCGGCGCCGTGTACAACCCCCGTCATCCACTTATAGTATTTATATTTTTCGCCCACTTGGTATGGTGCCGAGGCCGGAGCCGTAAGGCCTACTAGATATAGTGTCTCGCCACTGTTACCTCTAAATCCTGCTGAATTCTACCAGGAATAGGGGCGGCGCCGCCCTGGGAAGCCACACGCCTCAGCGGGGTGAAGCAGAGACATGGAGACCAGATCGAAGCAGAGGAGCTGCCTCCCATACCTACAGCTCGCAATCCTAGCCGCCATCGAGAGGTATGGACCCCTATGTGGCTACAGGCTCTACAAGATCATGGACGAGGCTGGGCTAAGGGTGGCGGAGGCCGCCGTCTACAGCGCCCTCGCGAAGCTTAGGGAACGAGGCCTAATAGAGAAGTACGAGGAGAACAGCAGAAGGGCCGGCAGGGTTCGCTACAAGATAACCGAGGCTGGAAGAATAGAGCTGAGAAACCTCTGGGAGGAGAAGAAGAGAATAGACCGGGCCCTGGACAGAATAACCGCCGGAGGCGCCCTTTGGGAGAAGGAGGAGAGCAAGGCGGCCCAGTAGTGGTAGGCCACCGCGCCAATACCCCGCGGTGGCTTCGTCGCCATCTACGCTGCACAAGCATGGTCGAGGTTGACGTCTACCTACGTGGGAACATGCTTGTGGCGGGCCACCAGTTGCCCGCCTCGAGGCCCTTACTGCTCCGGCAGAGACTGGCAAGGATACTTGAGAACATGCATTTCACTCCCAGTAGGCCCCTCCCCCTCCTCCTCTCCACACTGCCTCCCTCTGCCAGGGTTATGCTCGACCTAAAGGATAGGGTATCTCCTCGGCTCGTCGCCAGCGTCCTCGAGGAGACCGAGGTAGAGCCAGAGAGGGTGATACTGGCCACGAGGTGGCACAGTGACGCCAGGAGCCTCCACGAGGAGGTTGGGGCGCCCGTGCTCCTCAGCATAGACTCCAGGCCTGCAAACCCTCTAGGTCTGGTGGAGGACGCTGGAGCGCAAGGCGTAAGCGTACGCTATAGCTATCTTGATCCGTTGTTCTCTCGGAGCCTTCGCTCCAAGGGTTATCTAGTGGCCGTCTGGACGGTTAATACGGTGGACGACTTTATCTATGTCAAGAGGCTTGTAGACCTAGTGGTCTCGGATAACCCTTGCGTCTTGAATACGATGTCTAGGAGGAGCAGAAGCTAGGTGTACCGGGCAACGGGGCGCCGTGCCGCAGCTGGGTGTTGGTACGCGGTAGTATGGAATGGCAGTTACTCCTTAACCTCTCGCCTCTCTGTAAGCAGGGTATCTCTGGTGAGGGTTACAGTGATATGGGTTATAGCTATTCTATTCTTCATAGTGTCCCTTGTCTTCTCAATGTTCGGCAAGGGTGGCGGCGAACTCTACATGGTGATCCTAGTAGCGTTAATGGGGCTCCGCTACTACATAGCCGCCGGGGTAACACTGTTCGTGCTAGTAGCCCAGGGTTTCTCCATGCTACTTGTCTACGGCCGTAGGCACAAACTAGTAGACTGGCTCCTAGCCGCCACGGTGGGAGGAGTCGCCACCGCCTCGGCCTTCCTGGGCGGCTTCGTCTCAGGAAGCATCCCCGGCAGGGTGTTGAAACTCGTGTTCTCGGCAATGCTAATGGCATCCGCCTACCTTATATGGAGGGGCTTCAGCGTCTCGGCTGCCGGGCTTCCGGGGCCTAGGCTTAGGCGGCGAGTAGGCGGCTACGAGTACGAGTACAACCCTCTAGCGGTGGCATTGCCTGTAGCATTGATAGCGTTCCTAGCAGCCATGGCCGGCATATCGGGCGGCAGCCTCATAGTCCCCGTGCTGGTCGTGCTTGGAGGTGTACCGTTGAGAATCGCGGTAGGGACGAACCCCTTCCTCGTCCTTGTCTCCAGTGCCGCGGGCTTTACCGCCCACCTGGCCAGGGGAGGCTTCGACCCCATGCTGGGAGCGGTGCTCGGGGCAGCTGCTGTGGCGGGCTCACAGCTTGGTTCAAGGCTGCACGCGAGGCTCAGCGACAGGCTGCTAAGAATACTGTTCTCCTCGGTAATGGTGTTCGCGGCGCTAGTGATGCTGCTAAAGGCTATCTAGGGGCTGGCTTGCCCGGCGGCTCCCATTCTTTTATGCACTCCTATGCACTCCTCTACTACGCTGGCCGCCGGGAGGGCTGTCGCTAAGTATGAGTAGCGTGCGGTCGGCAACCGCCGAAGCCGTGGCTGCGGCCGTGTTGTGGGGCAGCATCGGTGTCGTGTTCAAGCTGGCGGTAGAGAAGGGTGCTGACCCCAGGTGGCTTATCCTCGGCAGGCCGTTGCTGGCCAGTGTCCCGAGCCTGGTCTGTGTCGCCGCGGGCTGCGGGGGGCCAAGCGGGTGGAGCCTAGTGGTGGGGCTGCTTGGGCTGGCCCCGCTCTACGCGTCCTACTTCCTCGCTGTGGAGAGGGTTGGCGCTGCTGTGGCTAGTCTCCTGCTCTACACTGCGCCGCTCTGGGTAGCGGCTGCCTCGGGGCCCCTGCTGGGGGAGAGGCCGGGGAGAAGGGTGGCCGCAGCAAGTGTTCTCGGCTTCCTGGGCGCCGCGTTGATAGTCCTCCCGGGGCTTGGTGGCAGAGTGGACCCCCTGGGAGCGGTGCTTGGGCTGGCGAGCGGCGCCTCCTATGCCTCCTACATGGTTCTCGCGAGGTTGGCTGCCAGCCGGGGTGCGGGCGTAGCCGAGGTGAGTCTCCACAGTCTCCCCTTCGCGGCCCTCGGCGTAGCTGCCGTGGCTAGGCCCCATGGTTTTCCGGGGGCTGTGGGGCTCCTGGCGGCCCTTTACCTGGCGGCTGCGGGCACCCTGGTGCCATACGCGCTGAGCGCCCGTGCCCTCTCCAGGCTCCCTGCTGCAAGGGTAGCTGTCATCAGCCTCGTGGAGCCCGTGACCGCCGTCGCCCTGGCATGGCTGCTCCTTGGAGAGGAGCTGCGGCCCCTACAGCTTGTCGGCGCGGCCCTGGTTCTCTCCTCCTCCGTCGCGGCGGCCCTGGGGTAGGGGTTTGATAGCCCCGGCTCCCGGCGGCTGGGAGGGTACCTGGGGCCGCTGGTTGATGCGCGTATGCGGGGACGAATCGCTACTGATCCTTGGTAGACTTGTGCGGCGTCTCGCGCCCCCCGTGGTTGCTGCTAGCACGGTGGGGGCTTGGCACTGGTGTAGGCTCAAGGCCTGGCACGTGACGACGCTGTTCAACGCCGGCTGGCTCGACTTGTCCTCGCTCCAGCCGGGGCTTCTCCGTGGCCTCGCAATCCTCTGGGCAGCCGAGTTCGCAAAGAACTCCCTCATAAGGGTAATAAGGGGGCGGATAATCCACGGGGAATACGTGGAGCCCGGGGAGGCGGTGGAAGCCGCAGAGCACGCCAGGGCCCTCGCCAGCCCCCAGGGAGGAGAGGAGCTGCTCCGCCTCATCCGAAGCGGCGTAGTCGCGGGCCCCGGGCTCATAGACCCGGAGGCGCTCAAGCACCAGCTCCGCCGCTACGCGGAAGCCTCGGACCTAGTCTCCTACCACCGTAGGGAGGAGTGGCCCCTCATAGCCCGGGAGGCCGACAGCTTCCTCCTCATAGGCGTCCCCGACTCCATAGAGGAGACCACTGGGGGCATAAGAGTGGTTGAAGTGAAGACCACCTCGAAGCCGCAGAGCATGAGGAGACGCCATCGGGGCTACAGGGCAGCCAAGACCCAGCTCGCAGCATACACCTGGATACTCATCGAGAGATGGCCCATAGAGGAGGCAGTGCTCATAGTCAAGGCCAGCGACGGCTCAACTGTGATGGTTGAGAAGTTCGACCCAGAAGATCTGGCAGCATGGTTCGAGAACCACGGCCTCCCCCTAGCCAGGCAGCTGGCTTCTCCAGAGCCCCCTGAACTCCCGAGGAAGCCCCCCTGCAGGAGCTGCGAGTATGGTGGAAAGTGGCCGCACGTAGACGGGGTCACGTCTCCGGCCTGGCCGGAAAGGTAGGAGGGGGTTCCAGGACTGGCCACAGCTGCTGCCAAAAACTATCTAACTCCATGGAGGGCTGGCAGGCTAGCTTGTCAGCCTGACTATCTTCGGCTGGGGCTGCACCTTGTAGTCTTCAAGCTTCAGGTACAGTTCTATTGCCTTCCTTATCACCTCACTACGGGTCACGCCCTTTATGCGTGCAAAAGAGTCAAGCCTCTCAAGCAGCTCCTCGTCCGCCTTGAAAGTTACGACACGCATCCCGGGACCGCCCCCAACCCCGTCCTTCTCTCTCAGTCTGGCGCCTACTTGTAGAGCTTACCCAGAGCGGTATTACTGGAGACCTCTTACAAGCGGAGGACATGGTGCGCTCCGCTTATATAGAGGCCTCTTGATGCGAGAGTAACTGGGGCCGAGACAGTGCCTACAGTACACCTGTCGCTGCCGGAGGGGGTTTACAGCGAGCTCAAGGAATACGCCAGCGAGATGGGCATCCAGATAACGGACTTGATAAAGATGTTCATACGCGAGGGCCTGCAGAAGATGAGAGAGGAGCGGCTGGAGAGAATGAGGAGGCAGCGCGAGCAGCAGCAGGCCACCGAGGTGCTGGTACAGGTGCTGCAGAAGCTCGACGAGCTACAGCGCCGCATGGACGAATACCAGGCATTCGTCGAGGGCGAGCTGTACAGGCTCAACCAGAGCCTAAGCAGCCTCAAGAAGAGGGTCAGCAGGCTAGAGGACACCGTAGAGGAGCGCCTTATACCCGTAGAGCCCGAGCTCGTATCACCCTGACGCTCACCGCCCCCAATCCCCTGCGGCCACTGAGCCGCGGGACCTCACAGTCCCCCAACCCCGTTCCCGGAGCCCCGGGGCGCCTACTCCCCGGGACCGCCCCCAACCCCTATTCCTTTCCCCAGGTTCTCCCGTGCCTCGCCTCGCGTCTCCCTTTGCCCGTCTTTGGTTCTCTTATCCCTGGGCTGTTGCTGCCTCACAGCTATGTCTCCTTGTCGGGTCTCCTAGAGTTTACTCTCTAGTTTCTTGATGTGTAGGCTCTGTACATGGTGCCTGGTTCCTGGGCTTACTTCTTGGTTAGGTGTGGCTGTTGGTTGAGGGGATGCTACCAGGGTCGGGTGCTACTGGGGCCGCAAGACGCCGGCGCAGGATTTACTGCCGCTGCTAGGTGGTGAATGCTTTGATGGTGCCTGGCCGTGGTGTATAGGTGTATCCTCGTGGGTTATGATGGGAGCACTGCTGCGAGGATCGCTGTTGAGAGGGCATTGGAGCTTGCCAAGCTTACGGGGGCTAGGCTCGTGGTTGCTACCGTTGTTCCTCCGCCGACGGTGTTCCTTGGGGAGCTGCTGGTACCCGAGGTTGTGGATATGAGTGCTGTAGCGGAGCCTGCGAGGAGACAGCTTGACGCCATTGTAAAGGAGATAAAGGAGGCCGCCGGCTACGAGAAGGTTGAGCCAGTAATGCTCATGGGTGACCCGGCTGACGAGCTTGTACACTATGCCGAGGAGAACGGCTGTGACCTCATAGTGGTTGGTAGAAGGGGGCGCGGAGGCCTAGAGAGGCTTATCCTGGGCAGCGTGTCCAGCAAGATAGTGTCCATAAGCCACCGCGTGGACGTGCTCGTGGTTGAGTCTGCGAGCGCCAGGGAGAGGGAGGGTAAGTAATGCCCTACTGGGGCCTCGTGGTTACCAGTGACAGGGTGAGAGAGAAGCCGCAGGAAGACCGGGTCACGCCGCTCGTTCAGGAGGCGCTCCGCAGGGCAGGCGAGGCACTGGTATACAGGAGCATAGTGGGCAACAACCCCGTAGATATCCTCTACGCGGTGCTCTCCGCCCTGGAGGCCGGGGCGGACATAGTGCTCGTGACGGGCGGCACCGGGCCGGGGCCTAGGGACATATCGGCAGACCTTGTAGCTAGGCTCGCCGACCGCGAGCTGCCCGGCGTAGGCGAGGAGTTCCGGAGGAGGAGCCTGGAGAAGGGCGTGAAGCACGCGCTCCTCAGCAGGGCGGCTGCCTACACGTTCACCGATAGGCTCATAGTAGTCTCTCCCGGCAACCCGGACGCAGTCTCGACGATGCTCAGCATCCTCCTCCCTGTAGCGCAGCACCTCGTCGACCAGCTCCGCGGCAAGAAACATCAGCCGCCGCGAGGCCAGGTATAAGGGGCGGCCTGGAGGCTACGTCTTTACGGCCACGAGGCCCCGGCGGCCTCCAGGAGCCAGGGCCCGGGCGTCCCTCCCCTGCGGGGCCCCCGGCGCCTCTGGTGCAGAGAGGAGGCCCCTAGGGGCGGCTGGGGGTGCTCGTCTGGTGCCGGCTATGCCGAGGCTCTACGATTCTGGGCCCATGGCTGCGCTTAGGCATGTGCTGCGCGAGCTGCAGGAGGAGGCCAGGAGGGGGTTTGAGACGCTCCGTAGGAGCGGCACCTGCGGCAGAGAGTTCATGGAGTGGCTTGAGGCCCTCGAGGAGAAGGCCAGGAGAGAGATGATGTATCGGGGCTTTGAGCCCCTCCCGGAGCCCCGTGTCCCCGTACGTGGAAGGAGGAAGGAGGATCTAGTTCTGGGGTACTTTAGGTACGGCGGTTACGTTATAGAGATTGGTCTCCGTGGTCTCAATCGTTGCGGCGTCCTCGAGGAGGTCTCCGGCGGCGAGCCTCCAAGAGTCTATGCCAAGATATACACCGCGGGGGGCGCGGCGATCACCCTGGAGGCGGAAGAGGATGCTGAAAAGAGGGCAGGGGGGAGGCGCCAGGCCTACTATATAATGTAGGCCCCTCCTGCTACCTGGCCGCTGCGACCAGCGCCGTTGCAGCCATGGCTGCGAGCATCATGAGCACTGCTGCGGCGAAGGCCTCGGCGAACCCTGTTTGCGGGAAGGATGTCCTCCGGTAGGCCCGTAGGAGGAGCAGCGACGCGGCAGCGAGCACGGCCGTGAGGGCCGCCAGGAGCGGGGGGAGCAGCGACAAGACCCGGGGCCCTCTCCCCGCCTCAACCACGAGGATGTGTATGGGTACTGGGTTGCCCTGGTTTTAGGCTACCGGGGTAACTGTTCGGCGGGTCTAGGGTAGCGGTGTTAACCTGGCAGCCACGCTTCTCCCGGGCCTACTGGTGTTTCCGGGCTTGGAGCTGCGGGTTGGCTCGGGCTGGAGCGTTGTACGCGGCGACCCCCGTGGCGGCGTGGATTCACTGGCAGTGGCTGTCGGCAAGGAGGGCGTTGGGTGGCTCCGCGGCCTGGGCCTCGGCGTGGCGGACCGGGTGTTCTCCGCGTGGAGCCCCGAGGCTGGTAGGAGTCTCGTGCTCTACGGTGCTGGGCCCGGGCTGGTGGCCCTCGGGGGAGCGGGTGGCCGCGGCGAATGGTTCGGTAACGCTGAGAGGCTCCGTGTCGCCGTCGCTGCGGCTGTGAGGGCTGCCAGGGAGTCGGGGGCGGCAAGGAGGCTCGGCGTCCTGGTCGAGCCCGGGCTCCTTGAGGCTGCCGGCGGCAGCGGCTGGGGCGAGCTATGGGCGCTGGAGCAAGCCATGGTTGCCGCGGACATGGCTAACTACGTGTACTCGCTGCGTAGCCGTGACGCGCCGAGGCTGCTCGAGGAGATAGTGTTTGACGCTCCCAGGGAGGCGGTGGAGCGCGCCAGAGCCATAGGCGAGGCGGTGAGGGTGGCCAGGGATATCGCGAATGCGCCGCCCTCCAGGATGAACCCCGGCGGCCTCGAGGAGGCGGCCCGGGGGCTGGCGGAGCGCTACGGGCTGAGCATCCGGGTGCTGTACCGTGGGGAGCTTGAGAGCCTCGGCATGGGCGGGATTCTCGCCGTCGGCGCCGGCGGGGGGAGCGAGCCCCGCCTCATAGTCCTAGAATACAGTGGGGGGCCGAGGAAGCTGGCGATAGTTGGCAAGGCTGTGACCTTCGATGCCGGGGGCCTCGATCTCAAGCCGCCACAGTATATGCTTGAAATGAAGTTCGACAAGAGCGGGGGCGCGGCTGCGATAGGCGCAGTGGTAGCCGCAGCCCAGCTCAGGCTGCCGTTCACAGTCACCGCCCTGGTGCCGGCCGTGGAGAACATGCCCGACGGGAGGAGCTACAAGCCTCTCGACGTGATCGAGATGTACAACGGGCTTCGCGTGGAGGTAGGCAACACTGATGCCGAGGGCCGCCTTATAATGGCGGATGCGCTGGCCTATGCGGCAGAGAAGCTGAAGCCGGACTACATGCTCGACCTAGCGACGCTCACCGGCGCCGCAGTCGTAGCACTGGGCAACCATGCCGCCGCGCTGATGGGTAACAGCGAGGAGCTGCTCTCTAGGGTAGAGGAGGCTGCCTGGAGGGCGGGGGAGCCCTGCTGGAGGCTCCCCATGTGGCCGGTCTACGAGAAGCAGCTCGAGTCCAAAGTGGCTGACACAAGCAATGTGGGCGGCAGGCCGGCGGGCGCGATAACGGCGGCGAAGTTCCTGGAGAAGTTCGTCGGCGACACCAGGTGGGCGCACCTAGACATAGCGGGCGTCGCGTGGGTGCAGGAGAAGGGGCCGCAGAAGCCCTACTACGCGCACGGCGCCACGGGTTGGGGCGTCCGCACGGTGGTGGAGCTGCTCCGCGGCCTCAGCCGCTAACCCTTTTCCCTCCTGCCAGTATAGAGCTTCAGCACAAGGGTCATGGCCAGCAGCATCGCTACGGGCCCAGCTATCACGGCGCCCGCCCCTGCCCCTGGGCCAAACGCTGCGAGCGCCAGAGCAGTCCCTAGGGCTCCATTTGCAGAGGCGGCGAAAACTAGGGCGATTTCATCTCTTTTCTCCATCCCCGTGGTGACTGCTAGTAGCTTAGCCGCGGCGAAGCGTGCAAGCGTGAAAGCCATAAGCAGCGCTACTGCCTCGGCCACCGCAGAGACAAGCTTTACCAGCTTAGGGGCTGCGACGCCGAAGACCACGGCCACCAGCCAGTAGAGGGCAAGGCAAGAGACCGTGGCGAGCCTCGCGTTCACCGCTGCTAGTCTCTCTCTGGCCTCCAGGGGGCCCGCGGCGCCGCGGGCCACTAGGTGGCGGAGCAGCTGCCCGGCCACGAAGGGGGCGGCGATGTAGAGGACTATGCTCCTAGCAAGGGGAGCGAGGGGTACGTGGACAACGCGGTGGAGCATAGCGGCGGCATAGGCTGGGAGCACTACTGGGGCTAGGGCAAATGTGACTATTACACTGAGTATGCTTAGCTCTACGTCGCCGCCGCTCATAGCTGTAAAGGCAGGGGCTGGCATCGCGACGGGAGACAGCTCAACAATGACCGCGCCTAGAAGGAGGGACAGAGTCTCTGCGGGGAGCAAGAGTCTCCAGGATTGGACGAGGCCGAAGGTCAGCGCGGGGGCGACTACGAGGTAGAGGAGGAGCACCAGCCCGAGGAACCTTATCCTCCTCCTGTGCCCGCCGGAGCGGAGGGCCGAGAGGTCAAGACTGTACATGGGCTGGAGCAGCATGAGGAACATGGCTACAGGGAGCGTGGCCTTGAGAGTCATGAAGGCACTGTGAACCCGGAGGCCTAGAAGCGTGCATGCAACAAGCTCGATGAGCACTATCTCAAGAACCCTCTTCTTCAGCGCCTCCCCAATACCCATGCCCTAGCACCGATAGGTGTCAAGCGCGGCTACCCTACCGGTAATTAGGGTTTGCCCGTTCCCAGCCGGGCTCTGGAGCCAAGCCGGGCGAGCCTCTCCACACCACGCGCCGCCGACACCGAGGCCCTCTCCACGCCCAGCAGCCTGGCGGAGAGCCTACGGGCGAGCCTCAGAGCCTCCACGAGAAGCTCAACCTCAGGACCACGATAGCCCAGCTCCTCGGCCCTCCGGAGCAGCCGGGCCACAAGCTCCATGTCCTCAAACGCTAGCCTGCGGAGCCGGAGCCTCTCAGCCCTCCCCAGGCTCGGCTTCGCCGACAGCCTCCGCAACTCCTCTACGAGGTCTCCGACGCCGAGGCTCGCAATCTGCAGCCTGAGAACCTCAACCTCGGGATCCAGGGGCCCCTCCTCTGCCTCCTCGAGCCCCGACGCGCCCCTGTCGTACTCCTCCAGCGCCTCCGCCACAGCCTCAGCGTCTATGAACCGGTACCAGTGCTGGTTCCCGCTCCGGTAACTCGTTTCTACGACACCATAGTCCCGCTCAAGGATGCGGAGAAGCATAGAAGGGTTGTACTCTATGCCCCAAGCCTTAAGCCTCGCCACTACCTCCCGGTAGCTGAAGTCCCCGAGCCGGACCCCGCGGCCCCCAGCCGAGGCATAGGCCTCCAGCGCGGCACGGAGAACGGCATACCCCCTCTCCCCGTACTGCGCGAGGAACTCCAGCACCCTTTCCCTGACACCGCCCACCGCCGGCATGACACGGCACCGCCTCAGCGCACGGGGAGAGGGGCCCATGGCTACCATGTAGAGGGGGAGCCGCCGCGGGGCGTTATCCGCGGCGGCCATGGAGTCCCCCGGTGGAGCCCCTAGGGCGCACCCCGTATCTCGGAGAATAACGTGCACCCAGTAACTAGGCTCTTCGCGCATCAGGCCAGGGTATCACCAGCTGGCCCGGTAACACCCCTAGGGGGAGGGGTCGGCGAGTGCAAGGCACGCCACCGCCCCCACCTCCGGGGGGCTCGGCCCCCGCAGGGGCTCAGGCGCTCCCCATCCCCTGGGGTTTGAGGACTGCATGGTGGGGTTGCTATCTCTTGCACGCCTCGGGTGGGCTGCATGGCGGGGATGGGTCTATGCCTTCTCCTATCTTTTCTAGGAACTTGTTGAGTTTCTCTGCATGCCTCGCTGCCTCCTGGAGGAGTTTCTGCCGGTTCTCTGGACTGTAGACAGGTCTCCCGGCTACTATGGTGTAGACCGTGTCCCTGGAGGTGGCGGCGTAGATTATGGCTGAGAGGAGGTTGTCTCTCCTGACCGGCTGGAGGCCTGGGTGCCCGAGGTCTATGACTGCTATGTCTGCCGGGGCTCCCGGCTCTATGCGGCCAGCGCCTGGTATCATCATTGCCTTGGCGGAGCCTTCTGTGGCCGCCCTTAGGGCTGTTTCGGCTGTCACTCTTGTGTCCCAGTAGGCGTGTCGCTGGAGGAGGACTGCGACGCGGGCCTCGCGGAGCATGTCCAGGGTGTTGTTGCTTGCGGCGCCGTCTGTTCCGAGGCCGACGTTTATGCCCATTTGCTGGGCCTCGTAGAGAGGTAGGTGGCCTGCGGTGGCTAGCTTCATGTTGCTTACGGGGCAGTGGACTAGGCTCGCCCCGGCCTCCTTGACGAGGCTCAGCTCCCAGCTCGCTATCCACCCAGCGTGCACTAGCACTGCCCCGCCATGGAGTGCCCCCAGGCGGTGGAGCAGCTCCACGGGGAAGACTCCGTAGCGCTTCTTCGCCTCGTAGACCTCGCGGCGTGTCTCGGATATGTGGATGTGAAAGGGCACCCCCAGCTCCTTCGCGGCTCCGGCGGCCTCCTTCACGGCCTCTAGGGGGACGGCGTAGATGCTGTGCACGTTAACCACGCCGCGTACTAGGCCGCCGCGCTGCTCTAGGAGCCTCGCGTACCTGGCTGCCTCCTCAGCCGCTCGATGGGGATCCACGTCGCCCATCACTACTGGGCCTAGGCGGGCCCTCAGCCCCAGCTCCTCCGCGGCCCTCGCGGTCTCCCAGGGCATGAAGTACATGTCCATGAAGCCACAAGTGCCCCCCATAATCATCTCCGCTGCCGCGAGCCAGGACGCAGAGTACACCACATCAGGAGTGAGCCTCTTCTCAACGTGCCACATGCGCTGGAGCCACTCGTGCAGCTCCCTGTCGTCATAGTAGCCGCGGAGGAGGCTCATCGCTGCATGGGTGTGGGCATTATAGAGGCAAGGGATCGCGGCCGAGAGTTTGCCGCAGTCGAGGACGAGGCCGCTCTTCGCGCCCGGGGGCGGCGTCCCTGAGCCAAGGGAGGATACACGGCTATCCTCTATGTAGATGTACGCGTCCTCCACCGGGGGGCAGGAGGCACATGCTAGGAGCCAGCGGCACCGGAGCAGAAGGGGCTCCGCCACGCCATGCTCCCTCACCGCCCAGGAGCCGTACACGTGGCTGGGTTTAAAGCAGCCCGCGGCGGCCAGGTCCACACCCGCTAGCTGTAGAACGCTTCAACGCCTCTTCATGTTACGTTCATCGGCGAAGACGTCTACGGCTTTACAGAGCCCATTGTGAAGAGGGTAATCCTCTCAGCCCCGGGAAGCCTCAATCACTATACGATATTGAGAGCATTATGATCAGCATAGTGGCGATAATTACATTCTTAGTGGCGAAAAGGTTCAAGTAAGGTTTTGAACATTCCATATAAGGGCAAGCGGGTACGGCATGGCTTTTCTCGTCACAGCGCAGCTGATCAAGGGGCACCACATTTCGACGTCAACTCGAATATTTTTCTCCACGGTTCTCTAAGCGTTCATGGCTTTCCATGTTGGGGGCCGCGTCCAGTGGATAAACGGGGAGAGGCTCGGGCCGACCGCTTGTCCCCATCCAGGCCCCTCTCCGAAGGGTGTCGGCGGGGGGCCTGTAGGGCTCTAAGCCATGTCCTCACCGCCCCTGGTTCGTCCCCTGGAGGGTTCTGTAGGTTATCTTTCTGGGCTTAATGGCGTCCTGGGGTAGGCGGCGGCTCTGCCTTATTGTTCCTCCGCTCCAGGTTGGTGTGTTGCGTTCCCGGAGGTGGTTTGGCTGTGGTATGTGTTGCTGTCCCCACGGATGACGGGTTTATGGTGAAGCTTGGGCACTTTGGCGATGGGAGGTTCTACCTCCACATAGTGTTTGAGAATGGCAGGTGGCGGCTTCGGGGCTGCGTGGAGAACCCCTATGCGGGTAAGCATGAACACGGCGACGGAGGCGAGGAGAGGGGGAAGAGGCCCCGGATTCTTGAGCTGAACCGGGGTTGCGACGTCCTGGTCGCGGTGGCTTTTGGGCCCGGCGGGGAGGAGTTTATGCGGAGGCATGGGCTGCGGGTGGTGAAGGTTCGGCCGCGGACTAGCATCGCTGACGCGATTAGGGCTGTGGAGGAGGAGCTTAGGATTAGACTATAAAGGCCTTCACCCTCTCTTCCTGCCCTCTGTTCCCCCAGGGCTTTTGGCGGGGAGGCGCTGGTTATGAGTATCCGTAGGCTCGTGCTCACGGTGTACCTTCTGCTCGCCGTGCTCGCTGCCGTAGGGGCTGCCGGCTCTGCGGGGCTTGGAGGGCGTGGAGGCGCCTGGGAGCTGGAGGAAGCGATGCACGCGCTTGCTGGGTGGCTGATGCTGTTGCCCGTGGTGCTGTTCAGCCTCGGCTACTGGAGTGTGCTCGCGCTGCTGGGGCCTCCGCTCCTCGGCGCGGGGCTCGCCGCCTCGGCCTACATACTGTTCTACCAACAGCTCGTGCCATCCCCGGAGCACATAGCTGTGTATATAGCATTGTCGCCGCTCGCGTTCGCCTACTCGCTGCTGGAGGGCCTGGAGATAGCCTTGAGGACTGTAGAGGCTCTGGCCGCTGGGGGGTCGGCTCGCGGCCTCTGACGCCACCGCCCCCCGCGGGGCTCAGCTGTCCGGCAGAGAGAATGAGGGGCCTCATCCCCGGGGCTGCTTTACTCCTCTACTGGGGGTTTAGGGTTTTGGAGCTGGGGCTTGTCTTCCTCGGGACTAGCGCGGCTGTGCCTACCAGGGAGCGTGGGCTGCCTAGCGTCGCACTCGTGTACCGTGGCTCCATTGTGCTGATGGATGCGGGTGAGGGTACTCAACGTGCACTGGGCCTCTATGGGCTGAGCGGACTGCGTGTCGAAGCCGTGCTAGTAACACATATGCATGGTGACCACGTGTTCGGAGTTCCTGGTCTGCTGCAGAGCATGGCTATGCTTGGGCGAAGGAGGCTCCTCGTGGTCGCAGGGCCACGGGGGCTCCGGGGGTTCCTCGAGGCTGCATCCATGTACACGAGGTGGCTTCCCCCGTACCCCGTCTACATCGTGGAGCTGGAGGCTTGGGAGCGGCTGATGCTTCCAAGCGGCCTTGTTGTCACAGCGTTCCCCGTCTGCCATGGCGTGGGGGCGCTGGGGTTCAGGGTGGAGGAGCCGCGGAGGAGGCCTAGGGTTGACCTTGAGAAGGCTCGGAGGCTTGGGGTGCCTCCGGGGCCTCTCCTGGGTAGGCTTCAACGTGGAGAGCCCGTGGTTGTTGGGGGAAGGCTTGTGAGGCCTGAGGAGGTTGTAGTGGAGCGCCCCAGGGCTGTGGTGGTGTATACTGGGGATACTGCTCCCTGCCCTAGCGTGGTGGAGGCTGCCCGTAGCGCAACGGTGCTCGTCCACGACGCCACGTTCGCGGAGGATATGGCTGAGGAGGCGCACGAGCAGGGGCATAGTACTGCAGCCGACGCTGCCAGGGCTGCTAGAGAGGCGGAGGTAAGGCTGCTCGTGCTGACCCATTTCAGCGCTAGGTACGAGGATGCTGGGAGGCTGCTACGGGAGGCGAGACGGATATTCCCGCGCACAGTGGCCGCGGAGGATGGGTTGAGAATAGTGGTTAGACTCTAGGGGGCT
>CAZIWH010000022.1:0-25138 GCA_964542985.1 uncultured Hyperthermus sp. | reverse complement strand
GGATGATGAAGGAGAGGGGCATAGGGAGGCCGAGCACCTACGCTAAGATAATAGAGACACTGCTCCGCAGAGGCTATGTTGTATCCGCGGGCAGAGGCGGCAGGCTCATAGCAACTAAGAAGGGTATAGGCGTCTACGACTTCCTTATGAAGAGATTTGGAGTACTAGTCTCGGAGGAGGTGACCCGGAGGCTACAAGAGGTTATGGACAGCATAGAGAAGGGTCTCGTATACTACGAGGACGTGCTGGAGAGGATACTCCGCAGCCTGCACAGAGCATTGATGAGCAGGGAGAGCGGCCTGCCGCCCGAGAGGGCCAAGCAGCTGCTCCCCCTAGACGAACCCCCTTAAACAGCGGTTACCCAGACCCGCCTCTGGGAACTCTAGTGTTAAATGCCCTCACCTTTGCAGAGCCCCAGGGGGCGGGCGCGCCAGGGGCCCGCCACCGCTAGGTAATGCTCGACGCGATGCATAGCGCATGGAGAGGGCCTCTCTCAGCCCGGGGGTAGGTGGATGTGCCCATAACCGTGGCGCTCATTCATATGAGGCTCAAGCCTCTTGCGAGGAAGACGAACCTGGAGAGAGCTAGGAAGCTCGTCAAGGAGGCCGCCATGAAGGGTGCGAGGCTCGTTGTACTCCCCGCCTTCGTTAACATAGGGCCCTTCTTCCTCCACTATCCCCGTAACAGGAACAAGGCGATAACAAGGAACCAGGCGGAGAGGATACCGGGGAGCACGTTCGAGTACCTATCCATGGTTGCTATTGAGAACGGGGTCTATCTCATAGCAGGCCCGATAATAGAGAGGGCTGGGCCGAAGATATTCCTCACCACGATGATCATATCGCCCAGCGGAAGCCTCATGGCGAAGTACAGGAAGATAGCGAGCAATGGGCTCGACGAAGAGCTTGGGATAAGCTCTGGCCGCCAGGTGGTAGTGGTTGACGAGATAGGAAGGAGCATGGGCATAATGGCTGAGGATGACATATTCTACCCGGAGATAGCCCGAAGCCTCCTCCTGGAAGGGGCGACGCTGTTCGTTACTTCTCTGCGGCCCGGCGTTGACACCAGCAAGATCAAGCTGATGCTCATGAGCAGGAGCGTGGAGAACAGTGTCCCGATACTCGCCGTGGGCTCTGTATTTGAGACCATAGACAATATTGTTGAGATACCGACGATGGTCGTGGATCCGAACAAGGGGGTTATCGAGGAGATAAGTGAGCCCAAGGACACCTACCTGCTGGTCGAAGTCGTCGAGCAACCAAGCAACATGAAGGATATAGTGGAGACCAGCATGAGGGCCAAGACGCTGTCCCACATCTATTGCAAGGTAGCCAAGGAGAGCCTCATAGAGAACCTCGTTGGCCGCTATAAGCAGGCCCTCCAGGGAGGGGGCGGGAGCTAGCCCCAGGCCCAGTAGACGAGCCTACCCCTAACTCCTCGGAGCCCGCCGCCCGCAGCCGTTGAGGCTGCCAGGCGGGGACAGAGCCTGGGGTCAACATAGGCTCCTAGTATCTTGTCTACGCCCAGCTCCCTGGCCACGGCCGGGTGGAAGCTGCTCGTGGGCCCCACGAGCGCAGTCCGGGCTCCGGCCTCCCTCGCCCAGCTGGCTTCAGTGAGAAGTGTGGGCGGGTCAAGCACTGCGCTCCCCGAGAACACTACGAGGTCCGAGCCCGCTATGGCATCCCTTATCCTCCCAAGGTCTCCCGCCCAGGTCACCGTGTAGCCATCGCTTATCGCTCTCTCAAGCAGTTGCCTCGCGTAGTCCGCCACGAGGATGATGTGGGCGCCGACACCGGCTAGGGTCCTGGCTAGGCCAGGCATATAGCCGAGCATGACAACCCTCGCGCCCCTCGAGGCTCCTAGGGCTTCCGGTTCCTCGCCAGGCCTCAGAGGCCTGGGGGCCGCGCCGGGCGTCGAAGCTATGTAGGCCGTCGTGGCGGCGTTCACCGCGGCCACCGCGTAGGCTGCAGCGAGGGGGTTGGCTGTCCGGCCCGCTAGGCGGGCGAGCTGCCTCGGCGTAGCCGTTGAAGGATCTATGCGGGGAGGGTGCCATGCGAGCCAGGTGGGTGTCAGGGCGGAGCCACACCATCCCTTCTCGAGCTCCACGTAGACCCTTGTTGCGCCCGCGTACGCCCGGTGGAGCCGCTGGGAGGCCCAGCGGCGGAGCACAGTGTTAAGCGCTGAGAGTAGCGCCTTCTCCAGTCTCTTCCACGCCTCCTGGGGCTCCAAGGCTTATCGCCTGCCCCTCCTGGCTGCTCTCTACGCGTAGCCATACAACCCTCTGGGGGAATGGTATCTCTATCCCGGCCTCGTCTAGGGCCTTCTTTATCTCGGCGAGGAGACTCATCTTAACCTCCAGCCACTTCCAGCTTGGGACCCAGAAGTGTACCTTGAGCATCACGGCACTGTCCCCAAGATCCTCGACGTATATCATTGGTTTGGGCTCTGCTAGGACTAGGGGGTGCTCGTCGAGAACCCTCATTATCACCTGCTTGGCGTAGTCTGTGTTGGCGCTGTAGCTTATCCCCACGGAGTACTCTATCCTCCTCGCTACTGTGCGGTGTAGGTTGACTATGGTTGAGCCGAATATGCTCTCGTTGGGTATTCTCAGCATTCTGCCGTCAAGGGTCTCTATCCTCGTAGAGAACATGGTTATGTCTACTACGCGGCCTATTATCCCAGAGTCTTGTAGCTCGACGAACTCGCCGGGCTGAAGGGGCTTGTCTATGTAGAGGAAGAGGCCGCTGAAGAAGTTCGAGGCCACGGTCTGGGCGGCGAAGCCTAGGGCTACGCCGAGCAGGCTGCCGGCGAACGCGAAGCCCGTCACGTCTATCCCAGCGACGCTGAGCGCGACCACGGCGGCGAGACCTACAATGGTGTAGTAGACGGCCTTACTCGCCAGGTCGGCGACGTAGAGGGGCACCTGGCCGAGCGCGAGTGTCTTCCTAACCATCCGGCGAACGAGCATCGCGAATGCTATGCCCACACCCATTACCGCGGCGAACAGCGTTAGCCCGTAGAGGCCGTGGGCTAGCCTCCCGAGAATGCCGGCCAGCTGCGTCACAGCAAGGTTCCCTACAGCGTTGAATCACACCGTTAGGAAGGGTGCTCGTATAAGGCCTGGGGCTGCGTCGGAGGGCAAAATAGCGCCGGAGCCGGCTCTTGTCCAGTGTGGCGGGCAGCCCACCCGCCCGACACCGGGGACTCTAGCGGAGGCGCCCCGGGGGAGCCTATCGGCTTGGGTGAGGGCGGGGTCCACTGGGCGGCGTCTAATCCTCATTTCCCAGGGCTTCTTCCATGGTGGGAGGGGCTCCGCCGTGGATGATGCCGCTAGGAGGGCTGCGGAGGTTCTTATTGCTGCGCGTGGGAGAGCGTTCGCGTTCACTGGTGCCGGGGTGAGCACTGAGAGCGGCATACCGGATTTCCGCGGCCCCTCCGGACTGTGGAAGAGGATACCGCCCGAGGTGTTTAGCATCGAGTATTTCTTTGAGTATCCGGGCGAGGCCTGGAGGCTCTACTCCGAGCTCTACGCTGTACTCCGCTCCGCGAGGCCTAACCCGGCGCACCACGCGTTGGCGAGGCTGGAGAAGCTTGGAGTGATAGAGGCTGTGGTTACGCAAAACATTGATGGTCTCCACCAGGCGGCGGGAAGCAGGGTTGTGGAGCTTCACGGCACCGCTGGGCGGGCTGTCTGCCTCTCCTGTGGCGCCAGGTACCCGGTTGAGGAGGCGCTGCGTGTGATCCGCAGGGGGGATGTGCCTAGATGTCCCCGCTGCGGGGGCTTGTTGAAGCCTGATGCCGTGTTCTTCGGGGAGCCGTTGCCCGAGGAGGCTCTTGCCGAGGCTTTCAGGCTTGCCTCAAGGGCTCGCGCTGTGCTAGTGGTGGGTACCAGTCTGCAGGTTTACCCGGCTGCGCTTGTACCTGAGGAGGCTGCTAGGCGGGGCGCACGGCTAGTCATCGTGAACCTTGAGCCGACGCCGCTGGACTGGAGGGCGGAGGTTGTGGTGAGGGAGAGCGCGGCCAGGTTCCTGCCGAGGCTCGTTGAGGAGGTTGAGAGACTACTCTCCGGTAAGGACGACTAGGCCTCTACTCTTCTCTCCTTTCTCCAGCTCGCCCAGCTTCCTCTTAGCCGGCCCGAGCCACCTCGCAGCTGGGCAGCTAAGCAGCTCATCGAGGTACTCGGGCTTATATATGACAAGCATCCTGCCGGGGGCGTAGATGAAGCCGACGCCGCTCCTCTTAGCGGGATCTAGGAAGCCGTAGTAGCTGAGCTTCTCTATCGGCCCTCTGCTGCAACTAGGTCTTCTAGGGCTATACGACGGAGGGCCTCCTCGGGATTCTCTCCGGCCTTTTCTGCTAAGCGGCTGGCCTTCCTGGGGTCGGTGAGGGCTGCTGCGTGCATCCCGGCTCCGGGCTGGTCTATGGGCTCAGCCGCGATGAGCAGGAGTGTACGGTCTCCTCTCGGCTTCTCGTAGGCCTCGACGCGGCATATTCTCCCGCAGGCGGAGGCTTCCGCCTCTAACAGCTTCTTCCACTCGTCCATGGCTCTGTGATCCTCCCCCACCTGGGCTGCAGGCTTGTGTTGCCTCGTAAATGGGTGCGGCCTCTGGTTGTGTTCAGAGTATGCACCGTTCTTCTACTATGACGTTGTTTTCCTAGTATAAGCTGCTGCAGTAGCTTCTGCTTCCCTTCTGGACTGTGTGATTACACTGCGCGGCTCATACCCCATTCGCGGAGTTCGTTGAGAGCCATGTAGAGGCTTCTCTGGGCCACATGTAAGGCATAGAGGGTTTCGCGGCGGCTTATCCTTGTGCAGCCGTCTGGGCCGGGCTTCTCGCCGAGGAGACGGAGGCTTGCGGAGACGTAGGAGGCTAGGTGGCTTGCCGCCGGCCCGTACCTCTCCACGAGGGTGCGGGGGCACCATTCTAGGCCGAAGAGCATGGTCAGGGCGTGGTATAGCACGTCCTCCTCTGGCGAGGGCTTTACTGCCAGCCTAGCCGCGAAGCCGTGCTTGGTGACTAGGCGGGCGTAGTTGCTGGGTGTGAACGTGTTGACGTACATGTAGCCGCCCGCCCTGGCTATGCCGCTTAGCCCTAGGGCGAGGAACCTGTCGTACTCGACGACGTACTCGTCTATGAGCTTCGCTTCCTTGTTCATACACCAGGGGGTGGCTGGCCTATAGTCTTTCTCGGTCGCGGCGTTGAGTATCTCGTTGTACATGTCGTGCTCTGCGGGGTGCCAGGGGCCTCCGAGGCTTGAGCGTAGGAGCCTCCTTATCCCCGGGGCGGGCATGAGCGGGTAGAAGGTGACCTGGTCTGCCCCCAGGCTGAGCGCCTTCAGTGCCTCCTCCTTGACCCTCCTGGGGGTGTCGCTCGGTATGCCCCACACCATGTCTATGTTGAGTGTCTTGAACCTGCCTCTGGCTTCCTCAACAGCCCGCAGGCTATCGGCTACGGTATGGCTCAGCCTCCCCATCTCTCGGAGCCTCTTGTCCCCCAGCGCTTGTACGCCTATGCTCAGCCTGGTGACTCCCGCCTGGCGGAGCAGCTTGACGCTCTCCTCGTTTATATCGAGTGGGCTGGACTCTGTGGAGACTACTATGTCGTGGCCGTAGAGGCTGCGGAGAAGGTCTATATACTCTACTAGGTCGTGGATGTTTATCGTGGGAGTGCCGCCGCCTATGTAGACGATCCTTATGTCCGCGGCCTCGGCTGTTGCTGCGAGGTTCTCTGTCTCGCGGCGGAGGCTACGGATGTAGAGCTGCTCGGCCTGCCTGGTGTAGGGATAGCGGACGAAGCAACAGAACTTGCAGAGAGGGGTGTGGCAGAAGGGCATGTGGACGTAGAGTGCGTAGACGCCGGGCTCCAGGCTGCGGAGGATCCTCCGGTGCCTGTCGGGGTCAGCGTTGCTTAGCTTGAGCTTCTGTATGAAGCCCGTGGCGCGTTCAAGGAAGAACCAGCCGAGGGTCCTAGCTGCCCTCGCGGCGGCGGTCATTGTTGCTTCCCTGAACTCTCGCCGAGGTTAGGGTGCTGTTAACGCTCCTCCGCTGGTAGGCAGCGGCCGAGCTTGCCCGCTATGTGGATTAGCAGTCCGAGGCCCCTGGCGACGCCTGGGTCGCTGAGCGCCCTCACTAGGCCTATCAACCCCTTTATGGGCTTGGCCTTCTTTATCTCGTCTTCGTCAAGTGCCTCTATGAGGCACTTTGCGGCCCTCTCCACGGTCGGCGCTGCCTTGTCGGGCCTGCCTGCCGCAGCGCCGCGGAGCGCTGAGCGGGCGAGCTGGGTGGCGGCGTAGAGCTCGTCGCTGTTAGCAGCCATGGCTACGAGTTCATCGTAGTTCTCCGCGAGCACGGCGAGGAGGTCGAGAAGCCCAGTCTCCTTCATCCTCGCAGCTATCTCGGCCAGCGTCATAAATGCCTCGGAGGCCTTCTCTTCGAGATATATCTCCTTAACCGCCTTGGCCTTCTCCGCCTCAGCCACGGCCAGACCCCCAGAGGAGGGCTGGCAGGCGGGTGAGGGCCGGCAAAATACTAGTTCCCTTCCCTCCTTGGAGCCGGCGCCTCCACGCCATGCCTCCGGGCCAGCTTAGCCATGCCGGTGTCGAGCGTGAGAAGGGGGAGCCCCAGCCTCGCAGCCACGGCGACGATGAGGAGATCCTCGTAGCGCCTGGGGTCTCTTGAGGCAAGCCATGCGTCCTCGCGGAGCACAGGCTCATAGCGGTACGCTGGGTCGCTGAGCACTATCTCGAGCACAGCGCGGGCCCTCCTCCAGCCTAGGCTCCTCCGCAGCCCCCAGGCCAGTTCATGCACCACTATGGAGGGTACCCTCAGCGTCTCGTAGCCCCTAGCTAACAGCGTAGCCGTCTCGTGGAGCGGATCCTCCTCCAGCAGGAGGCCGCGGAGCACGCTCGTATCAACCACTGCCTCCACGGGGGCGCCCCTCCTGGGATGTTGAAGCCCTGGTGTCACTGGGGCCTAAGCCTCCTCGCTTCTCCCAGGGGCCAGAGTTCCTCTCTGGGGGTGCTGCCGTGTCCCTCGCTGTTGAGAGGCTTCGTGGCCTGCTTGAGCCGGATCCCGGGCTCTATGACGGTGGCGTCTCGGAGCGGGTCGAGGAGGTGGAGTCTAGGCTGGGCTCCGTGGAGGAGAGGCTCGATCAGCTCGAGTCCGAGATCGCTGGGTTCGGTGCTGCCCTGGCGCTCTACGAGAGTAGGCTGAAGGGGCTTGAGGTGTTCAGGGCGGCGGCCTCCATGCTGGGAGCATGGAAGGCCTCCACCTGCAGGTTCCAGGAGGATGGTGTATGCAGGCTCTGGAGGATTAACGGCGAGGCGGCGGAGAAGCTGGCAGACATACTCGTAGAGGATGGTGGGGTGGCACGGGTGAACGTGGCTAAGGCACCATGGTTCTGCGCGCTGTGTCCGCTCTACCAGCAGGCCCGTGACCGGGCTTAGCTGTGGCCACCTCTCCCCGCCTTCTATGTGGTCTCCCCGCCCCTCTATGGGGGCCGCGCTCTTGGGTCTCCTAGGGGGGCGGCTGCGCAGGCTGGCCGTGGTTTCGCTTGACGAGAGGCTTGCCGGGGTTCTCGCCGACCTGTACCGCGCTCTCTCCACGATTGGAGGCCGCTACGTCTTCCTCTGCCGGAGGGGAAGGTGCTGGAGCTACATCGAGGCCCCTGCTGGCCTGGAGGCCGCGGTCTCGGTGCCGGGGCTCGTGCTGGAGGAGTGCCGGGGCACATGCAGGGAGAGTAGCGTGCTCCTCCCCCCTCCCCCAGCCGCTGTGCCACCCAGGCCCCCCAAGGATCTGCCTAGGGAGGGCCTGCTCCTCGGCTTCTCTGGGGGCGAGGCGGTTAGGCTCCCCTGGAGGAGCCTCTGGGGCCACATCGGAGTCCTCGGAGCCACGGGAAGCGGGAAGACCCACACCGCGGCAAGGCTCACAAGGTGTGCGGCCGAGCACGGCGCCGCGGTGCTAGTGCTGGACTGGCACAACGAGTACCACCGGCTCCTCGACGGTGCTAGGCTGCTTTCTCATCCCCTGCTCCCGAGGGTCTCCCTCCTAGGCGGCCTGGGCCCCGAGGAGGCTCTTTCCGCCTTCGAGGACGTATTGGGGCTCACGCCGAATCAAGCCCTCTTCCTCTCCAACATCCTCGCTGCGGCGGCCACAGGCGACCCCGGGGAGGCGGCGAAGGTGCTGGAGCCTATCCTTGGGAGGACAGGGGAGGCGGCGAGAGCGGCCTCGCTCACGGCGAGGGCGAGCAGCCTAGAGGACTTACTCTCCGCGGTCCTGGCAGCGTATCAGGCGAGGAGCCTAATGGGCATGGGGAAGGGGGAGCAGGAGGTCTGGGCAGCGCTCATAAGGAAGCTCGCCCTCCTAGGCGCCGACAAGAGGTACTCCACGCTCTTCAGCCTCCGTGGCGCCGGGGAGCTGCCCCTAGAGGAGGGCAAGGCGGTGATACTCAACCTGGCCTCCATAGCCAACGTGGTTGTGAGGAGGCTCTACGCCCTCTTCCTCCTCCACAGCCTCTACTCCCAGGCGCAGGCCGGCACGCTCCCCCCGACCCTGGTAGTCGTGGAGGAAGCGCACAACCTCCTAGCAGGCAACACCATACCCCTACTCCTCTCCGAGGCCAGGAAATACATGCTCGGCCTCATCGTGGTAACCCACACCCCCCGGATACTGCCGCCCCAGGCCTACGCAAACATAAACACCATCATAGTACACCGCATCGTCTCACCCGAGGACAAGAAGAGGCTCGCCGAGATACTCCCCGGGGGCTACGACCAGCTCCTACCAGTACTCCCACCCGGCTTCGCCCTCGTCCACGCCCCGGAGTGGAGCCAGCCAGCAGTAGCAGCAGTTGAGCTAGACGCCCCCTGCACCTAGCACCGACAGCTTCATCCAAGTTCTATAGTACAGGAGCCAGCAAATCTCATATGCGGTACAAAAAAAGTGCCCACCGCTGGCGAGGACACCGGTGACGCACGTGGATCCCGTGGCCCTGCGCTCCGCCGCCCTGCTCCTCGCAGTCCTCCTAGCACTGCCGCAAGCTATGCCACCGGCCTCGATGCCCTCCAGGGCAGGAACATTCACCGCGCCCGCTGGCTACATCCTGGCCTTCACGGCGGAAATGCTAGGGCTGCAGGGCTACGACATGAGGAGCCTCCATGCAGCGCTATGCGTAAACGGCAGGCCCGTCGAGGTGCCTGTCTACGTGATGCCACGCAGCGTTACGAAAGCCTATCTAGCAGATATAGGCGGCTACATCTATATACCGAGCTACGGTAGCCCACTCCTACAGCGGAACGACTTAATCATAGTCTACATCCCTGCCCCCCTACCCGTAAGCCTCGCCGACGCCAGGGCCTGCAGCTGGGGGCGCCATTACGCACTCGAACGCCTACACAACAGAGTCATAGTGGCCCTTAGCCCGCGTTCAGCCATACTGGCCATTACTGGTGCAAAGGTTTCCGAGACTCAGCTGAGGACGCCGCTAACGCTTATGATATACTATGACCGGGGGCCCGGGTTCCCAGTGAGGGTGGCACCAGCATCGGAGACGCTCTGGCTCATAAAACTAGCAACAGGGGCTAAGGACTGGAGGCTCCTACAGAAGGCCCGCAGATTCTACGCCAACGCAGCCAGGCTCACGGGCCTGCATGCGAGGATTAGCGTGCAGCACCGGAGCCACTGGCTGTTGACAAGAGACTTGTCCTCACTGGCAGCCCGGGAGACGCCGTCCCCAGACCTAGTCTACATAGATGGTGGAGGAGCGGGCCTAGACATCTACTGGTTCGCCGTCCAGATAGTGCCCTCAGAGCGCCCAGTCCTCCTAGACCCGGGCGAGACCAAAGGCAAGGAAATCTACCTAGGCGACAACCTCCTCGACACTGGGCTGCACGTGATAGCCGTGAACAAAGGAGCCGCAACCGGCTGCATAGAGGCGACTCTAGTCATAAAAACGGGCTCCACGGTTGAGAGTATAATTACGCGCAGGGCCTACATACCCTCCGGCAGCGAGACCAAGATAGATCTATACCCATGGAGCCTATCCCTATCAAAGCACTACACAGTCAAGGCCGTGGTAAAGAACTGTGGCGCCACAAGGGTAGAGGTCAAGCTCGCAAGCCTCGACTGGACCAAGAACCCTGCGCCAGGCTCAGCCAGGTTCGAGAGAACCGGCGTAGAGATACTCTCATACGGGCTTAAGGGGATGTGCCAAACGTGCAGCAGGATCCACAACGTCGCAGCCGAGCCTCCTCACTATGGAATCGTGTTCCGGCCGGCAGACTTCAGCCCACCCAAGAAGGCGGTGGCCTTCCTCTACACCTACCCAAACGGGGTACACCTAACAAGCAACGGTGAAGGCAAACTCATAGTAGACGTGGCGGTCTACAATAACGGGGACACAGCAGTCCACGGGCACGTCTGGGTAGAGGTCAACGGCTACCGCTACAAAACATTCAACGTGGACGCCGCGCCGGGAATCCACGTGTATAGGCTCACGCTCCCACTACGCGAGGTGCTAGACTACTTCCAGTACGCCGCCGGCGGCATAATAGTAGTAGCCACAGACATAGCATCACCGACAGTCAAGATAGCCGTGGACTCCGAGCTAACATACAGGTATATGCCAGAAGTATGGAACCCCAAGAACACCATCGCCTGGGTACTTAATCCGTCACCCGTGTTAAAGGCAGAGTTCAGCCAGATAGAGGGTTTCCACACAGCTTTCAAGACCAGCATAGTCGCCGAGCGCACGGTATTCGGCAGCTACTCGGAGAGCCCGCTCATAGTTGCGGTGGAGGTTTCTAAGTCGCGCAGAGAGTGGCAGGCCGTACATAGTGTTGAGCTGAGGGTAACCCTGCCATCTGGGTTTGAGCTGCAATCGCTACAGGGCCAGGTGAAGACTGACAAGGACAAGTGGTTTAGGGAGCTGGAGAGGCACATCGGCCTAGCCCAGGCTCTCCACGGGATACTAACCACGGCCTCCGCGGCGCTCGAGTTCGTTGCAAACGTACCCACCCCGCTTTCAGCCACGCTGTTCATCTCGGGGCTTGTGCTAGACATACTGGCCGAGGCGAAAAGCGTCAAGACGGTCGAAGTGAAGCAGATCGGCGACAACATTGTCTACGTTATCCGTTGGAGCGCTGGGGCTGGCGACGTAGGATTCGTGCAGCTCCGCCTAATAGCCAACACCGCCCAGGGCCTAGACCCCGGGATCTATGAGGGAAGCGTTGCTGTGAGAATCAACTACGCCTGGGAGGCTAAGGGGCTGCCCCTAAAGATAGAGGTCGTTAGGAACCCGGCTGGGAGCCTTGAGCCACCCGGCTACTACTCGACAAAGGGGATAATATATAGCTGAATACGCGGGGCGGTGACGAAGACGTTGAGGCCCATCTCCCCGGCACTGGCTGTGGCTGCTGTAGCCCTCTACACACTCCTTTTCACAGTACTGCTATCCCTGTACAACACCGCCAGGCAGCCCATACTGCTGACGCTGCTCGTATACCTGCCCTCGCTCACAGCCTATATCCTCACAGCGGCGGCCATGATCCTCTACGCCGGAGGCCGCTCGGGCAGCGGGATAGGCTTGTCCTCCGCGCTGCGGCTCGCCGCCTCGGCAAACAAGCCACTAATACTCGCTGCGCTGACGGGTATAGCCCTGTCGCTGCCCATAGTCCTCGCCGAGAACGCTGCCACGGCAGCGGCATGGGATGCCGGCACCGGGTACGTCAGCATAGCCTACTCGGTGCTCATAGTAGCGTCCTTCGTCTTAACACAGCCCCGGCTACTAGCCAGGGCCGCGGGCAGCCCGTGGAGGGGGAGCGCATCCTACGCCGCGTGGCTCACAGCGCTCCTCATAGCCGGCCTAGCAGTGTTCCCGGCGAGGCTCGCCGCGGCAAGGCTGCCGCCCCTAAACTGGAAGCCACAGCCACAGCTAACGGACTGGTACCTCGCCACGCTCCTCAACAGCTATACGCCGAGCGTCGGAGAGGCCGCTGCAGCTGCAGCCTGGGCACTCCTGGCGACCGAGGTGTTCCTCAGGCTGAACACGCCGCCTAGGAGTCGCCGAGGAAGCGGCTGAGGACACCGTGTGGGGGTGGTGGACCGGCCGGGATTTGAACCCGGGACCTCTCGGGTGCGAACCGAGCGCTCTTCCAGGCTGAGCTACCGGCCCACCCTCCTACATCTGGGGAGGGGCTCAGCCGTGATACGGCTCTTGGCCCTGCTTGTGGGTTTTTAACCCTTCCCCTGGAGCTTGTTTAACATCCCCGATGCCTTCTCGGCTAGGCGGCGGAGAGGAGGCAGCTCGGGGAGGAGCCTGGCCAGCAACGTTATGCTGAGGAGCCCCTCCTCGGGGTCGTAGGACACGTCGTATTCCCCTATACCCTCCTCCTCGAGAACTGCTCCAATCTTGTCTTCAACGACGCCGGTGTCGAGCCCCCGGGGAGCCCTTAGGGTCATCACGGCCTCCACGCCGTCAGGGCTTGCGTCTATGTAGACATCCTCAGCCCACACGGGCTTCAGCCTCACGATTATCCTCGGGCCATAGGGGTCTAGTTCCAGCCCCTCCACGTCCCCAGGCTCCACGCCGAGCGGCACCAGGATGCCCTCCAGGGCCTTGGCTGCCTTTTCCCCGAGCCTGCACTTGTCCAGGCCGCCTCACCCCCAGAGCAGCGCCACTAGGAGGCGGAGCCTCTGCTCCAACCCCTCAAGGAGGCCCCCGTACTCCGCCAATATCCTTGACAGCCTTGAATCCACCCCCGGTACATGAATCCCCCTGCCAGTAGCCATGGATGAGGCCAGCGCGAGCAGCGTATGTGGCCCCGCTGTAGCCGCTACAGCCGCCGCCAGGGAGGCCAGCGCTATAAGCGAGGCCAGTGCGACTCGCGCCCACCCCTCCCCCTTGATCATGAACGTGAAGGCCTGCTTCACGACGGCATAGGTTATCCACGCCACTGCCGCGGACACGCCGGCGACCACCGCCCTGGCATAGATGCTGCCCTGGTCTAGGCCGGTGAGCAGCCTATACGACACGTAGCCCGAGGTGAAGGCAACCCAGCCCGCCAGGGGAAACACGGCTGCGCCCAGCAGCCAGCCCGTCAGCATGCTGCCCCACTCGCAGCGGCCAACGGCGAGGCGGAGGGCTGCGAGCCTAGCCCTACGGGCCGCTGCGGCCACCAGCGCCCTGCCGCCGAGTACCAGCTCGGAGAGCTGCGAAGCCAGCGCAGCGGAGCCACGGTAGACGATGCCCAGCACCACGCCGGCGGCGAGAAGCCTCCCGAGAACAGTTGAGCCAAGGGCCCTCCAGGCCCTGGCCACGAGCCCCGGTACAACTCCTGGAGGAGACGAGGCCGACGCAACCAGGCCAGCCAGCGCCGCGCCGACATAGTAGCCGGCCAGCCCAGCGGCCGCAGCCACAGCCGCCTCCGCCGCCAGCGTCTTCGCCGCGCAGCCCCCAGTGCAGCCGCTGCGCGCGCCGCCCCACCTGCTCCTGGAGGCCAGGCTGTAGAGGAGAGAGCCCCCAAGCGATAGGAGCACAATGAGCTTGGGATCGGCGCCTGCGACCCCGCCCACCCCTGCACCGATCCCCGTGAGGAGGAGCCCCACCGCTGGGGCGCCCAGGAGGACGCTGAGGAACGCGGCGGCGGGGACAAGGTAGCCCCCTATCGTCAGCCAGGAGGACAGTGCCGTGCCCCTTGTGGACGCGTACCTGGAGGCCCACGATATAGCCGGGCTCCAGGCCGCGTAGGCCGCGAGCCCCATGTAGACGGCGGCCACGAGCAGGTAGACCAGCCACACCTTGGCTCTCAAGCCCCTCCGCCTCCTAGGGGCTCATAGCCAGCGCCTCTAGGCCCCGCGCCTCCCTGCCGGCGAGGAGGAGGAAGCGGAGGCCACGGCCACGCAGGGCCTCCGCGGCGGCGCCTATCCTAGCCGAGGCGAGCCTATAGGCCCTCGCAGCCAGCCCAGCCCCGCCCGGGGGCCTCGGAGCAACCACGGCCACCAGGCTGCCGGGAGGCAGGGCTCCGGCAAGCTCCTCAGCGTACCCCGTGTCGCCGCCGCAGAGGCCCGTGACATAGACAAGCCTAACCCCTCTCCCTGGGCGGGGCACCCGTGGCTTGCAGCGGCACTCGGCCGGGCCGAGCCCCGAGGCGGGGTACTCGAGGCCCGAGAGGAGGCGCGCAGCGGCGACCACAGCCCTCCTACCCCGAAGATAGCCCGTGGAGGCGCCCACGGGCTCAGCTGCCACTGCGACGCTGGAGCCCCTCATAGAGGAGAGCCATGCGAGCGTGTAGGCGGCCCTGGCCACGGCCTCTCCCAGCGTGTGCCCCGCAACCCCCCAGGAGCCCCCGCAGAGATCGGCGACTATGAGCACGCGGCCCGCCTCCTCGGCCTCAAACACCTTGACCATCAGCTTGCCGGTCCTCGCGTAGGACTTCCAGTCTATGAGCCTAGAGTCGTCGTCAGGCCTATACTCTCTCAGCTCGAGGAACACGGTGCCCCTACCGGGCTTCGCCGAGGACAACGCGGCCGAGTAGCCGGCGGCTGCGGCCAGAACCCTCCTCGCCAACCCCCCAAGGAGCCTAGGAGCTATGCTCACAGCGGATACACCCCTAGGCTCCGTGGAAGCCTCCACCTCGAAGAGGCCGAGCCAGTCCCTCAACACGAGCCGCGCACGGCCCCAGCGGTGCCTGCCAGGCCTCCCCCTCAGCCTGTACTCCACCCAGCCGCAGCCGCCCGGGGGGACAACGGCCCTGCCCCTGGGCTCATCCACAGCCACCAGGCCCCTGGGAGGCCCATCTACAACCTCTACGTCAAGGCCCCCAAGGAGCCCGGCGCACACAGTCAGCCTCACGGCGAACGCCTCTCCGTCACCGGGCGGCGAGCGGAGCTCCCTCACCGCGCCGGCAGAGGCCAGGGCGGCCGCGCGGACGGCGAACAGGGCGCGGTACAGCACAGTGAAGGCGAGCAGCCCGGCGCCCCAGCCGAGGAGCCCCAGGCCGCCGAAGCTGGGGCCAGCCACGGCGCCGGCGGCGACAAGCCCGGCGCCTATGAGCACCACACCGTGGCCCCTAGGGGTGAGCCTTACCCTCACCTCGCCTCACCAGCTGCCAGCGCTGCAAGCCTCTCAGCGAACTCCACCGCCTGGGCTATGAACCTCCTCCGCAGCAGCCTCGGCGGCCTACCCTCGGCGAGGCGTCTTAGGAGCACTTGTACACGGCGCCGGGGCATGCCGGTGGCCTCGGCAAGCCTGGAGGCCACGTCGCTCCTCGAGGCCGCCTCGCGGAGCCCCACCCCGTATAGGATGCGGAGGGCCTGGTCTGCGACCGCGGCTGCCTCGGCCAAAGCGTCCCTCCCCCGCATGTGCTCCGGCTTGGGTGGCCTCTCGGTGACGCTCCTGGTTCCGCTGCCGCTGGCCCAGGCGGCGTACAGCGCGGTGGCGGCGACGCTGGCCACAGCCATGACCGCGAACGGGTTGTATATCATCTCGGCGTAGAGTCTATCCTCCAACCCCTTATAGGCCTCGGCAAGCCTGGCGGCGAGTATCCCTGGCTGGAAGAGCAGACCCCCTCCACCAGGCGGCTGGGGGAGGAACATCGCCGGCTGGAGAACCAGCACGCCCCGGAGGCTACGCGTCCCCACAGCCAACTCGACGAGCGACACCACGCCAGGGCCAGGGTTTATGCCGGCCCGCTCCTCAGCCCTTAGAAGCCAGTTGCTCAGAGCATCCCACTCGGGGACAAAGACCACCCTCACCCTACCCCTGCTCCACGCGAGCACGGCGGGCCCGCTGCCGCCAGCCCCCAGCCCCGTGGCCACCACGCTCCAGCCCAGGTGGGACAGCGCGGCGTCCGGCCTATAGAGCACCAGGAGGCCTCCCTCGAGCGGAACTATGAGAGGCGACCCCATGGTCTCTCCGAGCAGGAGGGGAGGGGCGCCGAGAGCCTCCAACAGGGGGCGGCCACAGAGCCCGTAGTAGGGCCCCGAGGAGGCCACGACCAGGCCAACATCTACGCCGCGTGCCGCAAGAGACTTCACTGTTCTCGCGAGCGCCTCTGCCGCCGCACCACTACAGTTCATAGGCCCTGCTACGATGTAGACTATGGGCCCCCTCCACTGCGGGGGAGGACTCAGTCCCACGGCGACGCGGGCCCCGGCGGCGACCAGCTGCTCGGCGGCGACGCTCAGCCCATAGCTACCATTGTCTACGATGCTGCCAGGCCTCGGTGTGAGGCCCCCCAGGAGCACGAGCTTCGGCGCAGCCTCCGCGGCCGCGAAGAACGCCACCACTAGGAGCCCGAGGATAAACCACCGGAACCTAATCACCCGCCACCACCCCTCCGCAGCAGGCCTCCCAGCAGCCTCCGCGCCTCCCCGAGAGCCCGCCTCAGCCTCTCAGCGTCCCCGGGCCCGGCTCCGGGCCCGAACCTCGTCCTCTCATACACCTCGGCAGCCTCCATGTAGGGGCGGAGAGCTGGGCCGCTCAGCCTCGAGGCGTACTCCCGGTGGGTCTCCCATCTCCTCCTCTTGCCGAACCTCCTCTCATAGACGCGGAGCAGCTCCGCGAACGCCTCCACTACCGCACCCCCACCCCTGGCGACCTTGGACTCGAGGCTCCTCAGCCTCGCCTGCTCGACGAGCCCCGAGAGGAGACCGAGCCGCCACTCAGCGTAGGCCAGTAGCCCCGCCGCGACCGCCGCTACCAGTAGCAACACACCCCAGCCCGGGGCCGCGCCCACCGGCGGTGCAGGCGGCGGAGGCGGCACGGGGAGGCGAACGGGTGCCGCCGCCTTTGCCGGCCCCGCGGCCGGGGCGCCGCTGGACGGGCCTAATGCCTTGGCGAGCACGGAGGTGAGGTCGACGAAGACGTTCAGTCCTTTAAGACCGCCTACCAGGTTCTCAACACCCTCTATCCTCACAACGGTTACCGGCTTGCCCTTCGCCGCTTCAGCTGCCTCCGCCTCGGCGCCCGCCACGGCTGATATGAGGCGCTTTATCAGCTCCCTTGCCTCCGGCGGTGGAGCTCCGCCGGTTTCCGCGGAGCGTGCCGCCTCCACCAGCTGGCCGGCCAGCCGGCTGGCCGAGGCCAGGTCCACCGTTACTGTCCTGCCGTTGAACTTCAGGGAGGCCACGGCGGCAAGGGCCTCGGCAACCTTCTCCGGGTTCTCGCCCAGGGCCTTCGCGGCCTCGAGCACCAGCTGCCTAGCCGCCTCGGGGCCGAGGATTGACTCGAGCATCCTCCAGAGCCGCTGCGCCGCATCCGCAGCTGAGGCGTAGTCGCCCCTCTCAGCGGCTGAGAGGACCTGCTGCACCAGCTGGGCGACGGCCCTGCCCTCGGGGGTCTGGTTTAGCGCCGACACTAGGGCCGTGAGGTTCCCGGGTAGCTGCCCGGCCCCCTGCGCGGCGGAGCCCAACAGTTTGATGAAGGGCGTGCCTGCCGCCCCGCTCCCTTTGCCGTGGGTTGCCTCCGGGGGCTCGAGGCCCGTGATCCAGCCGAGGGCCCAGCGGGCCAGCAGCTGCCTACCCGGCATCGAGAACACGGTGTACATGGGTGCGAGCGGGGTGTCCCCGAGCCCGCCGAGGATGGACGCGCCGGCGGCGCCCTGTTTGGCAAGGAGCCATGAGGTGAGCCTCACTGAGGCGTAGTAGACGGCGAGCCCCCCACGATAGGGGCGTAGGCTTACAGCCCTGGAGACGAGGCCCAGCCTGGTAAGGTTCCCCGAGACAATGGCCGCAAGCCTGCCGGGGCTCAGCTGGAGCCTCCAGGCCTCCACCAACGCGCGGTAGAGGCCTGGCCCCCGGGCCGGGGCATCTATCCCCAGGGCTTCGCGGAGCAGCTTGGCGGCCTCCTCCCCGGACACGTGTACTAGGAGCCCGTGGGGCACGCTGCTGGCGGAGGCTGCGGCCAGCGCGTAGCCCTTGCTGCCCTGGAGCCCCGCGGCAGCCAAGGGCACCGGGTCGAAGGGTATCCAGGGGTTCAGCCCCGCGGCTTCAACGACGAGCCCGGGTCTACGGGTCTCAGCTGCGCAGAGGCTCAGCGCCTCCCCAAGCATATCGTAGAACCCTGTCACACCGCGCTCAGACGGAGGCACGTTGAGCAGGCTCCGGGCCTCCATGCAGTAACCGGTCGCCGGGAGCCCCAGGGACCAGCCCCCGCTGTGCTCCACTCTGGCCTGGAGCACCCTTAGGGGGTCCAGTCCCAGGGTTCTCAGCAGCCGCGTGTAGCTGGGGTAGGCCGCCTCGAGGGCCGCAAGGAGGCCGCGGGCCAGGCTCCAGTTGCCGGCGGCAGCCAGGCCCACAGCATCCTCGAAAACCCCGGCGGGGGGCGGCTCGGGGCGGCCAACCGAAGCATACCACGAGGCTATCAGCGTCCCCGCTACCCGCCTGGCGTCCCCGCCGAGCAGGCCCCCGGTGGAGCCGGCGGCGTAGATCAGGCAGGCTGGCTCCGCGCCTGCCCTCAACGCCTCCTCTGCCACCATAGTGTAGAGGCCGCCGCTTATCCTGGCGGAGGCGAGCGCGGCTACACCGGCGGGGGTCGCGCAGGGTCCCGCGGAGAGGCCTGGCGGAGGAGCATGGGGCGGGGGCACGAGGCCGAGCGGCGTCGGCGTATAGAGTGAGGCGAGGACAGCCCCGTAGACTAGCCTCGCCAGCTCCCCGGCCGGGCAGGTGGAAGCAGCCGCCGCATGCTCCAGCGGGGAGGTGGCTAGGGCGTCGAGGAACCTTGCGAGGTCCCTGGAGGCCGCTGACACGTTGTGGGAGGAGAGCGCTGAGGCGGCCTCCGCGGCTGCTTCACCGAGACCTGTGCCCGGCAGGCAGAGGCTCAGGTTGTGGAAGAGCTGCGCCGCCTGCCCCCAGCTGTAGCCCTCCCGGAGCAGCATGGAGATTACTGAGCGTATCGCCTCCGCGGCCACAGTCACGTTTGGGGGCGGCGGGGGAGCCCCCTGCGCCGAGGCCGTGGCGGCGACTAGGGCTGAGGAGAGAACAACCACCGCTGCCACGGCTGCCAAGAGCCTATAGGGCCTCAAAGCATGCTCCCCCTGGGCTTCGCCGGGTGGCGTAGAGGCTGCTACCCCGCCTACGCCTCGGGAAGCGGAGGCGTAGAAACCACCCTATTAGGAGCCCCCTGCGGGCTACCCGGCGGAGGGGCAGCCAGGCGTGGAGGCCTGCGAGGAGAGGAGGGTGGAGTGTAGGAGCTGCCCAGTGCTTCTCTTGCTCTGCCCCCCGCCCCTCGACCCCTTGTCGGCACCCGGGGCCGGGCGGGGGAGAGGGGCGATACGCTCCGCGCCGCCTGGAGTGCTGGCCAGCGGCTACGAGGACGACTGGAGCCGCGCCTACTACGCCTACCGGGCCCCCATGGGCGGAGGCTTCTACATGGAGGCCTGCATGGATGCCCTAGACGAGCCCGGCTGCGGCGACAGGGTGGTCCCCCTACTCGTCTCCTGGCTCTCCTCGATAGGCGCGCCGCCTCAGCACGTGGCGCTGCTCCAGCAGATACTATCCCGCAGGGTCTTCACCGCCTAGGGGGAGGGGGCATTGCTCGAGGCATCTAGGATACCCTATGTTGCCATCGGCGAGCTACGCTACGGCGGGAGGCTCCACGGCCTCCTAGCCGGCGCCGTGTTCGCGGGCACGGGGGTCGTCGTCAACGCTTGCCCAGGGCCTAGTGGGCTGCCGACACGCTGCAGCTGCGGCTCAATCGCGGAGCTGTACTATCTCGACCCTGGGCACATGCAGCTACTCGATGCAAGACTCGGCGCGCTCGGGGCGAGGAGGGAGACCGTCGTCATAAGGCACGGAGGCGCCGAGATAATGGCTGAAGCCCACCTGGATCCAGGGGGGCAAGGGGACTGCAGCCAGCCGCGGTGGCTGAGGCTCCTACTGCTGCTCCCGCCCCTGCTGCCGCCCCCCACGGCTCCTATGGCCTCGGTCACGGTGAGGATTCGGGGACTCCGCCCTTGCCGCGGCGGCTCCGCATTCTGCCCAGCCCCCGGCGAGGAGCAGGAGGCCGCGGCTGCCGACATCTATGCATCCACCGTGCTGCTCGACGGCTGGCTCGCCGCACACGGCCTCCGGCTCGCGGAGACCCTCGGGCGCCCCGCCACCGGGGGCCCCCTCATGCTCCTCTATGCGCCCGTCGCCGGGGAGGATGAGGGGACAGGCTTAACGCCGGACAAGGACTAGTCTACGCCTCCCCGGAGGGCAGGCGAGGAGGACGCTGATGCCCGAGCCTCTCGGCTGCAGCCTTCTCCCGGGAAAGGCTCGGCTCCGGGAGGGGGGAGAGCGGGAGATCTGGCGCGGTGGCCCCGAGGACCGGGGCATCATACTAGACATGTACCGCCGGCTAAGCCTTGACACCATTCTCCTCCGGTTCCTCAGACCGATAAAGTACTGGGAGCCCGTGGTAGACGAGATGCTCTCCAACGCGAGGCTCATAGTGGTCGCGGGCACCAGGGGCCTAGAGGCCGTGGCCACAGCCGAGGCCTATGACACCGGTATAAGAGGGGTCGCGGAGCTCGGCATAGTTGTGAGGGATGACCACCAGGGCAGGGGCCTCGGAACCACGCTCACAGCCCTCATAGCCGCATGCCTCCTTGAGAACGGCTATAAGGCCCTCGAAGCCTACTTCGACCCCTTCAACATCCCTATGAAGAAGATAATGGTGGATAAGCTGGGTGGCCGCATAATAGGCAGAGGCAGGGACATGGTCTTCACTCGCCTAGACCTGGAGCCTAATAGGGACAGGATAATACACGTGCTCATGGAGCACTACATACCTGCAAAGATACAGCCCTAGAGAGCATTACAGGTAGCGTGCAGGGGGAGGCCCCGAGAAGAGCCCTAGGCAGCCACCTCTCTGGCCTCCTAGATGGACTATGAGGCACTACCCATCACGCCACTCTGGCGCACGGCTGGCCTAGTATCCCCTGACCGGTTTCCCTCATTGCCAGGCCGCTATGCTGCATGCTTGATGCCATACGTTGGTGTCCTAAACAAGCTCTAGGACTCGTAGACGTAGAGGCTCCTCCCGCCGATGATGAGTCTCGCGGCCCGGAGGGCGCCGTGATCGCCGAGCGCTGGGTAGTCGAGGCTGTAGACGGGGGCGTGGAGTCCACGGAGCACCTCCAGCACCCTAGCCACGGCGACAGGCAGCAGGTAGAGGTAGGCCGCGTCCACCCTCCGTGGCCTAAACACTGTTAGATCTCCAACTACAGTGTCCATGAGGGGGCTTCTCCTCGCCTTGTCGGCCGCCTTGGCGGCCAACTCCTCGTCCAGCTCCAGGCACAGCACATAGAGCCCAGACTCGGCGGCCCTTGACGCGACACGGCCAGCCCCGCAGCCCGGCTCATAGTAGACCGGGGGGCACTGGCTGCCCCTCCTATTGGCTGAAGCCTGTACTAAGGCGAGGATCGGCTCCATCACCTCCTCCTGGGTTGGCACGTAGGGCGACAAGCTAGCCCCCATGCCCTCTAGGACGCTGAACGCCTCATAGGCTAGCTGCGTGGCCCTCCCCAGCTCCTCCTCGTCCAGGTGCTGCGACCCCCTGTCTCCAGCCAAGGCTCTGCTCCTGCTGCCGCTGCACCGCAGACCCAATAATAGGTGTTCAACTCTCTACAGCAACACAGACCAGACTACAATATATATTATCTCTTTTAATCATAGGCCATATGCTCGCACGTTAAACGCGTACAAGGGGGAGCCAGCACATGGCACACATATCGCCACTGCTAGCCAGCCCCGGCAGCGCAGCCAGCCTGGCGCGCTCAGCGAGGACCGTACGCATCAAACAAGTCCCCGCCGAGACGCATCAACTACTCCATCTTCTCCCCGTACGGGCGCCTGCACTAGTCTTAGTCAAGGCCGGCAAGCTTGAGATGCGGATACTCTATACTCCCACGTATACAGAGACATGCCTCTGCAGGGACGGCGTCTGTGAGCCCGTGTCCCCCGCGGGTTCCGCCCTCCTCATAGAAGCAGGAGACGCTGTGGCCACCGTCTACGAGCTGCCCAGCCGCCTCTACTGCTGGAGCCCGAGCATGAGCGTCTACGTTAAGGGCATAGATCTTCAACACCGGCAGCTAGTGAAAGCCTTGAACAGCCTCTACACAGCATTGCTCAACGGTGCCACGAGAACCCGTATAGGTGGGCTCCTAGGCTTTCTAGAAGAATATTCAAGCTTCCATTTCCGCTCCGAGGAAACGTTTTTCGAGAAAATAGGATACCCTTGGTCGGAGGAGCATAAGAGAGAACACGCGTGGTTTGTACGTAAAGTTGCCGAGTTCCGCAGAGAGTATGGGAGGGGTAAGCGCAGCCTAGACGTGGACGTGCTCCTCTTCCTGGCCAAGTGGGTTAAGGGCCACATAATGGGTAGCGACAAGAAGTATGGCGAATGGGCTGTCCGGGAGGGTGTTGTTCCACAGCCACATTAACAGCCCACGTCTCTCTTAAACAATTCCATATATATCTGATATATGTGTTACCCTAGACTCCGATAAACCAAAGCAATAAGTAGAAGCGTGTTTGCTACCTAACTAACATGGTGAGAGCCGTGGCGGAGCAGATACAGAACCATGAGAAGCTCCGCAGGCTTCAGGACGAGCTCAGAAGCCTAATAGCGCAGGCAGACCAGCTCCGCGCCCAGATCGACATAATCAACGCCACCATACAGGACCTCGCAGCCAGCATCGAAGTGCTTGAGTACATCAAGAAGTACGGGGAGGGTAAGACCGTCCTAGTGCCCATTGGCGCCGGCAACTTCATACGCGCAAAGATAGAGAAACCCGAGACGGTGATAATGGGCGTCGGCGGCAGGCTCAGCGTCGAGGTGCCCCTAGACGACGCCAGGAAGATGATAGAGGAGCGCATAGCCACCCTGGAGAGCCTGAGGCTAGACCTGCTGAGGAAGCTAGAGGAAGTCAACAGGAAGATCAACGAGATACTCCCGCAGGTAGAGGAGCTAGCCCGCCAGGAGGCCCAGGTAAAGAAACAGTAACCTCCCCCCGTGGCTCCCCGGGCTTTTTAGCGGCCGCAGCCGCGTCGGCGCTAGCGCCCGCATCCTGCACCTGAACCACACTTCCACCACGCTGCTTGATTATCTCGATTCAACGTGAGACGGGGCAGGGAACCGTGGTTGCACAGGCCGATGTGGCTAGGCTTCAGGAGCTGATAAGAGAGTATAGCCTTGTGCGCCAGGAGATAACCGCCGTGAGGGCTAGGCTCGCGGAGCTCAGGGAGGCTAGGAGGGTGCTTGAGAAAGCCTCGCCGAAGACGGTGTTCCGGAGCGTAGGGGGGCTCCTCATAGAAGTGCCCCCCGAGGAGGCGCGGAGATACGTTGAGGACGAGATAGAGGTGCTTGAGCTTAGGCTCAGGAAGCTCGAGGAGCAGGAGAAGAAGCTCCTTGGAGCCATAAGGGAGCTGGAGAAGAAGCTTGGCCTCCGCTGAGCCCCTCTCCCCCGGGGCAGCGTTTTATTTGATGCGGGGCTCGGCATCCCCGCTGCGCTCATAGCCACGCGGAGCTCGCTCCTTCCAAGCCTCCTCACAGCCCCAGGATCTCGGCGGGCTTAGCGTGATGCTAGTTTTCTTCTCGGCGGAGTGCTTCGGGCAGGGCCTTCTCTATGAGTGCTTTGAGCTCCTCGGGGTGCGCAAAGCCGGGGAGTGCGACCATGGGCCTGCAGTCCTTGTAGACAACCGTTGTGGGGACGACGCTGAGGCCTATCCGGAGCGCCTCCTCCGGAACCCTATGGATCCATGCCACGACGAAGACTGCGTCGCCGTTGTAGCTGAGCGCGAACTCGCGGAAGACGGGGACGTAGCTCTGGCAGACGGGGCACTTCTTGTCCACGTAGGCGACTACGACTGGCGCCGCCTGGGTGCAGATTATGCCCCGCAGCTCGTCGCTGCTTATGGGCTCCAGCAGGGGTGCCACTGCTTCCTCCCTTCTGCGGCAAGCATCCACGGCGCCCTAGATGTAGACTTCGCGTCCCAGAGCAGCCTCCAGGGCTGCGCGTAGCCCCCTCCTCTGGTTGTCGTACTGGAGGTAGGCCAGCAGGCCTACTAGGAGCGCCAGCACTATGTGCACGAAGAGCAGCACCACGCCCAAGGCAGCCGCCAGGGGGGTTACCTCGGCCCAGACTGCTATCCTGTTGCCCGGCAGCGGTCTGACACGATGCTTCACCAGAGCGCCGTCTAGGACGACGCCCCCGTGCTGCCCGTACTCCGTGTGCACATCTATCCCTCGGGTTTTCAGCTCCTCAAGCAGCCTCGGCATGAGGCTAGCTGTGTCAATCCCCTGGGGGAGGGGTATCTCGCGGTAGCCGAAGCGGAGGGAATCCTTAAGCGCCTCAACGATCACATAGACTATTACGAACACTATTGCGAGTATTATTATCATTCCCAGCCCGAGCACCCCGAGCACGAAGAAGCCAGCGGCGGCCACAGCTCATCGCCACCATGGCTAATTCGAGGCCAGGAGCGGCGGCCGTTTTTATGAGCCTTGCCGAGGGCCTCATTCACCACGATGTAGCCTCTTGCAGTAAAATATAGAACATAATAAATAATTCACATAATATATATTATACGTATAATGTTACGCTAATAAAACTATTATAATAAAAGCTATCAATATTCCGATAAGTTTCGCATACCACTATAATAAGTAGGCTCATAGAAGAATAATTCTGGCCCCAGGCTTTTTTTGCCATAGCGGGGCAACGTTCCCGCCAAGAGGGTGCACCTGGAGCCCCTGGTCTGGGAGGGGTGACCCGGGTATGCTCTTCGGGAGACGTAGGCAACGGGCACGAGTGGCCGGGAAGGAGCCGACGAGCCGGAAGCAGGGAGTTGTAAAGGAGGAGCGGCCGCCGGCGGAGCCACCGGATAGGGAGAAGCTAGTTGACGAATACTTCCGTAGGACTATTGAGGATAGTGTGCTCATACAGAGGGACGTGCTCGTCGACCTCTACAAGGGGATTGAGAAAGTGCTAAAATTTGCCGGGGGACTCCTCTACACCAGCGCCAAGAATGCTGGCAAGCTGATGTCAAAACGACTTATAGAGCAGGGTATACTCGACTACGATAACGTTGCCGACGTTATGTTGAAGAGCTTCGTTGTAGCCGGCTATGCGGAGGAGCTAGCCGTGAATACTGTTG